>QHZW01000333.1 GCA_003224815.1 Acidobacteriota bacterium | reverse complement strand
TGAGGCGTCAGTTTCCACTCGCTATCTTCGCGTGCTCATGACCGAGTCGTCCAACACCTGCGACGAGCATGGCTCAGAAGATGTCCGCAATTGTGTTGGTTACGCTATTCAGCAGATCGCCGCAGGAATCAGCGATGCCGGCGGAAAATTCACTGAAGTTCCAAAGGCGCCCACTGAAGAACTGACGACTTACTGCGTTTCCTCCATCGATCCCTGGCACTCGGCCGACGACGTAAACGACAGCGGTGGCTATCAGCACACCGGGTTCGATCTTCTCTTCACCAGCGGACTCACCAACAACTTACCCGCCATGATTCCGGTCACCATGCTTTACGGCACCCCGGATGATGCTGCCGCGCAGATTGCATACATAGAAAAGCGAGGATACAAGATCGGCTACATCGAAATGGGCGAAGAGCCTGATGGCAAGCACGCCATGCCGGAGGACTACGCGGCTCTTTACCTCCAATGGACTGCGGCGTTGCACAAAGTTGATCCCAAACTCAAGCTGGGCGGGCCGATTTTCGAGGGAGTGACCAAAGACATTACTCTCTGGCCGGATGCACAAGGCCGGACCTCATGGATGGGCCGGTTCGTCGATTACTTGAAATCGCACGGCAGATTGTCCGATCTCGCATTCGTTTCCTTCGAACATTACCCTTTTGAGCCTTGCAATATCACATGGAAATCCCTCTACACCGAGTCAGAATTGATGAAGCACATCCTGCAGGTGTGGCGCGACGACGGTGTCCCGCAGAATGTGCCGCTGATGGTTACGGAAAACCATCTCTCATGGAGGCTGACCGGCCCGATGACCACGATCTTTGCCGCATTGTGGCTGGCGGACAACGTTGGCTCGTTCTTCGAAGGCGGTGGCGCAGCGTTCTACCATTCGCCTATTCAGCCTCAGGGCGTTCAGAACACTTGTCTTGGCTGGTCGTCCTGGTCGAACTTCGTTTCGGACGAGCGCTACAACATCAAGGGTTATACATCACCCTATTTTGCTGCACACATGATAAATCTGGAATGGGTGCAGCACCGCGCTGGCATGCATCAGATGGCCGCCTCTTCATCTGATGTTAAAGACGTCAATGGGAGTACGCTGGTGACCTCGTATGCTGTGCATCGTCCTGACGGGAACTGGTCTCTCATGCTGGTCAATCGTGACGAGAACAGCCCGCATCAGGTTCGGGTCACATTCAGCGACTCGAAAACTAAACGCGACATGTCATTTGATGGCCCAGTCACGCTGGTCACGTTTGGTAGCGAACAGTATGTATGGATCAACGACGGGCCGAACAGCCATGCTGATCCCGATGGTCCGCCGGTCGCGAACACGATCAGCGCAGAATCTCAAACTGTCTTTACTTTGCCCAAGGCCTCGGTGACGGTCCTGCGGGGCAAAGTCCCGGGCTTGAACTGAGTGTGTAAACGAGGAATCCAGTGACGGGTAAATTCGCGACGCGCGGTTTGGTTTTCATTCTCATGCTCAGTGCGAATGCTTTATTGTGCGTTGCGCAGAGCGCTACCCACCGCGAGATCGCCATCACCATCGACGATCTTCCCGCCGGCGCAGCGGACCACATGTCGGGCAGCGAAATCCTGGAGATGACAACCAAACTGCTGACCACCTTGCGCGATCAAAAGGTGCCCGCAGTGGGTTTCGTAAATGAGAAAAAGCTCTTCAGAATGGGCGAGGTTGACGACCGCATAACAGCACTAAACATGTGGCTCGACTACGGCTTTGAACTGGGCAATCACACGTACAGCCATACGTCTTTGAACCGCGTCTCTCTCCAAGATTGGGAAGAAGAAGTGGTTCGGGGCGAGACGGTTACTCGAATGCTGCTGGAGCAGCACAAAATGCATCTCCGTTATTTTCGGCATCCATACTTGGACGTAGGGCGAGACCTCGAAACACGGCGACAAGCCGAAGCTTTTCTCGCCGAACGAGGCTACCGCATCGCACCCATCACGATGGATGCGTGGGACTGGATGTATGCCGGCGTTTACGACGATGCCCGACGTCGCGACGACACAGCACTTCAGCAGCAACTTGTCAGTTCCTACCTTTCTTATACGACGGCGGTTTTCGATTATTACGAGAAGTTCTCAAGAGAGTTGATCGGATATGAGCCCAAGCAGATCATCCTGCTGCATGGCAATTGGCTCGAAGCCGATCACATTGGCGAGTTGCTCGATCTCCTGCGTAAGCGCGGGTATCAGTTCATCACCTTACAGGACGCGCTCGGCGATGCCGCGTACAGTATGTCGGATGAATACGTCGGTGAAGAGGGCACAAATTGGATTGACCACTGGGCCATCACACGCGGCCGTCCGCCCCAGAACACGCACGTGTTCCCGCAGTGGGTTATTGATCGCTCGAACGCTCTGCATCACCAACTGCCACCCTCGCCAACGCCATAAAACGTCAGCCTTGAAATCTCCGTCGATTCAGGCCCGGGCCCTGAAGCGCAAGTTGGGCGGCGACGTTATTGAATCGTAAAGTTTAACTTATCCAGGTAAACCGTATATGGCGTGCCGTTTCTATTGCCGTCGAGCTGATAGTTGATGGTGACGCCATTCCAACTGGTGCTGGTTGGCGCATAAGTACGGTTGACAGTCCCGGTCTTTCCATTCAACGTAATCGTCTTGAATAGCAGCTGGTTAGTCGAAGTCCTTTGGACATTGATGACCAAGTGGTTCCAGGCGCCGCTCATGGGGTTGCAGGCAATTCCGGTTGGCACCCATCGCTTGTTTACGTTGTCATACACATCCCATTCGTGTCCGCCGGCAATTCGGCACTCGTGACCCCAGATGTATGACTTCCCACCCGTGAACTGGTTTATGTCGAACTCCATTGCCTGGGAAACGCTGGCGTCCTTAACCCAGAAATAAACGTCGTAGGTGAAATTGTGCAGCGTGGGAACGAGGGTGTGGTTAGAGTCGGAGATTCCTTGCGAAGAGAACGCACCGATGAGGTGATTGTTCCACAACACATCGCCCCACTTCACTGTTCCACCGCCGTAATAGCTGGATGTGGTAAGGCCATCCATCGAAGGCGAACTCACGCCCTGTTTCCACGACCACGACAGTCGTGAACCTGTGGAAGTACAGGTGGAGCAAATTCCCCAGCTTGGGGGCAGAAGCGCGTAACCTGACCAGCCCTTCTGGCTTTGCAGATTGGCGAACGTCGTTCCTGCGGGCGGCGGGGTTGTCTTCGGAACGCTAGATGTTCCGACTGTAAGCGTCAGAGTCGCTTTCGATGACCAGCCGCAGTTGTCCCATTCCTGGACGGCAATGTCATAGGTTCCAGCGCCTAAAGCGAGATTGGTATCAAGCTTCGCGCCCTGCACGCTATAAGCCAGCTTGTACGGAGCAGTGTAAATGCCCATGGCCCCTACACCCTTCGAACATGCTGGCGAAGTGGCTGTCGCAACAAAATGGACTGGCGAAAGGGCCGAGGTGGTTGTTGGACTTGAAACCGTGGCGCTAGCAGGAAGCGTGACATATACGCCCGCGAATGCGGGGAGGACGGTAAATGCAAATACAGACAAGGCGAGACACAGCGTGGAAAATCTCATCCCAACATCTCCAGCGTAAAAATGAACTGCAAGAAAACCAGAGTTCGTTGGGAGGGATCATACGTTTGGATCTACTTACCTCCAATTGAAAACAGCACGAAGAGAAAACGAAAGTACATGTCCTTCGTGTTTCGTGTCACAGATAGTCAGGCGAAACAAAAGCGCAGAGACCAAAGCCTCTGCGCTAATTGTCGCAACGCGTCGTAGTGAGAGTTACGACTACGGCTTCTTCGGAATCGTGCCCGGCTGGAACAAGTCGGAAAGATCAACTGCGTTTGCCGCATCGCGGACATACGGCCCGACATGGAACACGTTCTGCCACGTACGTAAATCTGATGAGTGCGTGTAGTTGAGCGGACTCGCGTATGGAATTCCGTTGACGTTCTTGTGAGCGCGCGACGAGATAATGATCTCGGGAATTGTGTGGTTAAAATCGTCTTCGAGTTCGCCGGACGCGCCAGTGCCTTCCGATTCGTCGAACCAGATAACGATCACACCATGGTCCTGATATGCCTTTGATGCCATGATCACCGGCACGACCTGACTGAGGAAATCGTCGCCCTGCAGGATTTTAGCCGGATCACCAGTCAGCCCCTTATAGCCAGCAGCCAACGCGGTGTGCATATCGTTGTACTGGTTGGGAGTGATCCATGTGTAGTCCGGGACGTTGTTGTTGGCTAGATCGACAAAGAATTGTTGCAGCGGTGCATAGTGACTGGCCAACGGATTCGACGTGCTCGGATCGTTGCCGCCGTTCGTATCCGTAAAGAACACCTGCGGGTTGTGTTTCGCAGCGTAATTAAATTGGTTGGAGCCGTTGAAATCGTTCAGGCCGCTGCCAAACAATCCCGCGAAGCTGGCGAGAGGAACAGTCCACTGGTCCTGCGGCAGAGGAACGTTGATGAGCTGCCCGTTGCTGCTGTCCAGGTCAATGTCTTCCTGATAGGACTTCCAGGTCTTTCCTGCTTTCGTTAAATAAGTGCTCAGGTGATCGGTCGTGTTTTGATTCGTTGGTCCGTTCGCGGCGAAGGGATCGTTGTCGTTCAACACACCGAAATTGTCCCCCGCCTCGGCCCAAATATAGTTTGGTTCCGAAGGATGAATGTCCGGATTGTTTCCGCTCGGAGCAGCCAAAACATTGTGGTAAGCGGTTGCGTAAGCGACCTGCTCACTGATGGGGACGACTTGTCCGTTCACGACGGCGAATGCCGTCCCGCTCACAAGGCTGTTGATGAATGGCGCGTTGGGATTCTGAAAGATCTGTTGGGGGCTGCCGGTAAATTTATTTGCAGGTTGACTCCAGTTGTGGTTTTCCATCGCGATGATGAAAACCTTTTTGATCTCCTGCGCCGTGCTTAACTGGCTAACTGCGGCTAAGACTGCGAGTACCGCCAATTTATGGGGAAGTCTAAAGTCACGCATTAATTCCTCCGAGTGTAATTTCGCGGGGCTTGCCGATACGCTCTTTCACGTTTGTAATTCGATCGAAACGAAAACGGCTGTCCGCTTAAACACTCTATGGACACGTGTTTTGCAGGATGATGAGCGCTTTGTTAAGAATTGGTTAGGGGAGATTAGGAAGCAATAGGAAGTACATCTTTGTTGGAAAAGAATTTACCATTCTTTACGAAAGCTGGTTTGCAACGAGAATCCACCGTTCTGATCGCGCACAGTCTTGATCGAAGTCCGGCGGTTTGCCTGATATTCGACCTGTATTACTTGCTGCTGGGTTGCAGTAACGTCGGTAGAAAAGGTAACGAATATCTTTCCTGTGACCCGCTGCTGTATGTTGACGCGCGCTCCCGGGCTTTGCTGGCTACTGCCTAAACTGGGATCGACTGAGAGTTGAGAAATTCCTGCGAGTTTAGAAACTCGGCTTGTAACCTGGCTGCTTACTTGGGAAGCGACGAGTGATTGCGCGCCCAGTGCACCGGAGGGTGATGGATTTGCTGCGCTTGCCTCACTGGTCTTGCCAAACGCAATGAGATTAATAATGTCCGATGCCGGTAGCGACGGATCAGAAGAATAGTTTGTCGCCAAGTGGTCGGCCGGACCCCAGATGTGCGCTTGAATATCGTATTGCTGGATGGTCGTGTTCACGGCGATGTCCACGACCGGTTCTGTCCGAGTGGGATTGCGAAAATCAATGGTTCCCCGCTGCACCAGATAGCGGTTCCCATTAAAGATGAGATCTCCATCGGTGAGATTCACGCGGCCAAGTACCACTGGTTGCGATGCGCTTCCGCGGAGGTGCAAGTCGGCTGATCCGGCCAGGCTCAAATCCCGGCTGCTCAGATTAATTCCGCCGGGTGTCTGGAGTGCGACGTCCAGATGCAGATTGTCGGTCATACCGCCCACGGTCGGTGGTGACTCGGCTCCTCCGCCAAGTTGTCCGGCAAAGCTCGTGAGATCAAACCCAGACGTAAACGAAAGCTGGTCAATATTCACTTGCCCACGCAACAGTGAATTGTCGGATTGCCCTGTAAACGCAAGATTTGAACTCACGGTTGCGCGAATGCTTTGGGCATAAAGCACTCGGACGCCTTCCGCTTTCATGGCGAAATCGGCACGAACCTGCGGCTTATAAATCAAACCGCCACTGGCTGTGACTGTCCCCCCGCCTGCCTGACCTTTGAATTCGGTAATGTTCAGGCGGTCTCGGGTAAGTGTCAGCGTCCCGTTCCCATTGCTCAAACCTAGCGGCACGCCTGTCTGCGCGAAGCTGGCATTGACGATCTTTACCTGGCCTTGAATCGTCGGATCGGAGCGACGGCCGTAAGAGTCGATATCAAACCGGAGTTGCCCGCCACTGGTGATGTCTGGACTGAAGAGCTGGGCAAGCTGCAGGTCAACACTGCCTTGCAAAAGAATTGAAGCGGGAGCATCTTTCGCCCGGGGCACATTGGCCTGAAAAGTTAAATCCGTGCCGTTTCCGCGAATAGACGAACGTTTCACATCGAGCGTGCCGCGTACGTAGTCCGCGCGGATCGGAGCGGCAGCAGCCAACTTGATAGCGTTTTTGTAGTTCAAGCTCAGCTGTGGAATTTCAACGTGAGCTTCCAGTTGATCTGTTCGTTTGAGCGGTCCTCGTAATGTGGCGTGGAGTTCAGTTTGTCCGGACAAATTCGCGGCTTGCGCCGGAGCATACATCGCGAGCAACGGCTGAAATTGAATTGGTTGCGTGTTGGCGGAAATGTCTGCCGGGTAGTCGCCGGTCAGTCGAATCGTACCCTGTGAGGCTGCATGGGTTCCGACCGCGTCAGAATCGAAGGTGAATTTCGCCAGGTGATTCGCAACCCCGGCAACCAGCTTTATGTTGCTGATGGTCTGATTGCGAATCGCGAGCTGCGGTATCTGGAGCGTAGCTTGCAGACCAGGATCTTTCAGGGTTCCGCGTCCTGAAGCGTCGATGACAAGATTTCCAGTAATCTGGATGTTCTTTTCTTTGACGCTTTGCAGGTCCTGAAGCTTGATTCCCGTGCTGCGCACACTTACGTCATAAGCCTGCGGTTTGGGCTGGTAGTGGAGGTCGGCGGTTATTGATCCTGCGGTCAAATCCAGGTGAGTTTGTGCCGCCACGGTTTGGCCATCGGCCTGAAAATCTGCTTGCAACGTTTTGATTGCCTCACCTGCGACCTGGGCCTTGGTCAAGCGAATCGCGCCCCGCCCAACAGGAGCCAATTCTGTGCCGTGAGCTTCAGCATCGACTGCCAATACGCCTGAGATGGGAGTAGTGCTTCCTGACATCTGCGCAAGTTGTTTCGCGTCGAGGTCCGATGCATGCACCGCAGCCTGAAATGAGCTCGACGGAGCGAACGCCCAGTGCTGTAGCCCGGCATTCAACTGAAATCCGATGCGCCCCCGACCCGCAGGAATAAGTTGACCTTGTTGAATAGAGACAGAGTTCGGGCTGGCAGAGAACTGTGCTTGAAGAGACTTCCAGGCGGTATTTCGAACCCGTACATCAGATAGGCCGATTTGACCATTCACATCAGGATTCTGAGTCGAGCCTTTGATGTTTGCGACAACAGAGCCTTGACCGTGCAGGTTGAGAGGAACAGACCCACTCGGCTGAAAAGCTTTCGCGCTTTGCTCGAATTCGTTGAGCTCTCCGCTTTGCAGATTAATTTGTAATGAGGACGAATTGCTGATTGTGCCAGCCAATGAGAGGGAAGTCCGCGCTGTTCGAATGTAGCTCGATGGAACTAGCGCCAGGCTTTGTGCTCTGCCGTTATAGCGTGCTTGGATATTCCCATTCAGGGGAATATTTGCTTGGCCGTTTGCAGGATGCATTCCGGCTGCGATCTGAAGCTGAGCGTCCGCCAGCAGGTTCGCAATGCTCTTGCGCCAGGAAGCTTGTGCAGTCGCCGTTACGGCTCCGGAGAGCCGGACCTTTGACTGGGACTCCGGAGCTGCAAACTTCTGCATCGCTCCGACGGACACGTTTTTCAGAGATGCTGTGAGTTTCGCGTCCTGCGTGTTGAGAAGGTCCCGAACCGTCAGCTGCCCAGCTAATTCGCCGCCGAGGATGTTGGCGTGCATCTCGCTGATTCGAGCATTGCCGTCATTGAGGGAATAGTTCGCGCCCAAATTATCTATACGCAGTGAACGGCCTTGCTGTGACGCGACGAGCGATGCACTTTGCACACCGCCGTTCAGCTTGGTGCTGGCAAGAAACGAGCGGCTGGGATCATTCTGATATTCAATAGCGCCTGAGAGCGAAATAATTCCAGTTGGAACACTGCTGTTGTGAAGAGTCCGGCGAAATTCTGTTGCGTCTAGTATGGCTTGGTAATTCGCGTGAAGATGGGGTCGTGAATAGTCTTGAACTGTTGCTTGCAAGCTGAGCCGCGATTGCCCACTCCGGAGTTGGGCGTTTTCCATGACGAACTGTTGCGGCGTCATTGAGAAGCGCGCGTCTAATTGATGCGGGATTGTGGCTCGTCCCTGGAGAACCGCGTGCCCGTCGCGATAAAAGAGCGTTCCCGAATATCGCGTTTCAGGCATAGTAAAACCGATCTGAAGGGCCAGATCGTGCAAGTCCGCCGATAGATCACTCTTCTGGTCGTTGTAATAGATTTCGCCCTGTTGCAAAATGAAGTGGCGCACACCGAGCTGAAAAAGATCAAAGCTGCTTCCAGATTTAGGCTTGTTGCTAGCAGGGTGCGGCAGATTTGTTTGCCCGCTACGATCGGCGAACACGCGCACAATCGGGCGCTTGATTTCAATGTCATTCACGTACCAGGTCCGGTGCAAGAGCGAACTAATTGTCACACCCACGCGCAGGGAGTCTGTTTCCAACAGCGGCGGAGTGACATTGGGCGGCGCGCCATCAATCACTATGCCGTAGAGTTCGAGCGTAGGGCTTATGCCAGACCATCGCAGAGTGTAATCCCGAAGCCTGAGATTGCTTCCGAGTGCCTGAGTGGCCTTCGTCTGCACAGTTCGAAGCAAATACGCGTGCATGCGTGAGCTATGTAGCAGTACATACACACCAATTATCAGCAGCAACACCAGGCCGCCAATGATTCCTCCTATCCACGCTAGGACACGCTTCCAGCGCGACGGAAGCCTTCTACTCTGTTTGTCGACAGTTCTTAGGCGGGGCGGTTCATGAAACGGCGGTTGAGGAAGCGCGCTCAAAATGCTTGACCTAGGGTGATGAAAATCTGCCAGGGTTTGATTCCCGGTATCACGTTCAGGTTGTGGCCTAAATCCACGCGTACTGGCCCAAGCGGAGTTGCATAGCGCAATCCGATCCCGACAGAGTTGGAATAAATCGGCGCGAAATGATGGAAGCCGACGCTTGGGAAAACATTGCCTCCGTCATAAAATGCGGCAAAACCCAGGTTCCGATTGATGGGAGACGGAAACGTGATTGGCACAGGAATGCGCAATTCAGAATTGATGATCAGAAGTTGGCGGCCGCCGCTCGGGACCTTAATCAAACTACAAGGGGAGGCATCACTACTACACACCTGCACATCCCGCTGCTGTCCAGCGTTATTCAACGAAAAACCCCGAAGAGTGCTTCCACCACCAGAAAAGAACAGCTCGCTAGTGGGTACCCGGCTTCCGGAAAATGGCTGCGCGAGTCCGATACGGAGACTGTTTGCCCAAACAATTCCTGCGCCAATCTGTTTGTAATATGCGTACTGACCGCGCAATCGCGCGAAATCGACATCGGATCCGATGCCCTTTAAATACAGGTTGAATTCGGCAGTCTCGTAGAAGCCTTTCTTTGCGTCGAGGGCATTGTCCCGGGTATCGTAGGAATATGCTGCGCCCAAGCTCGACAAGCGGACGTTCAGATCTTCGGGTGGCACCAATTGCGGGATCAGAAGATTGGCAAGAGATGTTCGCCGGTAGTCATAGCGCAGAGTTAGTGTCTTGTCTTTTGTCTTGTTCAGAGGTTTTTGTACTTGCAGCCCAAAATCTCCATAACGCGAAGTGAATATAGGGTTTTCGCTGTTTCGTTCTGCCGCGATGTTCACCGACGAGGCCCAATCCGACCCCAAAAAATACGGATTCGTGTAGCCCGCAGCAACGCGCTGATCAAGCCGTGCACCCAACACGCCAATCGTTACGCTCTCGCCCAAGCCACGGAAATTTCGGCGTGTGTACTGGAAGGTACCGCGCGGACCCCAAAATGTTTTCTCGCTGGTCTTGAAGCTTGACGGCAATCCCACCGGGGGCAGTCCGCCCACAGCCACAGTCCCACTCGGAATGCTGCCGCCGCGATTGATCACTTCGAAACCGACTCCGTATTGTATTTCATTGCGTTTTGCTTCATGCACTTTCACCAGCACATCTTCATCCGTCTGGGTTGTGATTTGTCGCCGCGGATCGATTTCTGCCCAGTCAAAAACATTGAGATTGTAAAGCCTGCTTTCAGCCCCGAATAATTCATCCTCACGCAAAGGAGTTTCCGCTTTAAGCTGCGTAGTGCGATTAATCAGCGATTGTCGAGTCTGGAGCGCGCCCAGAGTGGCGATGGAATCAATCGTAACTCGCGGACCTTCAGTGATTTCGTAAACCACTTCCAATTTGTGCGGATCGCTTTTCGTTTTCGCGGCGGTTGCACGAAAGCTGGCGTTCAAATAGCCCATTCGCAAATATTGCGCCACGATTTCGTTTCGGTCCGCATCCACCCTTCTTGCCGAATACGGTTGTCCCTCAGCTACCCTCAGTCCCTTGGGTGCCAACTTCTCAATGGGAACGGTGTCGTTCCCCTGTAGCCGCAATGCCGCCACCAAATCTCGCGTGCCCTCATCAATGTGAAACTTTGCAGCGATGTTCCCGCCTGACTTTGTGATCTCAGGAGTAACCTTGACGTCGCTGAATCCCTCAGCGTGATACACCTTTTCCATGTTGATAACGCTCTGGCGAACCAGTTGGTTGCTGAACGCTCCATGCGAGAAGAAGGGAATGGGGCTCGCCTTCTGTACCTTGAGTTGCCCGCGAAGGTCCGCCTCAGAAAGAGTGTGATTGCCGGCAATCTGCACGCTGGTGACCTTGTGCCGCCGACCTTTATCGATTTTATAGACAATGTTCTCTGTGCTCTCGCCCTGCTGTATATCCGTGTTCACTTTGACATCGAAATATCCCTTTGCTTGGAAATAGCTGGCGAGATTGTCGCGGCCCTCCTGAATGATCTCCGGATCCAGCCCCGCCTGCTCATACATTGGCAGTAGTCGATGCCGAGTCCGACTCCACAGGTGAGCTCCGTCGATCTGTACGTGGGCCAGTTGGCCCAGCGTGATCTTGAAGTGGACATCCGCTCGATTCGTTTCTGGATCGTACTCAGCTCCTCCAAGCTGCGCTCTGCTGCCCAGATAATCTGCGTCAATCAGTTTCGACTCCAGATATTGTGTTGCCTTTTGCAGCGCCCGCCACGAATAATTCTTGGCGTTGCGCACTGCCGCCTCGCGCAGTCGCGCTTTCCACGAAGTAAGATCGTGCTGAAGTTTCGTTTGCAGCTTCGGTGGCGCCCCATCGAAGAAAAGTTTTCCGAATTTAGCGTGTCGTCCCAAAGTGACCTGAAAGTTCACGTTCACCAGTTTGTGAACGGTATCGTTGTCGAGAACTGGATGAACCTCCGCCTTAAAGAATCCGTTTTGTTGGAAGAAATGCTGCAACAAGTTTGTGGTGTTGGTCACATCAATGGCGGAATAGACGCCACGCGGCGGATAGTCGGCGACCTGCAAAAGACGTGAGTACCCGAAGCGTCCCGTCCCAGAAAATGTATAGATACCAAAGTAGATTGCAGGCTGCAGAACCAACATCACCCGCACGCCGTCGGGCTGGGGACGAAGCTCGAGTTCCACTTCTTTGGCAGCTCCGCTGTTTTTCAAGGCGGCGATCGACTGATTGACCTTTGCTTGCTCGAAGGGCTGTTGTGCCTTTACAGAAAGAAGAGCTTCCAGTCGGTTGGTATCTGCGTCCGGCTGGCCGGCAATCTCTACGACTGCAATCCGCTGACCTTCGTAAGAAGACAACGCCTCCTGCACCTGAGGTGCGGTTTTGGGCATTTTTGAGGAAGGCTCCTGAGATAGAAGAGATGCTGCGCGAAGAGCGAAAACGCAGAAAATCAGAACGGTCTTCACTCTCATCCCTTTCTGTCGGAGTCTCAGGCGCAACCACTGAAAATCATCCGCTGGGCAAAAGAAGATGATGAGGCGCGAGCCTGAGCTCGCGCCTATACCGGGAAGGAACTCCCATATTGTCCTCTGCCGACGCTCCGAAATCTTTACGCCGCCCTCCTTGATGGGCCGCGACCTTTCTTTTTTGCAGGACGTGAGCCTGACCGGCTCTCAGGTTCCATCACTTCTTCCTCCTCGGATCCTGCGCCTTCACTTTCGCTACTTGCCAGAGAGTTAATGTCATCAGACAAGCTGGTCAGCTTTTGATCTGTTTCCTTTTCTTCTTCCAATGTCTGCTTGAGCAGAGAGGCGTGCTCCGACTCGCCGAGCTGGTTAGCGAATGCAATCACGGTTCCATACGCAGCGATTTCGTAATGCTCCACTCGTTGGGCGGCGCCGATCAATGCCGCATCCATCACTGCCCCTTCAAAATCTTCGTCCATGATTTCGCTACCTTCTTTGATCAGACCCTCCATCCCCACGCACTTTGTTCCCTTCGGGCTCTCGTCCAGTGCCTCGAAAATCTGCTCCAGGCGCTCAACATGCCCCTTGGTCTGTTCGAGATGTTGTTCAAACCCTTCTCGCAATTCGTCAGACGAGGACGCCTTCGCCATCTTTGGAAGCGCTTTTACTAATTGGTTTTCTGCGTTATGAAGATCTCTGAGTTCGTCCAGATACAAGTCACGCAATCCGTTATCCGCCATAGTTCCTCCATTGAAATATCAACGAATGGGCGCGGCCAGAAATTCGCCCGGGTCGGAACTCTGCTTCGTAAATCTCCGCTCTCATACGTTGGCTGGCTATTAGTTGAGCGACTAACCCAACAGGTTGGATTCAGATGAAAATGGTTCTCAGAATCACCAGCCTGTGCAGCATCCACTCAGGAGCAGCTCTGCCCTGAATTTTTGCGAAAATCCTGCTTGGCGTTTATTGTTGATCGAGCTCACAAGGGCAGAACTGCTCCATGAAAGCCAAGACGAAACCCGCAATGGAAGTTCCTTATTTTGATTTGACAGCGCAATATGAATTGCTCCGTGCGGAGATCACTGCCGCAATTGACGATGTGTGCGGCAAGGCTGCCTTCATCCTGGGCGAACAAGTCGAGCAGTTTGAACACGGGTTTGCAGAGTACTGCGGAGTAAAGCACTGCGTAGCCCTCAACTCAGGAACCAGCGCTTTGCATCTCGCGCTGCTCGCAGCGGGAATCGGGGCAGGCGACGAAGTGATTACGACTTCCGACACATTCATCGCCACCGCCGAAGCTATCCATTACACCGGAGCTACTCCGGTTTTTGTGGACATTCATCCTTCCACCGCGAATATCGATCCCGCCCAGATCGAAAAGGCAATAACTCCCAGAACTCGGGCAATTATTCCAGTCCATCTTTACGGTAGGCCGGTGGATCTCGACGCGATTGCTGAGATTGCGCATCGGCGCCGTCTAACATTGATTGAAGACGCGTGCCAGGCACACGGTGCCCGTTATCACGGGAAACGGGTGGGGGGCTTTGGACAGTCTGCCGCATTCAGCTTCTATCCTGGAAAGAATCTAGGTGCGTATGGTGAGGGCGGAGCCCTCACCACAAATGACGACGAAATCGCGAAGCTGGCGCGTTCGCTGCGCAGCCATGGCGAGACGTCGCGTTACCAACATGCGTATATCGGTTACAACTATCGTATGGACGGATTTCAGGGCGCCGTCCTCAACGTGAAGTTAGAGCATCTCGACGAGTGGACGGCGAAGCGGCAAGAATATGCAGCTTTATATCGACAGTTGCTTGCAGATGCGCCGGTTGATTTACCAGAGGACGCGCCAGATGTCGATTGCGTTTATCACCTGTTCGTCGTTTACGTGAACCAGCGTGACAAGGTCCGCTCTGAGTTGGCGGACCGCGGAGTGCAAACGGCGGTGCATTACCCTAAGCCCGTCCATCTTCAGGGAGCTTTTCAGCACCTCGGCTATCACCCAGGATCGCTGCCGCATGCCGAACGCGCCTGCGAACGTGTGCTAAGCATGCCCATATTTCCCGAGATGTCGCGAGAGCAAGTCGAATATGCGGCGCGGGCTCTAGTAGAAGTCACGAAATAGTTTGGTTTTGCCTGAATGGCGAAAGCTTTTTCTAGTGGCCGATTCTGGCCTGTCACCGCCCTTTGTTCCATAATGAAGTTCATAAAAACTTTGAATTTGACTTCCCAAGTTCGCGCCAACATAATCCGCTTACGTTTTAAGTAAGACCTCTTTCCACGCTGAAAGAGCCCAGTCGCGCGGCAAAACACGGTCCGGAACTACAACGAAATTTGATCGCACTCGAGTTGATTGGCAGGCTGAAATAGATCTATGCGCTTGCAGGGATAAGTGTGCTTAATCGAGTTTGTGCGGACAGCGCGATGAGTGCGCATTTGGTAGGAGCGGCAGTAAGGCTATAACCCACTATCGATTTCTCGAAGGAGAGAAAAAGGATGACAGTGAAAACGAGGGCGCAAAAAGGATTGTCACTCTCGCAGAAGGTCTCACGGCTTTTGAAACGCATGCAGGAACCCGAATGGCGCCGATACGGCGGGACAATGCTTGCCGGTAAGATCCTCGGCGTTGGCCTCGTGCTGCTCGTGATGGCAGTCGTGACAGGTTTGTGCTTTACGCATGTCTATGCGCAGAGCGGCACACCCGAGGTCAAAGCAGCCGACATTGTGAATCCCGTGAACACAAGGTGGACCCTGGTTGCTGCATTTCTGGTCTTTGGAATGCAGGTCGGTGTCACCATGCTTGAAGCCGGTTCTTGTCGCTCACGCGAAACCGTGAACGTGCTCGTGGAATGCGTGGTTGATACTTGCCTTTGCGGCATCTTGTTCTATGCCATCGGCTTTGCCTTCATGTTCAGCCATGGCAACGGCTTCATCGGCTATCACTGGTTCTTTCTGCAGGGGGCGCCCGCAACTTATGAAAGTACTGGGGTCGCGTTTCTTGCCGTCTGGATTTTCCAGTTCGCATTCGCCGATACATGCTCGACCATTACTTCTGGCGCGATGATTGGCCGTACCGGATTCGCGGGCGACCTTTTGTATAGCTTCTGTGTTACCGGCTTTATCTATCCGATCATCGGCCACTGGGCGTGGGGACCGGACGGCTGGCTCGCTCTGATGGGCAGCGACGGCCATTTCTTCCCATCGCTTGGCATAGGTTTTCATGACTTCGCCGGTTCAACGGTTGTCCACACCATCGGTGGATTCATTGCGCTCGCAGGCGCAATTGTTCTGGGACCTCGACTTGGCCGCAAGTTCAAACGTGATGGTGGCGGGCCCATGCTGCCACACGATCTGACGATCGCTGTCAGCGGCGGACTGATTCTCTGGTTTGGCTGGTACGGATTCAATCCAGGCAGCACGCTCTCTGCAATGGATCTGGTGGGCATCGGTCGTGTTGCTGCGAATACAACATTGGCGGCATGCGCAGGCGGATTGACGTCCATCCTGTACGGCTATTTCAAAATGAAAACTTGGGATGCAAGCTACACTACGAATGGCTTTTTAGCGGGGCTGGTTGCTGTTACATGCCCCTGCTATTGGGTCAGTCCAACTGGATCTGTTCTTCTAGGCGGCATCGCTGGCGTGCTGGTCATAGTCGCAGTGGACGCACTTGAATATCTCCGGATAGATGATCCGATCGGCGCAGTGCCCGTACACGGTGTATGCGGTATTTGGGGGACGCTGTCGCTTGGTCTGTTCGCCTGCGGGCAGTACGGAGCCACTGGACCTCTGGGCGCTGACAACTCGGCCCCGCTAAAGGGATTATTCTACGGCGGCGGTCTGCAAGTGCTTAAAGCGCAATTCATCGGCAGCGCATGCGTCACATTGGCAACCTTTGCGGTAGCGATGGTGGTCATGCTGGTCGTGAATGCCATGGGACTGCTTCGTTTGCCGGCAGAGATGGAAGCGTATGGCATGGATCTGCACGAGCACGGTATCTCGGCTTATCCGGAATACGTGATTTCGGCAATCGGCGCTCCGGCCGGCATGTCACAAGAACTGCCAACGCCGGTAAAAGCGACGGCAACGGTGAGTTCGCTCTCGCGTGCGGTTAGCTGACCCGCTCAAACAAGTCTCGGGGCAGAAGACATTCTGCCCCTGGACACTCATTCGAATTAGACTCCTGAGGAGCAGAAATGACGAAAATTGAAGCGATCGTTCAGCCCAATCGGTTTGAGGCGGTGAAGCAGTCCTTGATCGATATCGGGGTTGAAGGCATGACGATTTCGGAAGTTCGCGGACATGGACGGCAGAAGGGCCACAAAGAGAGCTATCGTGGCGGCGAATACAGCGTGGATCTTCTGCCAAAAGTGAAGTTTGAAGTTGTGCTGGAAGACAAAATTGTTGACCGCGCAGTGGACGCCATCCTGAGTACGGCCGCGACAGGAAAAATCGGCGATGGAAAAATCTTCCTTTATAAGGTTGAGGAAGCCATCAGGATCAGAAGCCAGGAGCGGGGTGCCGCGGCCATTTGATCAGTAACCCAACGAAACCAGAGAGGCGCAGGAACCCTGCGCCCTTTTCATTTGGCCGTAGTCGCAGTGCTTTATTTCTTGCTGCTCCACATCCAAACTGGCGCACCTTTGTCGTCGCGTAGGACCAGCGTGTCATTGCCCCGTTCGGTTTGTTTTGCCAGGACGAGGTCCGTTCCGTCCTGCTTTACCTTCGAACCGGTGACCGTGATCTCGTCGCCTTTGCTGAAAGTAAAACCCATGTCATCCAGAAACGACTTCGGGCAGAGATAAATCTCAACTGTGTCGGCGCCGTTCTTCATCACAAGATTTCCGTCTGAGTGTCATATTTCGGAGCGTTGGGATCGCTCCCATGCGCGTAGTTCGCGCTGGCAGCGAGCACAACCAGGAACGAAAGTAGTCGGATTACAGGGAAGTGGCAAGAGCGGCGGACATGTTCTTTTTTGCGCATGGATGTACCTCTACAGCCGCTGTCCGGTTGAACCGCAAAACGGCACCTCCGCCGGGGGCAGCGGCTTTGTGAATAGCACAATCGTACTCTTCTGGATTTGCTTGTCCAGTGGCTTGCGCAATTCCGAGAACTGCTTTCCGTCGCGACGCGCGATCGCTTCGGACAACGTATTCTGGAGATGGTTTTTGGAGATTGAAATGGAAGCAAAGTGCTGGGCGGTCGTTCTCACCGCGACATTATCCGCGTTGTCCGCAGGCAATTCGCATGCGCGATCTAAGACCATCGCGCTTTCTGGGGACACCCAGTACGGGTTAAAAAATTGATGAGGTGTAGCTACTGTTGCTGTGCAATCGCCGGCTTACTTTCCTCGATAATATAAAAGCGATCCACACCCGTGTTTAATGCGGTGTTTTGCACAGTTCCATCCGGCCAGTGGACCTCCAGTTTCTCCACCGAACTCGAATCTCCTAAACCAAAATGAAGCCGCTGGTCGTTTGACGATGCGAAACTTCCCACACTGATCACGTCTTGACGCTGGCGAACTCCACCTGCCGTCAAGTATACGGTTGCTCCAATTGCGTCTCGTGGTGACTTCGGTCCCCCGATCAGCTTCAACCCCACCCAGTGGTGGTGGTCCTGGTTGACGTTCCGAAGAAGAATCGGAGGTCCGTCCAGCGGATTGATAACTACGTCAGTCTTGCCGTCGTTAAATAGATCTCCGAATGCTGCGCCTCGGCCAACAAAGGTGAGCGCCAATCCGGTACTTTTCACAGGTGGAACCGCCTCAAACTTTCCTCCCTTGAGATTGTGAAAGAGCAGCGGGCGCTGCGCGAGGGTTGTGCCCCAGTCACTCTTGTCCACGGCGGGATACACGTGCCCGTTAATTGCCAGCAGATCAAGCCAGCCGTCGTTGTCGTAATCAAGGAACCCGTCGCCCCATCCGAGGAAGGGAATCGTTACTTCGGCAATTCCAGCGGGGTAACTGACGTCAGTGAAATTGGCGTCGCCTTCGTTGCGGTACAACGGGTTGTAGTCGTCCGAGAAAACCGTGTTGTAGAGATCGAGTCGTCCATTGTTCAGATAGTCGCCAACCGCGATCCCCATCGACGCCGTTTCTTTTCCGTTCTCGTTCAGGGCATAGCCGGAGGCATAACTTGCGTCTTCAAAAGCCCCGTTACCATTATTGATGTACAAATAGTTCGGTGTGGAATCGTTGGCGACAGCGAGATCCACTTTGCCGTCATTGTTAAAGTCGGCGAAAACGCCGGTCAGTCCGTAGTAATTGTTCTTGTCCGCAACCCCAGCTTTTTCGCTGACGTCCGTGAACGTGCCATCGCCGTTGTTGTGAAACAGATGATCGGGTTCGCCGAGCAGGCCACGCGGGCCGCACATCACTTTCAGTCCGCGAAATTCGCACTGCGGAAATGCGACCGCCGAAGTTCCAGGAATGGGTGGATGCTGGAAGTCGTAGTGCACATAGCCGGGGACGAATAGATCAAGGCGTCCATCGCCGTCATAGTCACCGAAGGTCGCACCCGTTGACCAATTACCCAGCGCGACTCCTGCTTTCTCTGCGACGTCGGTAAACGTGCCGTCATGGTTGTTGTGGTACAGCCGGTTCTTTCCGAAGTTAGTGACGTAAATATCAGGCCAGCCGTCGTCGTCGTAATCGCCGATGGCCACCCCGAATCCCCATCGGTCGTTCGTTACGCCCGCTTTCGCCGCCATGTCCATAAATGTGCCATCGTGATTGTTGTGAAATAGGGCGGCGTGCGGCGAGACCGCCTTTCCATTTTCAGCGTCGTACGTGGAACCGTTCACGAGATAAATATCGAGCCAGCCATCGTTGTCGTAATCGAGCAGCCCAACTCCCGAGCCGACGGTTTCAATGATGAACTGCTTTTGAGGAGTGCCCATTACGTGCTGCCAGCTGGTCAAGTGGGCCTTTTCTGCCACATCCTGGAATACCACTGGTCCGCTGTCCACAAGACCACCTGCTGTAATGGGCCGATGTTCAGCGTCGAGCACTGGAGCGTGCGCTCCTCCGGTCGAAACTGCGCCTTGTGTGCTGGGAGTCTGACCAGCGTGCGAAGATTCGTCTTGCTGATCTTGTGCATGGGAGCAAACAGCCGCTGGGATCAGGGCATAAAAAAGAATCAAGCGGACGAATGTTCGTACTCGCATGGAGCAACGCCAGTATAAACGTGGATGGTCCTTACAATGCTCGTAGGAACACTACGGCTGAATCTGTGGCGAGCCATTCGGGCACGTGAGCAGGTTCACGAAAACGTAAGCGGCGCCGCCGGGCAAATGCTCAATCAATCAAATCCTTCGCATACCGCTAGCTCGCCCACTGCACCACGGCATAGGACCGCGCCGGGAGCTCAAATGTGGTTTTCCCGCCGGAAGTCGATGGTTTGCCGAATGACTGCGGTTTCACCTTCTGCGGAGCGTCAAAGCTGTTGATCGCTTTCAGATCGTCTCCAGTCAGCACCCCAGAATTGATCACGCGGCTTGGCGCATTGTCTTCCCAGACAATCTCGACCTGCCGGGGTTTTGAGAGGTCGCGATTCAAAACGAAAACGGACGTCTGGCCGTTTTTGTCGAGCGTTGCGGTTGCATCGATGTAGGGAACGGGTTCCATCTTGGAAACCTCATACGTCGGCGATTGCACCAGCACATTCAGCGCCTCTCCACGAGCGAACTGCAAAGCCCACGCATACGGATAATAGATCGTCTGCCGGAATAATCCATTCGCATTGGTGGTGATTGGTGCAATCACATTCACTAGCTGTGCCAGACATGCGATCTTCACGCGATCAGAATTCCGCAGCAAAGTATTAACCAATCCGCCGACCAACAGCGCGTCCTCAAGGTTGTAAGGTTCTTCCAAAAGGTGCGGGGCTGCTTCTCTGTGACCATTGACCGCGTCACCACTGCGCGCGCGGTACCACACGTTCCATTCGTCGAATGACAGCCATAGCTTTTTTGGCGAGCGCTTGTGGCCACGGATAAGGTCGCAGACGGCAAGAGTCTCGTCAATCTGCCGGTCCATGGTTAAGTTCAGGGCCACGAATTTTTCGCTGTCTTTGCCGGTTTCTTCGTCGGTGTTTCCAAAGTAGCGGTGGAGGGAGAGTCCGTCCACATAGTCATAGCATTGTTCCAGCACTTCGCGGTCCCACTCCAGATAAGTCGGCATAAACGGCCCACTTGATCCACACGCAATCAACTCAACTGAAGGATCCACGTACCGCATTTGTCGCGCCGCATCTTGCGCCTTCATACCGTATTCGGTTGCCGTCATGTGGCCGATTTGCCATGGACCATCCATCTCGTTACCCAGGCACCAGTGCTTCACTTTGTAGGGCTCGGCGTATCCGTGCTTGCGCCGCAGATCGCTCCACTCGGTACCTTTCTCGACATTACAGTACTCGACCAGGGCAGCGGCCCGCTCCGGTGTTCCGGTGCCAAGATTTAGACCCATCAGTGGCTTAGTTCCTGCCAGCTTGCACCATTGCATGAACTCGTTCGTGCCGAACTGGTTGGGCTCAATCGTATTCCACGCTTTGTCAAGAACCACCGGCCGATCTTTCTTCGGACCCACGCCATCCAGCCAGTTGTATCCGGAAACAAAATTGCCTCCCGGATAACGAATGATCGGCACGCCAAGTTTCTTGATTTCATCCAGGACGTCTTTCCGAAAGCCATTTTCATCAGACAGCTTCGAGCCCGGATCGTAAATGCCCTCGTAAATTGCGCGGCCCAAGTGTTCCAGGAATGAACCGAAAAGATTCGGATCAATCGGCGAGATGGTTCGGCGAGAGTCGATGAAAACCCGCGAGGGATCGTTGGGTGACGAAGTTTCCGCGAACAGAAAGCGTCCAAATGCAAGATTGGTCGAGCAGGCCAGACCCGCACCTGCAGCTCTCCGTAAGAAACTGCGCCGATTGCTGGACATGGTTCGATCCTCCGTGGGGTTGAGAAGTGCCTGTCGCAAGGAAAACGATGATGCAACCGCGAAGCGAAGATACCAGAAGGCACCGGGAAAGCCAATAGTAAACGTTTACCAAGAGGACCCGCAGTTTTGCGATCCATATGAGATGATTCAGGTGAGACTGGCCCGCTTCAGTTAAAGGGAACTGCCGTTACCGCTGAGCAGAAATAAAAACCGGAGCCTTTCGGCTCCAGTTTTTTGTTGGCAGGTTCGCCCGGATAAAATTGAGGTGCTTGCGCGGCGTGAGCGAAGCGGGGTCCCGGCGATAGCCGGGGTGCTGAGCGGGAGACGCGCGCCGAAATCCTGAGCGCAGCGAAGGAACCCCGTCCAGCTGAACTTTCTTACGCGCTGCGTCTCGGCCTGATGGTCAGATCCCTGACCTGGGTTAAGATGCTCGACATCTGCATGCCATTAAGCGACGAGACGAACGGCATCATCTCGGCGATAAATGGATCTTTCATCAGTTCAGTGATTTCTTCCTGACGGTTGCGTTCTCCGCCACTGAGCAGATCGGGCACGGACACCTCCAGCGCCCTCGCCAGTCGCTCCAGAGACGAGAGCGTCGGCGTGGCCTTTTCGTTTTCAATCTTCGACACGTAGGTGCGCGGCACGGACATGCGTCCAGCAAGCTGACGCTGGCTCAAGCCATTGCGCAGCCGTATGGCACGAATGGAGGCCGCAAGATTCAGATGTCCGCGATGCGCCGGCGGAATCATCTGTGGCGCTGGCGCCTCGACAATTTCTGCTTCCTCTTCGTCGAGCGACAAATGGCAGCGACGGCAGAGACTATTGGTTGTGCGGAATTGAACTAGAAGGCAACGATCGCATCGAACAACTTCCCG
>QHZW01000506.1 GCA_003224815.1 Acidobacteriota bacterium | reverse complement strand
AGGATTCGCGGATGCGAAGTTCGGGTTGGAGCTTTCTTACCACAGGGCTGCTCGTGTCGCCTTCAATGCGCTGGATGAGAAGTTCGGCGGCTTCACTTCCGAGCTGGTGTTTCGGAAGTTCGACGGTGGTCAAGCGAGGCCGGAAAACTCCCAGCCACGGATAGTCGTCGAAGCTGACCAACCCGAAATCCTCGGGACACCGCAATCCCATTTCCTCGGCCGCTTTGAGAAAGCCTACGGTCATCAGATGGTTCGCAACGTACACTCCATCTGGACGTTGTGAAAGCAATGCATGCCCAGCGCGAAAGCCGGATTCAATGCGATAGTCACCTTCGATGACAAGTTCGGACTCGTAAGCAAGTTTCTCCGCTTCGAGAGCGTCGCGAAATCCGCGCCAACGTTCTTTAGCGTTGCTGACCTTCATAGGCCCGCTGACCAGTCCGATGCGACGACGCCCAGAACGTGCCAGGTGACGAACCGCTTCGTAAGCCCCCTGATAATCGTCGTTGAGGACGGCGTCTTTTGCCAGCTCCGGACATGTGCGCATGACCAGAACAAAAGGAATATTCACTTCCTTTATCATCTGGCGCAGCGATGGCCGCAGGTCGCCGGCGACTTTTGTCAGAAGGATTCCGTCTACGCGTTTAGAAAGCAGCAGTTCAAGCTCTCGTTCTTCTTTTTCCAGGATATCGTCGCTATTGCACAGCAGCAGGTTATAGCCGTGCTTCTGCGCTGCATCTTCGGCGCCCCTCACTACCATCGGGAAAAATGGGTTCGCAATATCGGTCACGATCATGCCGATAGTCTGCGTTTTTTGCATGATAAGGCTGCGCGCAATCAGGTTAGGCCGGTAATTCAGCTTGCGAATCGCTTCCTCGACCCGCTGACGCCGCGCTTTGCCGACGTGAGCTTTGTTATTGATGACCGCGGAGACAGTGAAAATCGAGACGTCGGACTCTCGCGCGACGTCAATTCAAAACGTTTAGCTCGACGCTTTAGGCGACCGTGAGGTCTGGCACCAGAGAGTCCAGCACTAGCGCATCCAGATCATGACACGCTTGGATGAATTGCCGTAGCGTGCGGCGGGTCGGGCCAAAGGAATCAAACTCCTCCGCCGCAAGCCGGTTCTCGTCGTATGCGCGCTCAAAATCGGGAAATTTCTTCAAAAGCGTGCTCACTATAATCTCCGGAACGGTCTCATCTATTCGGGGGCGTACTTCGATGTCGCTGGCGTTGAAGCGTACCTGCCATGAATACGGAGGCGAAATGACCACATCGCCTCCAATAAGTTCGCTCCAGTGCATGTGATTGCGGAAAGCGGCTGAAAGCAAGCGCAACCTGTACCCGCGCTCGCGGAAAAGTTTGTAGGCTTTTTTAAAAACTGCCACGCCGGCCCATTCCAAATACCCGGGATCGATAGAGATATTGTTCTTCTCCATCAAGACCTTCAGCCAATCGTCCAGCCTGCCCACCATGATGGTGCAGACCGGCCCCATATGGGAGATGTTGCTGCCTTCATGCTCGCGGCGCTTCAATCCGCGTTCGACAGCTTCGGCGACTGCGATGCACTGGGGCAGCGTAAAGCACACCGTCGCATTGATGCTGATTCCGCGATAAGTCGCCTCTTCAATCGCGGGAATTCCCGCCTGGGTGACCGGAATCTTAACGATCATGTTGGGCGCGAGTGCATCGAACTCTGCCGCCTGCTTCACGATGGCGTCCGCACTTCGGAAGAGCCGCGGGTCCGTCTGTATCGAGAGGCGACCGTTTCTTCCGCGTTGTTCGTCGAAAATCGGTTTTAGCAACGACGCTGCTTTGGCAGAAATGTCCCGCACCAGTTGCCAGGCAATTTCATCCTCGGTCGCAGTAGGGAACTGCTCAATCAGCTCCAAAATGCGGGGCTTCCATACGTTGATCTCCTTCTTCAGCACGCTAAACACAATTACCGGGTTACACGTTGCCCCTACCGCTCCGTGCTCGATCGAGTAAGAGAGCTCCTGTACCGAAGCAGAATCATTCCATAGGCAAGTGGGAGTGCTCTGCGTCATTTCGTGCAACGGGCTTTTGTAGCGAGATGCAACTGCGTTGGCCACGAGTTCCTCCTGCGAGATTAGGCGTGCGCCGAATTCTCGAGCGGCACTTTGACTGGTCCGCCGTCGAGATGGGATTTTTCTGCAGCCGCCGCAATCGCCAGTGCTCGCAAGCCATCGTGTGCCGTTACGCGGAGAGGCTGATCGTTAAGGATGCGATCAGTAAAGTCGCGGATTTCGGCGAGGTAAGCGTCCGCAAACGTGCTCAGGAAGTGATCGGCAAGCGGCCGTGAACTGCCGTGAGCCAGTAGGAAAGTTGTCGGAGTTCGGTTCATGCTGCCGACAAGAATGGAACCCTTCGATCCCACAATTTCAGTGCGTACGTCATATCCATAAACCGCTTGCGCATACGATTCGATATTGCCGATTGCGCCCTGGACAAATTTGAGATTTACCACACTCGCAACCGCATCGCCGAACTGCGCCACTTCCGGGCGAATCGCGACGGTCGTAT
>QHZW01000317.1 GCA_003224815.1 Acidobacteriota bacterium | reverse complement strand
GTGCCCGGATCCACGTTCAAATATGGATCGAATTTCATGATGTTGACTCTGATCCCGCGGCTCTCGAGCAGGCACCCGATCGAAGCCGCTGCCAGTCCCTTGCCCAATGAAGACACCACACCGCCGGTTACAAAGATGTACTTTGCCGACATCGTTGCCTCGCTCTGAATTGTCTTGGAAAATTGTGCAGGCTGGGGTGCACGTTCAATTATGGCAAAAAACTGCGCCGAGGGGAATGCTGAATTTCAAGTCCACAACCGCTACCACGTACCGTGTGGGATGCACCATGTGGGGACGGGCGCCCTCGCCCGTCCGGTCGAGCATAGCTCGACGCATCTGCGGTAGTAAACTAAGCCTGCTCATGTGGCATCGACGTAGCTTTTCGCTGTTCTTATCCGGGATTCTCCTACTCCCGTCACTCTCCTCCGCCCAATCCACCACCAAGCGCCTCATCCTGAAAGACGGTTCCTACCAGATCGTGACCAAGTTCGAGCTTCAAGGCGACCGCGTTCACTACTACAGCGCCGAGCGCAGCGAATGGGAGGACATCCCCGACTCTCTTGTGGACTGGAACGCCACCAATCAGTACGAAAGGGAGCGCGCTGCCGGAAAGAAGTCGCCCGAGGCCATTGCGCTGGACAAGGAGCTTGAAGAAGCAAAGCAGGAGCAGGAGGCTCTCTCTCCGCATGTCGCGGAAGGCCTGCGGCTGCCGCAGGAGGGCGGAGTGTACGCTCTCGATACATACTTGGGTGAGCCGCAATTGCTCCCGCTCGACCAGAACACGGGAGAGGTTAATCGGCAGCGGAAGAAGAACGTATTTCGCGCAGCGATCAATCCAATTTCGGGAGCTAAGCAAACTATTGAGCTGGCGGCGCCGGGTTCAAAGATCCAGATACATGCCTCGCTGCCCACGATCTACATCAATCTCGAGCCGATGAACGAAGAGCAGGAGCCTGCATCGTCCGCACAAACAACAGAGGCCGGCAAAAAATCTAAGGCCAGCAAAAAGCCCACCGCTGAGCTTCCCTGGGACCGTTTCCATATTGTGCGCGTGCGGCCGAAGGGCGATCACCGCATTGTGGGCCAGGTCAAGACTGCTGTTTACGGCAAAGTTACGCAGGAGCAGGACACAGTCGCAACTACTGACGAGCAGCTTGGAGAAGGCTGGATCAAGATCACTCCTAAAGCTCCACTTGAACCCGGTGAGTACGCGCTTGCCGAAATGCTGGGAACGCAAGGAATGAACAGCTACGTGTGGGATTTCGGCATTCATCCCGACGCTCCAGCAAACCTCGCGGTCATTCGCCCGGAGCATAATCAACAGAATCCATCGGCGGTGAAACCAGAGTTGAAGACCGACAGATGATTGCCCCGCGCGGACTCGGCATCGGAAAGAAGCACACCTGGGCTCACATGCCGCAATCGATTGGGCCTTACCAGCAGCCTGCATCTGTGCGAGGAGTTTCTATCGGATTGACCAGCTCGCCTTCTCCCCATAAACTTTATTTCAGTGAAAACCTATCGTTCCACCAGCCAGATACTTGCCAATGTCGAACAGTTACTTGCCGCGAATCGCCCGTCCTTCAATGGTTCTCCGCTTGAAGAAGTTGCGGGCCTGTTGATCTCAGGACGCCATTACAGTTGGGCCGGCATTTACCTTGCCCTCAACAAGAGTTCTTCTTCGCCGTTGCAAGAAGCCGGTGGGCACCCTGCGCACGTTGCCGTCGCTGGAACTGTGAAGAAGATCGTGGTCGCAATTAAGATTGCCGGGCGTGAAGTCGGATTCCTGAACGTCGAGAGCAATCGTGCGAGCGCGTTTGGTGCCGAAGATCGCGTGCTGCTCGAGCGAGTCGCCGGACTGCTAGCTCGTTTCCTGACCGGCCCCGGCAAATACCTTGTCCGCCGGGCGTCACAGATAAAACCCTCATCCGCTCCCAAAGCTGCCGCTGCGTAAGTCCCTGGCCCAGCTCAGATGTCATCGCGACCTCCCTTGGCGAGCGAGGGACCTGAGCGCGACGTGCGAAATCCCGTGGCGTCTTTTACGCGGGAAACAAGCCATTCGTTTGTCGCGCCTCGTCCTATACTGCCCTGGTGCCTTCGGCGCCACCATCCCGCCTGGCCTACATTGATTGGCTGCGTGGACTCGCTTGCGTCCTCATGTTTCAGACGCACTGTTACGACGCCTGGCTCGGCGGCCCAGCGCGCAATTCAAAATTCGCCATGTGGTCGCAGCTCGGCGGAACATTTCCCGCGCCGCTATTTCTGTTTCTCGCCGGAATTTCCTTCGCAATCGTGACCGACAAGTTGCGGCAGAAGGGGCTGTCCACCAACGACATCGCGAAGAAGACTATTCGCCGAGGCGCGGAAATTCTTGGACTGGGAATACTCTTTCGGATTCAGGAGTACGCCATCTCGCTCGGCTGGGCGCCCTGGAGTGATTTGTTCCGCGTGGATATCCTCAACACCATCGGCGTCTCCATGATGCTGATGGGCGTAATATGCTGGGCGGTGAGCATCGTCACACGTGGGCCCGGACACTCTCGTCCGGGTTGGGAGGGTGAAGTCACCCGCCGCTGCGCGAGCCAAGTTGCTGTATCGCTCGTTAGCGCCGGAGTCATTTCAACCCTTTCGCCGCTCCTCTGGACTACATGGCGCCCGATCTTCCTCCCCTGGGAGCTTGAAACCTATATCAACGGCGTGCACAATCTGGCTGGCGAATCTTCGGAGCTGCGGCTATCGCCGGAATAATCCTGATCTACACAGCGAAGTTTCTCGATACACGCTCTCTGCAGGTCTATCCCGTATTTGATTTCTGGCACACCAGCCCTGAGTTCTACATGATCCGCCTTGGCTTGTTGCTACTGCTGGTATTGCTTGCATACGCATGGTGCCGCTGGGGATTTGGCCAAAAGGGATTCAGTCCCCTGATTCAACTCGGCAAGACATCCCTGCTCGTTTACTGGGTGCACATCGAGCTTGTCTACGGCAAATTCAGCATCCTGCCGCATCGCAGTCAGCGCATCACCGGTGCCTCTCTGGGCCTGCTCACAATCTTTCTGATGATGCTTGTCTTATCGGTAGTCCGAACCGCCTGGAACTCGCGCGCAGTGCTGCCATGGGCACAGACCGTGTGGGGATGGGCGTCTCGCCCGTCCGGTCGAGCGTAGCTCGACGCGCCGCAGATCAGGAACGCCTACATCAGTTTTCAGCGCACGGGCGCTGGCTGCGGCTCCGGCGAGTTGAAATTCACCTTCGGGACCTCGCGCGATGCTTCCGTTGCCTGGAAATATGCCGTATTTGGCTTGAACCCCGCGCTCGCGGCAAACAGGCTGGCAGGGAACTGCTGCACGTACGTGTTGTAATCCTGCAAGGTGTCGTTGTAGCGCTTGCGTTCGACCGAGATTCGGTTTTCAGTGCCAGCGAGTTCATCCTGCAGGCGCAAGAAATTTTCACTTGACCTCAGTTGGGGATAGTTTTCAGCAATTGCCAGCAGGCGGCCAAGCGCTCCATCCAGTCGCTGGTTCGCCGCAATCTTGTCCGCGGGCGCATTGGCCGACAGTAATTGGGAACGCGCTTGCGCGATCTCTCCAAACACTGCCTGTTCCTGTTTCGTTATCCCTTTGACTGTTTCGACGAGGTTTGGAATCAAATCGGCCCGCCGTTGCAGCACGACGTCCACCTGCGACCACGTGGACTTTACCGCTTCATTCTTCTGCACCAGCGTGTTCTTCACGCTGACATACTTCCCCACGCACAACAGCAGAATGACAACGATCGTAATAAAAACGATGGCGAACTTACTCATATTCCCTCTCTTTTCGATACATCATTCGCAGCCGGTTGGCTCGGAATGTGCATTGTATCCACTGCGGTCGCGACTTGCTCAATGGTCTTCAAATACCGGCTTGCGACATCTCTGGCCCGCAGCTCCCAGCGATCGCTCTTTTTCGCGCGTATATCGAGCAACTGAAGGAACGCTAGGTCATCGAACTTCAGCCGCTCGGATAACTCGGCGACCGCTTCCCGCGAGTGTTTTCGCGTTGGCTCGCCTAACTCGATCAGTACATGCCGGAACAGAGTCGTGAACGATGACAGGGAATGCAGCATAACATCCCAAAGCTTCTTCTCATCGCTTCCCGTCAGTAGCAGATGCTGTCGCAAGAGAAAAAGCTTCTCGCGCAACTCGTACTCGACCTGTTCGCGATGGTGCGCCATCGGGACGTCGAGCCCGCGCAGCAGGTCTTCTCCGTATAGGATTCGATATCGCTGCTTCATGTCCGTAAACTCGATCGAGAATACGTCGGCGGAAGCCTTCAATTCGTCCGGTGTCAGTACTAATGGTGGACGATGCTTCTTTCCGTGCCACCAATCTATGACGGGTGCGATTTTCGCGAGGGCTACAAACGAGCTGTCACGGACAAAGCAAAGCAGATTCAAGTCCGAGTACTCGGGATGAAAGTCGCCTTGCGCCGCCGACCCATACAGAACCACGCTCACCAGGTCTTCTCCCGCGGCTCCCTGTACCCTCTCGACGAATTCATTCAGCAACTGTTCTTCTGCCATATTTCTCTCCTGCCGATTCCTAGAGATCGCCAAAGCCTCCAAAGCCCCCAAAGCCACCGAAGCCGCCAAAAGGGCCGGAATAGTAATTGGTTCCACCGCTCCTATAGTCTTCGCCGCTAACTGGAACCGCGAAAAAACACATCGCGCCTGTGAGGTTCAAAGTCCCAAGCGATCTCAGGTGTCGCAATTTGTTACCAACTTCCACTCGCGCCTCCGCCACCAGATGAACCGCCCCCGAATCCCCCGAAGCCGCCACCTCCACCACCAAACCCACCTCCACCCCAGCCGCCACCGCCCCAGCTTCGACGCGATCCTCCACCCAAGTTGCTGAACAGTAGCCACCAGAACAGGACTTTTCGCAGCGGGGTCGCAAGAACGATGATGATGACCACGATAATCCAGAAAATTGCGCGAGGAGAAAGCCCATTGTCCGGATTCGGCGCAGGCTGGCTTGCGCCCGTCAACTGCACGCCTGCGTCTTGAGCGATCACATTCGCAGCGCGCAGCGTCATCAGCTTGATCGCGCCATCGTAGTCGTTCTGTCTTAGGAGCGGAACCGCTTCACGCCCGAAGCCCCCAACCTTTCCGTCGGGAAGGATGGGTTCCAGCCCATAGCCACTTCGTAGCGATATTTATGGTCCTTGACCGCGAGCAAGATGAGCGCACCGCGATTTGTGGCCTTGTTGCCAATGCCCCACCGCTTGTACAAATCAACCGAGTAGCTCTCGATATCACTGCCATCGAGCGAATTAATCGTGACCACCGCGACTTGCGCGCGCGCCTTTTGGTTAAGCTGGAGACACACATCGTCGAGATCACTGACCGTCTGATCGCTTAGCACGTGCGCAAAGTCATTCACGTAATTGCTGTAGTGAAGTGACGAGACAGATTCAGCGGCAGCGGTGCCGGTGACAATGAACAGCGCTGATGCGGCGAAAACTGCCGCAAGCAGATGCCTTACAATAAAATTTCGCGGAGAATTCTCGAACGAGATTCGGACGGCGTGCCCCATCGCGCTGATTTTACATGCCCTGAAGCTCTGATAGGTCTAGATCTCCACTGTGTGGGCACAGCCGTCCCCGGGTGTCCGGCAGCCGCAGTGCCCGGAGTTGATTTCCTTCGTGTACCTTAGCGTCCTTGGTGGTTTGATCCTTCTTCTGCAGGTTCTTCAAGCAAGGATTTAAAGAACTCGACTACAGCGCGCTCCGCGAAGTGCCCGTCGTACCCATTGCGCTCGCCAACGAACGAACAATGTCCGCCGTCGGCGGACTCAACGAAAGTGATGTTCGGGTTCGCCTCGATCTTCCGCCGCGTCTCCGGCAAAATGCGGATGAACGGATCGTTTTTCGCGTAAAGAATGTATGCTGGCACCGCAATCCGGTCCAACACATTTGCCGCCGCGGCGCGCGCGTAATAATCCGATGCGCCGTCGAATCCGCAGTAGTATGCCGTCACCTTGTCGTCGAAGTCACGCAGGCTGCTCAGCCCCCGCAAACGGGACAAATCATATTTACCTTGAAAGCATTTCGCCTTTGCCCGCATCCTTGTCTTGAGTTTCCACAGAAAATATTGCTCGTAGAGCCGGTTCGCCGGCAGATGCAGCGCGTCCGCCGACGCCGCCAGATCTACCGCCGGACAAACCGTTGCCACACCCCTGAACTCTTTTGGCTCCGATCCGCCCCACTCGCCCGCAGCCTTGAGCACAATGTTGCCGCCCATCGAAAACCCCGCGAGGGCAAATCCACTAATTCCGTCGCTCTCAATCAAATTCCTCGCAACCGCCATCACGTCTGCTGATCGCCCGGAGTGATACAGCGTCGCCGCCAGTCGGTCCGTTCCACCGCAGGTGCGCTGATTCATGCGCACAACATTCATACCGGCGGCCATTCCCTTCTCCGCGATCCCCAGCATGTACTGCGACTCACCCGATCCCTCGAGTCCGTGCACGACGATGACCGTCAGCGCGGACTGGCGCTCATGTTGCCAATGGCACCGGCACAGCACTGGAACTCCCGCTTCAACTTCAATCAGCCGGTCTTCAGGTTCGGTGAGTGAGAATCGCCGCGGAAGAAAAAAGCTGGCGAGGGTCTGCACGTGTCCCCCACGAAGAAAGCGGCGCGGGCGGAACTGTGAATTTGTTCTGCTGAGTTTCGACAAGGAGTTCATCTGGTAGGGACGGCAGGACTTGAACTTGAGGCGCCTTGCGGGCGTCCGAGCCCGCAGCCGAAATCCCGAGCTTTGCGAGGGACCTCCATCTGGTAGGGACGGCAGGACTTGAACCTGCAACCCTCGGATTAGAAATCCGATGCTCTATCCGTTTGAGCTACGTCCCCGTGATTGCGCCTATGTTTCATTTTAACCTGCACACCTTTCGCATCGCGAAAACGCGACCCGTTTGTCCCCAGCCCTACTCTGTCTTATAGTGTTCGTTCTTGCACGGGCGGGGACGTCCGTGTCTTCAAACTCTGAAGCGGTATAGGCCAACTCTCGGGAGAAAACATGTCCGATCTCACTCGTCGTGATTTGCTGCGCTCCGGGGTCATTGCCTTCGCATTTTCGTTAGCTGGCGGTTCATTACTGAACCGCGCGAACGGCCTGTTTGCTTATAGCGCCGAAACTTCGGCGGAGTCCCTGTCCGCTGTGGCTCCCCGCGAGCGCCTGCTCATGGATTTCGGCTGGAAATTCAGCTTCGGCCACGCCAACGATCCTGCGCGCGATCTCGGGTTCGGCAAGGACCAGGGCGACTTTGCCAAATCCGGCGAGTTCAAATTCTCAACCGAGAAGTTCGACGATTCCAAATGGCGTTCGCTCGACCTTCCGCACGATTGGGCAGTTGAGTTGCCGTTCATCCACGACGACGATCTGCAGAGCCACGGCTACAAGCCGCTCGGACGCAAGTATCCCGAAACCAGCGTGGGTTGGTATCGCCGCACCTTCGATCTTCCAGCCAGTGATGAAGGTCGCCGCATCGTGCTCGACTTCGACGGCGCATTTCGCGACGCGCTGGTCTTCCTCAACGGATATTTCGTCGGCCGCAACAACAATGGCTACGCGCCTTTCAGCTTCGATATCAGCGACTTCGCGAACTACGGCGGCAAGAACTATCTGGTCGTGCGCATGGATGCGACCTTCGGCGATGGCTGGTTCTATGAAGGCGCAGGAATCTATCGCCATATCTGGCTCACCAAAACGGACGCGCTCCATCTTGGACAATGGGAAAGTTATGTGCGCGCTGACGTGAAGGGAAGCGGCGCGATTCTGAATTTGGGAACTGTTGTTCAAAACGAAAATCCCAAACCCGAAACTTGCCGCGTCCGTTGGCAGATCATGGATGCCGAGGGTAAGACCGTTGCTGCCGCTGAGAGCGCACCGCAGCAAGTCACAGGCGATGGTTCGGCAACGTTTACCGCTAGTGCCAGATTGACCAATCCGTCCCTATGGTCTGTCGAGACGCCATACCTTTATTCGGCAGTTGTGACCCTTGAGTCAAACAGCAAAACGCGCGATGCGGAGCGCGTCACCTTCGGCGTACGCACCGTCACCTGGGATGGCGACAAAGGATTTTTTCTGAATGGAAAGTCTGTGAAGATCAAAGGCACCTGCAATCATCAGGATCACGCCGGGGTGGGCGCCGCGCTTCCCGATCGCCTGCACTGGTTTCGTCTGGCTGTCTTGAAGGAAATGGGCGGCAACGCCGTCCGCACTTCGCACAATATGCCGACACCCGCATGGGTCGAGGCTTGTGACCAGATGGGCATGATGATGATGTGTGAAACCCGGTTGATGAGCTCCAACCCCGAAGGCTTGCAGCAACTCGAGAAGATGATCAAGCGCTACCGTAATTCGCCCTCGATCATCATCTGGTCCATGGGCAACGAAGAATGGACGATGATGCCGCAGCCGCAGGGCGTGCGCGTAATTGATGAAATGATCGCGCGTTCGCACGAGCTTGATCCAACCCGCCTGTGCACCGCGGCAGTGAACGCCTCGTTTGAGACTCACTTTCCCGAGCAACTGGATGTAATGGGCTACAACTACAATCTGAAAGTAATTGACGATTGGCACAAAGCGCATCCCAAAACGCCCGGCGTGGGCTCGGAGACCGCAAGCACGGTTTCAACCCGCGGTATCTACGAAACCGATACCCTGCGGAACTGGGTGAGCGCCTACGACCTTAATCACACCTCCTGGTCCGAACTGGCCGAAGAGTGGTGGAAGTTCTACGCCGCTCGGGAGTGGCTTTCCGGCGGCTTCGCGTGGACCGGGTTCGACTACCGTGGCGAGCCCACCCCTTACGGCTGGCCCTCCATCAACTCGCAATTCGGCATCGTGGATATGTGCGGCTTTCCAAAGGACAATTTCTATTACTACAAGTCCTGGTGGGGAAACGATCCCGTGTTGCACCTTTTCCCGCACTGGAATTGGCAGGAGCGCGAAGGTGAGCCTATTCGCGTCTGGGTGCATTCCAACCTCGATGAAGTTGAGCTGTTCCTCAATGGCAAGAGCCAGGGTAGTAAAAAAGTCGAGCCTCTCACGCACCTGGAATGGACTGTGAAGTACGAGCCTGGGGTGCTCGAAGCGTGCGGCATTAAAAATGGCAAGGTTGTGCTCACCGAAAAACGCGAAACAACCGGTGAGCCAAAGACGATCAAGATCACCGCCGACCGCACTGAAATTAATGCCGACGGCGAAGACGTTGCTGTGGTTCGAGTCGAAGTGCTCGATGATCAAGGTCGCACTGTGCCGACGGCAAACAGTCTCATCCGCTTCAAGACTACTGGCGAAGGAGGGCTGATCGGCGTCGGCAATGGCGATCCCAACTGCCAGGAATCAGACAAAGAATCGAAGAGGAGTCTCTTCAACGGGCTTGCCCAGGTGATTCTGCAATCGAGCAAGACGCCGGGAACCATTACGGTGGAGGTTTACGCGGAAAGACGGCCTGGACCGGAATTGCCCTCAGTCACGTTGACGATTGCCACGAAGAAGGTGAACCCGCGCCCCGCAATTTGAAACATCAACTGGGACGCTTATACCGCAGCCGCCCCCGAAGGCAAATAATTCACGGGTTTTTCATGTAGCAGCAATTCTGTCGCCTGCACCCGAGGATGGGCGTGGAACCACTCCTGCACGACCTCATCGGCAAGAAAATTCGCAATGGAAAGCAGGCTCATGCCTTGATGATGGGCCATCCAGCAGCGCACGATTTCGAAATCGCGACGCCAGATTCGATCCTGTGAAGCGGAGAAGTCCGCGGATTCGTAAAATCCGTAAGTTCCAAACCAGCCTTCGCGTGACATTTTGCGGAGATTTTCGAGCACTGCCCTGGGCGAGGTAGTGAGAGCAAGAAAGGTGGAATAAGGAGAGATGACCAGTGCATCTAGTTCGTCCTGATTCAGCGCCAGCTGCGGAATACCGAAAGCGTGGTATCCGTAGTTACCCGCCGCATCTCGCGTTGCGAACGCGGATTCCGAAATTCCCCATGGGATGCGTTTGCTCGCGGTGTATTCCTGCTGCGAGCGGACAGCCGCGTGGCGAGATCGATCGAGCAGCGTGCCGGCGTAGGTGTGCATCCATAGGCCTGGCATTAAATATTCAAACATCGTGCCAGTCCAGGAAAGCAATACAGGCCGACCGCGATCAATGGTATGCGTGCGCGCCAGCAGGAACCACGTGTCCTGCGGGACTTCGTCTTTTTCTCTGATTCGAAGCCGATGGACAATAACTTGCGTCGTGGGCTCCACAAGAACGAGAAGTCCATTTCAGCGACATTGCGTTCGGCGTCGGCTGCGAGAGCCTGCAACTCCTGGATTAGGTTCACACAGTCCATGCGCGCGCCGGAAACTAGTGATAGCAGGCGGTCCAGTAAGGCCGAGTGATCCTTATTCTTCTCCGAATCCGCGTCGATTGCCTTCTGCAGGCGCGCTTCCAACTTTGTGAGCGCGTCGGGCAGATCTTTTAAGGCGACGTTTGTTCCGGGCAATGCGAGCGCTGCATCCTTGCGTAAGTCCGCAAAGTCCGGCAGCATCCACGGAGTGAAGCGCGCAATCGCACGGCGCAACTCATGCAATCGCGTCTTAGCGCTTTTAGCAAACCACTTTATGTCAGTCGAATGTTGTGGGTCAGCATTTGTTGCAATGCGGTCGAGCGCAGCTTCTGGAAATTTGAGCAGCATGCGCACCCAGTCGTCGGTCAACGATCTTTGTTCCAGCTTCGACAAAAGCCGGCGAGCAAACGCACCAAAATCGTCCAGAGTGCGCAGATGATCAAGAAAACCTTCAGCCATCTGCGGACCGACGATCGGTTGATTTAGCAAGGCCTCACATCCCTGCTGCAATGTCCACAGAGATGCCGCTAGATTTCCGCTGTCCACCGACGATACGAAAAGAGGCGGAAGTGGCTGCAGCGTACGCGTGTCATACCAATTGAGCAGATGGCCGCGATAATGCTGCATGCGGCGCATGGTTGCGAATGTCCGCGCAGTCTGTTCGGCGAACTCCGGAACACTGAGATAGCCGAACGCGCACGCCACCTGCCGCGCGTTCAAAAGAAATCCAACGTTTGTCGGAGAGACCCGCGCCGCTACAACAAAGGGATCTTCCTGCACGTTATCGGGAATCAGCCAGTTGTGCTCCTCGGTGCTGAACTCAGCGAAGTAGCGCCAGGTGCGAATGGCAGCGCGTCGTAGGAAGAGCTTCTCCTTTTCGGAAACTTCGGCATCGGAGCGCGGCGGTAGGTTCAGCCACAACGAAACAGGTGATTGCTACAACCGGCATCCAGTTCACGTAAACGTCCACAGGCGTGCGTTTATCTCGACCTACCTCGGCCTGCGCCGCCGTCTCCCACTCCAGCAGGCGCTGCCGTGTAAACAGGCGACGGATGAGAGTGCGCGCTACCGCGTCAAGTGAAACGAACGTCTGATGTGGAAGGAATATCAGGTTCAGCAATATATTCACGTTCGAGGTGAACAGAGCCGAAACTGCTTCGCGCGCAACTACCATCTTCTTTTCGGCAATAGCGCGCGCCAGGGTAAACAGAAACTCAAACCAGACTGGTACGAATAGTATGCAGACGCTCGCGATTGTCCAACTGCGCGCGTATCCTGGCAAAACCAGCCAGCCGAGAACAAACAGCAGGAACGTCGCCGGCTCGACCAGACTGCGCCGAAGATTATCAAAAATCTTCCACTGCGAAACCAGAGAAATAGGATTTGAAACCATTCTTCCGGTTTCATCAGGAACACGCGAAAATAGCCAGCTTGTGATTTGCCAGTCGCCTCGCAGCCAGCGGTGTTTGCGGCGGTTGTAAGCGCTGTAATGCGATGGATAGTCTTCGATTACTTCGACATCGGTTACCAAGCCAACGCGTGCATACGCACCCTCGATCAGGTCGTGGCTCAGCAGCGCATTCTGCGGAAAGCGGCGGTCCAGCACGCGGTGCACGGTTTCGACTTCATAGATTCCCTTGCCGGCGAAAATGCCCTCGCCATAGAGGTCCTGATACACGTCAGAAACAGCGCGTGTGTAGATATCAAAACCAGTCTGACCGGAATAAATGTTTGCCAGGTGCGACTGAGATGCGCTTTGCACACTTACACGTACGCGCGGTTGAAGAATTCCGTACCCGGCAACAACAATATTCTTCTCGGGATCAATAATGGCCTGATTCAGCGGATGGGCCAGCGTACCAATCAACCGCTGGGCAGCGCCGCGTGGCAATTCGGTGTCCGCATCGAGTGTGATTACGAACCGCACTTTGGAAAGAACTGACAGGTCACCGGCTTTGACTGGGAAGCTGTCATAGCCGCCGGACAGCAGCTTATTTAAATCCATCAGCTTGCCACGTTTGCGCTCCCATCCCATCCAGACTTTTTCGCGCGGATTGTAAACACGATGCCGATGAAGCATCAGGAAGCAGCCATCTTTCTCGCCGCGATATTTCTCGTTCAGCCCTTTCACCAAATCCGAACACAGGTCAACTACGGGATCATCCTCATGGGACGGAACCGGTGAATCGGGTAAATCAGTGAGTAGAACAAAATGCAGGTTGGGATCGTGGTTGCCGAGAAAACGGACTTCGAGGTCCTGCACCAGTCGCCGCACTTGCTTTTCATGCAGCAGGAGAGCGGGAACGGCGACCAGCGTCGTGCAATCCTCAGGAATGCTCTTGGAAAAATCCAGCTTGGGCAGGCTTTCCGGCCGCAGCAGAGCGGTAGTCAGATAGTTCATCAACTGCACTGCGCTTTGCGAACAAGGAATCAAGAGCACAGCCATGGCAAACAGAATCAGCGCAGGTGAAGTGACTGTGCTTGTTAGCACAAGCACGACTGCCGACATAATTCCGAAGGTCAGGACCTCGATTCCGGGCAGATAAAACTCATCTGGGTGACTGCGAAGAAATGCTCGCACGCGATGAATCAGGGTAGGACGAAATCCTACACGCTCTCGTAATAACGCCGCCCCGTCCCCCACCAGGTAATGACCGACATGCGACTCGCGGATTGCAATTCGCGGGTTTTCGGTGCCCTGCTCCAGGGTGTGCCGGGCGAGCGCGATCGCCTCATGGGCAACTTCCATTTCGGTGAAATCTGAGCGTTCTGCGATTTTGACGACCTTCTCGCGATATAGGTTCCGGCTTTCGAAATCCATGCGTGAGTAAGCGCCGGCGGGATCCTGCCGCAGCACCTCGTCAAAAGCAATGTGCGGTTCAAGCACTTCCTTCCAGTGCAGTTGGTTGATTTCGCGCAGGCTGCGAATGCAAATGCCCACCGTAACCGGTTCAGTAGTATCGAGAAACTTGCGCGAACGAATGGCGACCTGTTCCAGAAGCACCAGTTCCATCGCCGGAAGCAGCGCCCAGAGTTCGCGGAATTTAAGCGCTGAAGATTTCTGGAACGGAATCGTGCTGCCGCTCGGCGTGCGAACATGCGGCAGCTTCTTGTGAAGCTTGAATGCATTGCGAGTGTTCCATAGTTCCGACCACAGCAGATGGATATTGTCCCGCAGCCAGCGCAGGTCATCCGGGTCCGAGTCTTCGCGATCACGTTTGCCGATCTTCTCCAGGGCAGGGCGCAACACCGAAGCCATGGCATTCCAGCGGACGGAAAAGAAATGGGACTCGTGAACGCTGGGATTCCACGCCAACACTCGGGAAAGTTCGTCGCCACCGCGGCGCAACTTGTCGAGATCGAGAACGAACTCGGCCGCGCCCGATGGGACGCGCTCAGCGGCGGCCTCGAGACTTTCGATTTGTTGATCTTGTGGCATCGCATTCCTAGCGATAGCTTGCCGCTTGCAACTCGAACATTTCGGCGTAGCGTCCGCCCATGCGGGTCAACAATTCGTGTGTGCCTTCTTCAGCAATCCTGCCGCTTTCCAGAACAACAATGCGATCAGCCATGCGGACGGTCGAGAACCGGTGGGAAATAAATAGCGCCATCTTGCCGGTTGTCAGTTCCGCGAAACGTTGAAAAACTTCGTACTCACTGCGCGCGTCGAGCGCCGCTGTTGGTTCGTCCAGAATCAGCAATTGCGCATTGCGAAGGTAAGCCCGGGCCAGGGCAATTTTCTGCCACTCTCCACCAGAAAGATCCACGCCGCCTTCAAAGCGACGACCCAGCATCTGGTCGTAGTGTCGTGAAAGCCTTGCGATCACCTCGTCGGCCAGGCTCTTCTTCGCCGCTGTTTGCAGGGCTCGCAAGTCTTCCAGTTCTTCGATCTTGCCGACCGCGATATTTTCCCGCGCGGTCATCTCATAACGCATGAAATCCTGAAAAATCACCCCAATCTCGCGATATAAGTGCTCCAGATCGTACTCGCGAAGGTCCACCCCATCGAGCAGGATCTCGCCCTCTGTGGGGTCGTACAGTCTTGTGATGAGTTTCACAATCGTAGTTTTGCCTTGACCGTTCTCTCCGATGAGAGCAACCCGTTCACCAGGGCTTAAGCGAAAGTTCAAGTGATCCAGCACCAGCCGCTCAGTCCCTGGATAAACAAACGAAACATTGCGAAACTCGAATCCTTGGCGGATGGGCCGGGGCGCCGGAATTGCATTCGGCTTCGACTGGATTGTCGGCTTCATTTCGAAGAACGCCAGCAGATCAGTCAGGAATAAAGCCTGATCGGCAATTCCAGACAGAGTTGAAAGCACCTGTTGAATGTTGCTGCTCGCGTTCAGGATTGCTGCCGTAAGAAAGTAAAATGTGCCGATTCCCCATTTTCCTAACAGCGTGCGCCAGATGACATAAGCGTAGGCACCGTAATAGCCGCCCGTACTGATGATGGACAACACCGACCCAATTCCCAGCCGTTTTCGCGCGAGATCGACATCTTGTTCATAAACGATGTCCGAAAGCTTGGCGAAACGGTCGGTGAAGAACCGGCTCAAGTTGAACAGTTTGAGTTCTTTTGCCGCTTCTTTTGTGGCGCCAGCTTGGCGCAGATAATCGAGTTGCCGCTTGATGGGTGTTTGCCGGAAATTCTTGGCATATCCGAGAAATGCGAAATGGGTTTCTCCGATAAACGCGGGCAGAACGGCGGCAATCAACAGCAGCATCAGCCAGGGGGAATAAAGCATTACTGCAACGGACCAACCGACTGCCGTGATAAATTGCAATTCCAATCGGCCGATCGACTGGATCATCACCAGCCGGTCGGTGGCTTGCACACGCGCGCGCTCCAGGCGGTCATAGAAAATCGGATCTTCGTAGGCGGTCAGGTCCAGTTCCGAAGCGTGCTTCATCACCTGGATACTCACGTGGCGCGTGTACTTGTTCGCGAGGAGCGCGTCGGAGTAGTCAATCATTCGGGTAACTAGGCTGCTTGCCACCGCCAGGCCGAATTCTGCTCCTACCAGCCACCACAGCCTTTGGGGCACCGGTCCATGGTTCTTAATCAGCTCATCGAGGATGTCGATGATCAGCTTGGGTATGTATCCGATGCCTACGGGCAAGAGCGCCGCGACGACCCTGCCGATGATGCCAAACGCGACCACCCCTGGCCCGGACTGCCAGACGATTTTCAGAATAGGTGGGACATTGCGCAGCGCGGAGAGGCGCTCCTGCCAACTGCTCAAGAAGTTTTTGTCCTGTGACATTTGGCCGAGTCCTGGCCTGGATCGCCTCATTCACGATCTAACGCTAATATTGCTAATGTTGCTGCGAACTTGGACACACCAGAGATGCCGAAAATGGGCGCGGAGTTTGACGAAGGGACGATTGCCGCACCTGCTGTGCTGCGCGACACCTCAGTACCGCCCTGATTATAAATGTCCAGCCAAGGCCGACTAATCAAGAATGGGAAGCGCCACGCACGGTTGAACCATGAAGGGCAATTTCGAGATATGCAGGAGCGATTCGGTAACCAGGGTTACTGGGCATGGTTCGAGAGTGATCACAAATGGAAGGTGCGATCTGGGATGGCCAGGCTTTTGAAAGACCGAATCAATGTTGATCCCTGCCCGGCACAGAATCTGGGCGAGAGACGCTATGATTCCGGGCTCGTCTTTAACAACGAAACGGAGATAATGTCGGCTAGTGAAATCGGCGCTGACCGGAACTTCCTCGATGCCTTGTTCTTGCAACGCCACGCCGTTCACCTGGCGAGAGCGCAGTATGGAAATCAGATCAGAAACGACTGCGACCGCGGTAGGATGCCCGCCGGCCCCATGCCCTGCAAACACCGTCTCTCCTCCGAATTTACCCGTGGACATCACCAGGTTCTGGCCACCTTCGACGCTCGCGAGGGGCGACGAACGATGCACCAGCATTGGTTCCACGGAGGCCAGCAGTTGTCCATTCGACTTTTCCGCGCGCGAAATCTGGCGGATGGTCGAATCGAGCAGCTTGGCATACTCGAAATCAATCGGCTCAAGCATGGAGATCGAGCGAGCAGGAATATCGGAGTGTTTTATCGAGACGCGAAGCCCCGCGCTCGCCAGAATGGTCAGCTTGGCGCGCGCGTCGACGCCCTCAACATCTTCGGTCGGATCAGCCTCAGCGAAGCCAAGTTTCTGGGCCTCACGCAGAGCCTCTTCGAACGAAATGCCCGCAGTTTCAATCCTGCTTAAGATGTAGTTGCAGGTTCCGTTCAGAATTCCGCAAAGCTTCAAAAGCTGGTCTCCAGCCAAGCCCTCCTGTAATCCGGAAATTACAGGAATGCCTCCGGCAACCGAGGCGCCGAATGCAATGTGCTGCCCATTCTCGGATGCCAGGCTGATCAGTTCGGCCCCAGAGCGCGCGATGAGCTGCTTGTTGGCGGTGACAACCGACTTGCTCCCCTTGAGCGCCCTTCGGATCCAATCGCCCGCCGGATCCAGGCCGCCGATCAGTTCGACAATGATGTCGGCATCGGACGCGAGCACTTCGTCAATTTTGTCCGTCCAGCGTACGTTGGCTGGAACCCAGTCACCGCGCTTACGCTCGAAGTTTCGGTTGAGAATGTGCGTGAGGCGCAAGCCTGCAGGCGCGTGCTCGATGAGTATCCGGGCCACAGAACTGCCCACCGTACCAAAACCGATAATCGCAACTGAGAGCGTGCGCTTTGGATAATCGCTGCGGGTATCCGCCGAAGGGTCCTGAACGAGTTGGGACGATGTTTTCAAAATTCGATTCTAATTCGCGCCGGCGGCTTTACTTGCCTTGTATTTCGTCCTGACAGCCTTCCGCACTACATGCGAACCATTTCGGTTCTGCTTTGGGCTATTAGCTTTCACTGCTTCGCGATCATCTCGGCTGTTCTGCTTGGCAGGAAAGAAGTGGTCGTGTAGGTGCCGCACTGCTTTCGGAACGTCGCTCTCCTGGACGACGAAGCTGATGTTAATTTC
>QHZW01000316.1 GCA_003224815.1 Acidobacteriota bacterium | reverse complement strand
AGGCTTAATTTTTCTCAAGCATTCAATCCATTGGGTTCTATTACAGGTGTGCTCATCGGCACGTTATTTATTTTTTCCGGAGTCGAATTGAACCCGGCACAGGTCGAGTCGATGAAGGCGCAGCACCTTTATGACGCCTACCTGCGTTCGGAAACGCTGCGAGTAGTTAGGCCATACCTCGCCTTGGGCGCAATTGCGATATTCTGGGCCCTCTTGATTTGGCGCACGAAGTTCCCAAGCATTCAAAGCGAACATGAAGCCGCCGGGGATCATGGCCGCTTTGCTGAGTTGTTCCGCTATCCGCACTTTTTGATGGCGGTCGCGGCGCAATTCATGTATGTGGGGGCACAAGTTGGAACCTGGAGTTACTTCATTCAGTACGTTCAGGAGTTCACTCACCAGCCGGAGAAGATCGCTGGGTATTTCCTAACGGGAACACTGGGCGCATTTTTAATTGGACGATTCAGTTCCGCTTATCTCATGCGATTCGTCGCTCCGCATAAGCTTCTCGGAGCCTATGCGTTAGTGAACGTTGTGCTCGTCGGGTTTGCTGTAACGTACCCAGGTTGGTCATGGCTCTGGGCGGTGTTTCTGACCAGCTTTTTCATGTCCCTGATGTTCCCCACCATCTTCGCCTTGGGACTCAAAGGTCTAGGGCCGAACACCAAAATCGGCGGATCATTGATCGTGATGGCGATCGTGGGAGGTGCGCTCATCCCTCTCCTTATGGGCAGAATTGCAGATATTCGTCATAGTATTGCACCGGCGTATCTAGTGCCGCTCATCGCTTACGTCGCAGTTGCGGTGTATGCATTTATTGGCGCAAGGCCCAAAGGTATACCCGCATGAATGCAGAAGGAGAGAAGATTGTTTTCGAACTTTACCGCTCGCTCCAACTTATTTCTAAAGATCCCCTTGGTTCTGTTGTTCGGTGTGCGCGCTGCCGTTACGCAAACGACGTCTGATCCTTTTGCGCCGACCGCATCGCAAGAGCCAGCGGCCATCGATCACATCTGGCAACAGGCCGTCTCCAAGTACGATGCGGAACGGGGCAAAATATTGCACGACGTAGATAGGCTGAATGCCGCCGGTCCATTCCGCGCAGACTGGGAATCCCTTCGGAGTTACAAGGTCCCGGACTGGTACAAGGACGCGAAGTTCGGGATTTTCATTCACTGGGGCGTATATGCGGTGCCGGCATTCGGCAGCGAGTGGTATCCGCGCCAGATGTACATCGAGGGCTCGGAAGAATACAAACATCACATAAGGACTTACGGCACTCCGGATAAGTTCGGCTACAAAGATTTTATTCCGATGTTTAAGGCTGAGAAGTTCGACCCGGTCGCGTGGGCGAAACTTTTCAAGGACTCCGGAGCGAAATATGTCGTTCCCGTGTTCGAGCACCACGATGGTTTCCAAATGTACGACAGTGCGCTTTCCGACTGGACGGCGGCCAAGATGGGGCCGCATCGTGACGTGGTGGGAGACCTAGCAAAAGCTGTCCGTGCTGAAGGATTGTATTTGGGTGCGTCGTCACACCGCGTCGAACACAACTTTTTCCTTGGAGTGGGCCGCACGATCCGCTCCGACGTGAATGATCCACGGAATGCGGCTTTCTATGGTCCGGCTCATGAATGGCTGGAGAACGAGCCACACACCCCGCTCAGCAATGACTTCACCTATGTTTCACCCGAATGGACTCATGACTGGCTGGTCCGCTCGGCGGAGATAATTGAAAAATACCACCCCGACGTTGTCTTTTTCGATTGGTGGATCGGGCAGCCATCGGTTCGTGCCGACCTTACTCGTTTTGCAGCTTTCTATTACAACGACTCAATTAAGAATGGCGGCTCGGTCGGCGTCATCACTTACAAGGATTACGCGATGAAGGAAGATGCGGCGGTGCTTGACATTGAGCGCGGGCAACTCGCCGGCATTCGCCATCAATATTGGCAGACAGACACTTCAGTGAGCAATAGGTCCTGGGGGTATATCGAGAACGACACTTTCAAATCGCCTGAGTTTATCGTGCACCAGCTGATTGATGTGGTTAGCAAAAATGGCAACCTGCTGATGAACATTGGCCCACGCGCCGATGGAACGATTCCCGACCAGGTGCAACAGGTGCTGCGCGACGTAGGTTCCTGGCTAAAAGTGAATGGTGATGCGATCTACGGCACGCGACCGTGGAAGATCTTCGGGGAAGGTCCCACTCATGTTGTTGAAGGATCGTTTAACGACACAAACCTGAAGCCTTGATTCGCTCGCTCAAAACTCCAGTGGTCGGAGAACGGCCAGTGCAGTCAGTTGAGTTGGTCGGCTCTGATGGAAAGCTCCAGTTCAAGCAGCAGGATGACGGGTTGCACATTCAGCTTCCGGCACGAAATCCGGGGAAATACGCATATGTGTACAAAATTGCGTTCCTAGAAAAATAGTCTCTGGGCAACTGGAATGCGCAAAATACGATGCTCTTGGGGGCGACCACATGCCATACGCAACTTTAATTCCTTGCTCACCCGCACTGGGTACGCTCATAGAAGGAACGGAATGATTAAGCGCTCGCGCACCCAGATCGTTTTCCGGACCAATGCAAAGAATCGCCTCTCTGCGAACGATTGCGGAAGGAAAGAAGTGTATGCCCCGTATTCCTGACTTATCTCCTGAGGCTCCTCGTCCTCAAAATCCTCGCCCCATTATTTCAATCGGCGCAGGAGGAATTGTGCGCGACGCACACCTGCCGGCCTACCGGAAAGCAGGTTTCCCAGTTGTGGCCATCACTGACCTGGACCAGAGTAAAGCCGAGGGGCTGGCGAAACAATTCAGTATTCCGAAAGTGCTGACACGGGTCGAGGATGCGGTGGCCTATGCACCTGACCACGCGGTATTCGACATCGCCGTGCCTGCGTCTGCATTAGTACAGCTATTGGCAAAACTACCTGATGGTGCTGCTGTTCTCTTGCAGAAACCCATGGGCGAAACGTTGTCGGAAGCGCGAGCAATTCTCGAGATTTGCCGAACCAAACACCTGACGGCGGCAGTCAACTTTCAATTGCGGTTTGCTCCAAACATGTTAGCCGCACGTCAGCTGCAGGAGAGCGGTGCCCTGGGAAAGATACACGATATGGAAGTGAAGGTGAGCGTGATGACTCCATGGCATCTCTGGGATTTCCTGCAGAAGGCGCCTCGAATCGAAATTCTCTACCACTCGATCCACTATGTGGATCTCGTGCGTTCTTGGTTTGGAAATCCGCGAACCGTGTTTGCGAAGACACTGATCAGTCCTGAAACCGCTCACCTAGCACCTACCAAAAGTGTGATTCTCCTGGACTACGCAGATGACAAGCGGGTGTTAATCACTACAGATCACAGCCATTATTACTCTGCCCAGTCGCAGGAAAGTTTCGTGCAGTGGGAAGGAACGGACGGTGCGGTGCGGGCGCAAATGGGAGTGAATCTGAATTACCCTACTGGCCGACCAGACACTCTTCGATACATCGCCCGCGGTGATAGCGAGTGGAAGGATGCGGGTGTGAGAGGGAATTGGTTTCCGGATGCCTTTATAGGCACTATGGGTTCCTTGCAGGCCTACGTCGAAGGATCTTCCTCCGTGCTGCCGACCAGTGTTGAAGATGCGATCGATACCATGCGGGTCGTCGAAGCCGCATACAACTCTAGTAACACGGGTGGAATAAAATTGCCAGATATTTAGGACAAGAACGACCTCAAACTTTGGGGTGTCCAAAGCGCTCCGAAGCGGAGAGCAACTGTGGGAACTTTACCCTTCCTGTACGGCGATAATTAGCAAATTCCATCGGCTTTGGTGATCATGATGTCACATCTTCTTCGTGAACGTTTGGGCTTGTTTAACTTCCTGTTTGCTCGTCATCTGTAGACAACCGAAATTTGTGGTCTCCTTGAGCACACGATCAGTGTTCTGCTTCTACGAGGATCTTTTGCACACGCCAGTTTAAGAGTTCGGCGATCGAGACTGAGTCTATAGATACTCCCTGTAGATGCATCAGAACTGAACAGCGCTTGGTGTGGCGGCGGGGTAATGCAAATGGCCCAAGGAGAATCTGGCGTTCTTGAACCGGACGGATGGTCCGTCCTATTGCCGATCGCCGGCCGCGCATCTGGCGGGACAGGACATCGTAATGATTTGGTGCAGGAATTTACCGTCTCGGTAAAATACCTGAATTCAATGATTTCCAAGGTCCGCGATATAAACGTTGTCCTGTGCGTCAACAGCAATGCTGTGAGGGGTGTCGCGACGCGAGGCTGTGGCGCAGATCATGAAAACCGAATCGTCGCGGGTCGTTATCCACAAGTCGGCCGTGATTATCCGAGTGCGATGAGAGGACGCCTGCCTTGACAGCGGCTGGCCGCAGATAATCTTCGACAAGCATGTTGGCGACACGCGGCTGTTTGCCGTTTCTCATCCGCATCAGAACCGATCCAAAAACCGTGCAGACGTTGCTTCGTCACAGCGACAGTGGAATTTTGGATTGGGCGCCAGTTAACACGATCCTCGGATTGATTCAGAATCTGAGTCTCAGGGCGGATTAAGGAGGCACGGCGATGGCGCAAAGACATCAACGAGGTTGGTTAAAGAAAGAGACGCGCAGCAACGGTGAGACCTGGGTATTGTTCTATCGCACCATACGAAAGTCCGATGGCAAGCGGGTGGAGAACAAGATTGCGATTGGCTCAGGTAGAGACTTTCCCGAGAAGAGTCACGCATGGGCCGAAGTTGAAAGACTGCACCTCCCCATCAACCAGGTGAACTCGCGACGGGGCGTTACATTCGGCGATATAGCGCAACATTACGCTGAACATGAACTGGTCGACCAGAAGGAATCCATCCATGCCAAGGCACACACAACGGTGCGATCCTACGAACGAATCCTCCGCAATCGACTGCTGCCGAAATGGGGTCACAGGATTGCGCTTGGTATCGAACCGCTAGAGGTGGAGCAATGGTTGAAAGATCTAAAGCGCGAAAAAAGGTTCGCAAATCCAACTCTCGATAAGACCCGTCGAGTCATGTCACTGGTCTATAAGCATGGGCAACGATACGGACTGATTCCTCGAAACCAGGAATCGAACCCGATGCATTTCGTTCGTTGCAAGACCACCAGCGGGTACGAAGCCATGATTCTCACTCCTGAGCAGGCATATGCAGTACTGCTTAACCTGCAAGAGCCGGAGCGTACGCTTACACTTCTCGCCTCAGGCACGGGTCTTCGCATCTCAGAATGCTTGGGCCTGCAATGGCAAGACGTAAGTTTCGCTGACGCAATGATCCATGTACGTCGGACGTGGACGTGCGGCCAAGTCGGATTGCCGAAGAGCAAAGCTTCGAAAGGTCCTGTGCCGCTTCATCCCTTGCTTGCCGATTTCATGCTTCTCTGGAAGCAGAAGACACCATATTCGCAACCTGGTGATTGGGTGTTTCCTTCATTCCGGCTAGAAGGCAAACAACCGCGTGTTGCCAACATGCTTGTCGAAGATCATTTGCGGCCAGCTGCAGTGAAGGCCGGGGTTCTTTCATCGCACCGGGACCTCCGAGGACGGTTGATCGATGACGACCCACGACGATTCGGTTTTCACAATCTGCGCCACAGTCTCGCATCGTTTCTCATCCGCATCAGAACCGATCCAAAAACCGTGCAGACGCTGCTTCGCCACAGCGACGTCAAGCTTACGCTTCAGTTCTACACGCATGCGGTCAGCCGGGATCGCATGACCGCCACGGGGAAAATGCTTACAGCAATTCTCAGCCACGCGGTGGACCAAAGCGGACTGAAAGCGGACCGTGGAAGGATCACACCCGCGTAAGTTATTCTGCATTCATTGGGTTGCGGAGACGACGTTCAGCACATTTCGTAAGTGCGGACTGAGAGCGGACTGAGACGGAGCGAGGCGACTGCCCCAAGTTCTTTGGAATGATGGTGGCCAGGGCCGCAACAATTCGGAGACAGCGCGGTCACTTCCTTCATGCCCCGGATCGAGCCAGAGATCGTAGCTGTCTGGATTAAGGATGACTGGCATTTTGTCATGAACCGATGATGTAAAGGAATTGAAAGTCGTGGCAAGTATCGAGCAGGGCTCCAACACTTTGCAGGTTCCGTCGTTCCAGCGATCCCTACAGTTGGACTCTACTGATCGAGACAGCGAAATTGCTCATGCCTGTGGCACGCGCCTGTCTCTAATCTCTTGCAGGTGTTGCCGAAGCTTGCGTAAGACATCCTCCCGCTGCGAGTCGCTAAGCTGCTTACGAAGCTCCTCTAACGCGAAGTGAATCACGTCGTGATGATGGATTTCTTCCGGCGCAACGTCGTTGCTGAGTTCGAGCCAGATCGTGTGCAGAAGGTCTATTTCTTTTGGCGTGAGGTGCGGAGCATGTGGGCCAAGGTAGAACACGTGCTCCTGTCCACCCGGGAAGTAAACGACTAGCGTCAGTTGCGGCTTGGGATCGGGGAGGTGCTCCCATGCCAGGCCTGCAATGCGGGCCTCTTCTGTAACCGGACGGTTTGGCGACGCACCTAAGACGACCACCGACGACTCCAAACTCTGGGCGGCTTTCAAAACGGCCTCCCACTTGTCCGTTGCGCCAGCTACCGCCAAGTGAATGGTTTTCCCCTTCTTTTCAGCCAAGCCGAGAGCACGTGTAAACAGAATCTGTTCTTCCGTGCTGAAGAGTTGCTCTGGCGCGAGTTCGTATTCGCCGCCGCTGCCACGACCTAGAAACCGCAGATGTAATGCCACTACGTCCTGCTTGTGGGCGTCCACACGATCCAGAGTCGCGGCCAAGCTGTACAGTGTGTTGTAGTTTCTAACCATTACCAGAACACTACCCGGCCGTACTCCCAAGGCCTTCGGCGTAAGATCGTCGCCCGCTTCCAGGTTAAATTGGTCGAGTTCCGCATGGGCGCTTGCCCGCTTGCGAGTCACGGCTTCCGAGATCTCAAAAACAGCGAAAAATATGATCGTGAATGCAACTCCAGAGACGGTCGCAACTTGTTTAGTGAAAAGATTGATACCACACAGCGCGATTAAGGTAAGAGTGATGAGCGCAAGGCCGAGCGGAATTTCAGTTTTGCCGATGTGAAAGTTCAGGGGCACGCGATATTCCCGCTTTCCGGGTTCCTTGTAGCGGAGAACGAGCACCGCCAGGCCCTTCATCGAAAAGCTCCACATCACACCAAATGCGTATGCCTCACCCAAGATGAAAATGTCGCCGCGGCTTAAGACAATTGTTATCAGCTGCAACGCAACTACCAGGTTCAAGATGCGATGGGACGTTCCAAACTTGCGGTGCGGCTTTCGAAACCACTCGGGTAGAATTCCATCTTCAGAAACCCGGTTCAAAACGCCATTTGAGCCAACGATGGCAGTGTTCACTGCACCGGCGAGCATGAGCACACCCACAACGACGACGAAAGCCCGGAACACGAGCTTTAATGACAGTGGTCCGACCAGGTACATGGTTAGGCCACCGATGGAGTTGTCCTGGAAACTCGCGCGCACTGAGTCTGGAATAATCATGACCGAGAAAAACGAGACACCCGCCGTGAAGACCAGGCTGTACATGAAAATGACCAGCGCTGCCTTCTTGAGATTAGGAAGCTTCGGGTGCTCAATCTCTCGATAAACTTGCGCCATGGTTTCCTCGCCGCTCATCGCGAGGACGGAATGGCCTAGACCGATCATGATTCCGATGATCCCGACGGTATAAGGCAGCGATGAATAGCGAAGCCACCCCAAAGCGCCACCGTGCTGTCCCGTTAGATACGTTATGTTGCGAAGATGAGGCCATGGTGGAAGGTGTCCACCCTTTACCCAGAGCGTATAGCAGCACCAGCCCACCATCAGGACCACCATGACGGTGGTCAGGTACATGATTCGGAGTGCCTTCTCGCTCGACTCGGGGATGCCTTTAATGTTCTCCCACCAGAAGTACAGGGTCACCAGAATCGCGAAAACCGCTGCCCCGGCATTCATGGGCAGGGTTCTCATATGCGAGTGCTGCAGAAGTTCATTCAGTAAACCCATCAGGTACAAGCCGGCAGAGACACCGCTGATGGGCCCCGTCAGGATGTAATCAAACATCAGCGCGGAGACAGAAAACTTTGCCAGCGTGCTGCCCATCGCCTCTTTTACGACGCGATAGACGCCGCCGCGGACGAACATTCCGCAACTCTCGATATAGAGCGCGGCGACAGTGCCGGCGAGGAGCATGATGGCGAGCACAAACCACGGGGCCGTCTTACCGACAAAGTGCTCAGATATCGCGCCAGCGTAGAACGCCGACGAACCCATGTCATTCAGAACGATGGCCGCTACCCGCCAGAACGAAATAAATGCGAGCATGGCGCTCGAGGCGACCAGCACGCGCGCTGCTGGGCTGGAGGCCGCTGCTCGTCTCGAAAGATCGGCGAGTCGCATACTTCTGTGATTCGATCATGAAACGCATAAAGAAACCGTAAAGGAGAGAAGCAAGTATGAGTAGATTGTGGGAGATAGCCTTTGCAGACGGACTCCTCAGGCTGGAACGTTCGCCGATTTCAACGGAAGCGTAAAAGAGAACACTGAGCCCTGTCCGAGCTGGCTGATCACGCGGATGGTTCCACCGTGGGCTTCCACCACGGCTTTCGCGATAGCGAGACCCATCCCCGTACCTTGCACTGAGTAGCGGTTGTCCTTTCCGCGATAGAACTTCTCAAAGATCATCGATTGCTCAAGTTCATCGATTCCGGGGCCACGGTCCGCAACACTGACGACGACCTCACTTGGGGTCTTGTCCACAGAGATGCGGATGGGGGACTCCGGAGGTGAGTACTTCGCCGCGTTCCCTAATAATTGACGGAGCACGTTAACGATGAGTTCCATATCGAACTCAGCGACCGGGAGATCGTCCACTACGTTCACCCTAACGGCGTGGCCATCAACCGTTTTACCACCAGTTTCCAAAGCCCGGTCAATGGCTTCCCGAATGTCGTACGGAAGGCGTTCCAGTTCGACCTGCTTCGACTCCAGACGCGCCATTTGTGTGGCTTCTTCAACCAGGTGGTTCATGCGGTCGGATTCCTCATCGATGACCGCGAACAGTTCATTTTGCTGCGAGCCGTCTAGACCCCCAGCCAGCAAGCTTGTCGCTGATGCTTTGATGGCCGTCAGGGGAGTACGGAATTCGTGAGCGACGGAGTCGAGGATGGCAGAGCGTAGCTTCTCGTTTTCGCGTGCGGCCTCGGCCTTGCCGACATTCTCGATCGCGCGAGTCCGCTCGATCGCAATTGCTACCAGCGTTGAAAGCGCATCGAGAGTCTCGTGAGACAGCGTCGTGCCGGAAATTCCAATCGAACCAACGCTTCTCACCCCGAGCCGAAGCGGGACGTAGGCCAAGGTCTTGTCAGTATCGATAAAAGGTTCGCCTCGTGCCGCGACTGACTGCAGCCGAGCGGTTTCAATCTCGCGAACATCCGGGTCAGAGCGATAGATGTCGGTCCGATCGGCCACAAAAAGTGCGGCTCCACTGGCGTTGAAGGTCTCCGCTATGTGGCGCGGGACAAGGTTCAGCAGTTCCGGAACGCTTTCGAGCGTCAGCAACCGCTGACTAAACGCATAAAGGTGTTCAATTTCACGACGGCGTTGATTTGCATGAATGGTTTCGCGCCGCGCGCGCTCTGAAAGCTGTCCTGCAATGACGGCAGTGGCCAGGAACGCGAATAACGCGGCCCAATTCTGGGGATCGGCAATCGTAAATGTGCCAAAGGGAGGAAGAAAAAAGTAGTTAAAGGCAAGCGTCGAAAGCACGGCCAGAAAAGCCGCATACCAGAACCCCCAATTGGCGGACACTACCAAAACCGATAGCAAGAACGTCAACGCTACAGTCGTGGCATTGGCATGCGGTCCGTGCTTGTACAGGAGCACGACAGCAGTCACGATCAACGAACAAACAAAGGTTCTGAATGCGGACTTCTGTATGGATCTCACGGCCAGATTGTAATCCTATGACCAACTGGCCACGGTGAACTGCGAACGCCCAATCTCGACAAAGATGAAAACTCAGATCACAATGAGTTCGTGCAGAAGCGTCCAGAACAGTGGCTGGAAGAGGTTGCGCCGGAGAAGAAGCAAGGAATTTTCAAGCTATTTCTCGGTTATGCTCCCGGCGTTGGAAAAACCTACAGCATGCTCAGTGAGGGCATTCGCCGTTACAGCCGCGGCGAGGACGTGGTTGTCGGGGTAGTGGAGACGCACGGGCGCAAAGGCGTTGCCGACTTAGTCGCGAAGCTGGCTACCATTCTGCGCAAGCAGATCGAGTACAAGGGCACCATTTTTACCGAGATGGATGTCGATGCCATTCTCGCGCGAAAACCCGCCGTGGTGCTGGTGGACGAACTGGCGCACACAAACATCGAAGGAAGCAAA
>QHZW01000315.1 GCA_003224815.1 Acidobacteriota bacterium | reverse complement strand
CTCGCCACGGCGGTTCATGCAGAAGTCCATGTCAATATCAGGCATGGAGACGCGTTCAGGGTTCAGGAATCTCTCGAAGAACAGCTCGTACTGCAGAGGATCCAGGTCAGTGATGTTCAGCGAATAAGAAACGAGGGACCCGGCGGCCGATCCGCGACCCGGTCCAACCGGAATATTGCTATCGCGGGCGTAGCGAACAAAGTCCCATACAATAAGGAAGTAGCCGGAAAACCTCATCTGCTGGATGATGGCGATTTCTCGTGCCAGCCGCTGTTCATATTCCGCGATGTTGTGCTTCAGTTTGCCGGCCTCGGATTGTGCGCGGATGACCTCAAGCCGCCGCGAGAAGCCTTCGCGCGTAACGTGTTCGAAATAGCTATCGAGTGTGTATCCCACGGGCACATCAAAGTGCGGAAACGGATTGCTGACTTTTTCAAGCTTTACGTGACAGCGCTCTGCGATTCCCAGCGTGCGCGAAAGAACCTCGGGCGCATCCTTGAAGACCTGATACATCTCGTCATGGCTCTTGACGTAGAAGCCGGTGCCCTGGAACTTCATCCGGTTCGGATCTTGAATGCTCTTGGCGGTCTGAATGCAGACCATCACGTCCTGAGCGTGGGCGTCGTCTTCGCAAAGATAGTGGCTGTCGTTTGTGGCCACCAGTGGAATGCCGAGATCTTTTTCGAGGCGAAACAGTCCGGGATGAATGCGGTGCTCCATCTCCAAACCCTGGTCCTGAATTTCCAGAAAGAAGTTCTGCCTGCCGAAGATATCAGCGTAAGTCGCAGCCGCCGAGCGCGCCGCGTCGTATTTATCTTCCATCAGGAACTCGGCGACTTCTCCTTTCAGGCATCCCGAGAGCGCGATCAGGCCCTTAGAATGTTCCGCTAAAAACTTCTTACTGACGCGCGGTTTGTAATAGAAGCCGTGCAGTGAAGATTCAGAAGTGATCTTGACCAGGTTGCGATAGCCTTCTTCGTTTTCGGCAAGGACCAGTAGGTGATTGTAAGTGTCGCCTTCGGGCGGTGTGCGCGCGATCCGATGATCGTCTTTTTTGCAGACGTAAAGCTCGCAGCCGATGATCGGCTTGATTCCCGCAGCCTTGGCCGCATTCACAAAATGCACCGCGCCAAAAATATTGCCGTGGTCGGTCATGGCCACGGCGGGCATGCCGAGTTCTTTGGCTCGATGACAGAGCTTTTCGACGTCACAGGCCCCGTCGAGCATGGAGTAGTCGGTGTGGAGATGCAGGTGAACGAATTGAGACATGCCGATACTTTGATTTTACTGTGAGCGTGAGTCCCGGAAAAGAGAAAAGCCGCCGGGCTTTGACTAAGTTTTCAAAAACGGATTGCTCTGGCGCTCTTCGCCGATGCTGGTCAACGGACCGTGGCCGGGGACGACAACAGTTTCGTCCGGGAGAGCAAGCAGCTTGCCGTGCAATGACCGGATAATCTTGTCAAACGATCCGCCGGGGAGGTCTGTGCGTCCAATGCTACCGGCGAACAGCGTGTCCCCGGCGATGAGCTTCTGCTCGTCGGGAAAATAGAGGCAGATGCTCCCTTCAGTGTGGCCGGGCGTGTGAATCACATTCGCGACCAGCGCGCCGGCCTGTACTTTGTCTGATTCCGCAAGGCTGTTGGCGATCTCAACCTTCCCAGGATTCTGCATTCCCAGCCATGCAGCCTGGACATCGAGCATCTTCAGTAACGCGTAATCGTTTTCGTTGATGAGGATCGGAGCGCCCGTGGCAGTACGCAGTTTCATGGCTCCGCCGACGTGGTCAATGTGTGCGTGCGTAATGACGATCTGCTTCACCTGGAGATTGTGTTTTTGAAGCAGCGAGAGAACTTCGGCTATATCGTCACCCGGATCGATGACCATAGCTTCGCGCGTCGTCTCGTCGCCGATGATGGAGCAATTGCACTGGAGCGGACCGACGGGAAGGATTTCGTGAATCATGAGCGAGCAATCGGCCGTCAGCCATTAGCAAGATCTGCTTGCTGACGAGTCAACGAAGCTACTTTTTCTGAGCTGGAGCGGCGGGCTGGCTCTTGGACGGCGTGGTCTTATAGTTCTGCAACACCGATCCGTTGCCGCCTTTGCGTGATGCAACGATTGACAGCGTAATCGAGGTCAGCATGAAAATAATCGCGCACCAGGTCGTGGCCTTCGTTAGGATCGTGGCCGCTCCACGCGGACCAAACGCGGTCTGGCTGCCTGTGCCACCGAAAGCTGCGGCAATGTCTCCGCTTTGACCGCTCTGCAGCAGCACAACGATAACCAGGAAAAGACAGACAAAGACGTGGACGATCGTAATTAAAATAGTCATGATTTAAATCGAGTAAACCAAACTCACCGGCATTCGCGCCTGAAGGAGCGGAAGCCAGATTCTTCAAGCGACTTCCTCTGTAAATTCTATCCTGCAAATCCAGTTCGTGCCAGGTCAACCCTCCGCACATGGCTGCGGCTGGACGGGATTTTCGCTTAGCTCAAAAACGTCACAATTTATCGGAAAGCAGGGATCCGAATGGTAGTTGTGAGACCAACAAAGCCGAATTAAAGGACTCGCTATTACCTGGCCTCGATAACTGAAGAAATTTGGTGCGGAAGGGGGGACTTGAACCCCCATGCCTTTCGGCGCCACCCCCTCAAGATGGTGTGTCTGCCAATTCCACCACTTCCGCATTGTGTAAATCTAGCTGTTTAATCGTTTCGACATGCATCACCTCAGCGCATCGGCGTCTTCCATGTTATCGCTGCCAGCAACCTACTGCAACGTGAACAGGTCAGTCTATTGTTCGTGTGGGGTCTGTTCCTGTGGGTTGTTCGTGTGGGTCGGACATTCCTGTCAGACACCTGTGATTTGTACTCGTTCGTGTGAGTCGGACACTCTGTCCGACGCTTTCGATTTGTGCTCGTTCGTGTGGTCGGACATTCCTGTCCGACGCCTTTGCCTTTGCTGTTGGATGGCACAGCGCTTCACCGCTGCATTTCCGACGAGATCAGAATGGGATCGCAGCGAATGTCGGCCCTGAGAGGCTAAAGCCGCCGGTCTGCGAAGGATCGGGTGGAATCAAAGGGGGATCCACAATCACAAAAGTCATGCTGTTTTTTGGCGGAGTTTGAAACTGCAGTGTGACTGCCAGCGGGCACGTGGGGCCGACTCCAGAAAGGCCTCCGCCCGGCAAAGGCGCGCCCGCCCAATTGACGCATACTTGAACGCTTGTGCCGCTGAACGAGAGATAGCTGGTAGAAGACTTGAAGCCCAGCGCTGCACTCAATGAGAATCATTAAGGTTGTATCAGGGCACGGCTTTAGCCGTGACATGCCCGTTCGCTTACGGGCGGAATGGTTCGCGATGCGAATCATTCCGCGAGAGGGCAGGGGGAGGACGCTTAATCCAGCGCTGAAGCGCCTGCTCCATTCAAAGGCGGCCGCGAGTGATGGGTCACCAGTCGTCTGTTCTTCACTTCACGGCCGGTTGGGAACAGGTATCAGATACATGCTGGATGTCAGTCACCTTGAAGTGCCTTTCTGCTACTTCACGGTGTTCAGCCTCGTTTTTCTCGCCAGTTTCGTGCTTCTCAACTTTTTCGTTAGTTTCGTTTTCACCAATCTCCGCGCCGGACTTTGCCCACGTTCCAGTGAGCTTCACGGTATGCCCCACATGACTTTTAAGCTGGTCATTTCCGCCGACCTCGAACGCACGGCCTTTCGATGGTTTGAGGACGAATGCACCTTCCGAGTTTGGGCCCGAAAGACATCCGGTTACGGTTTTTTGAGTGTTGCTTGAGCTCTTTTCCTGTGCTGCCACGCTAATTGCAAAGATCAAGAACGTGGCCATCAGAAGTGAAATGTTGCGCATTTTCATAAAAACCTCCAAGTTACCCGTTTCTATGAGTTTTTCTGATGCGCTTGAAGAGCCCTGGTTGCTTGGCTGGTTGACGCATGCGCCGGGCGGGAACTTCCCCATATCTTTTTGAGAGGACGCGCGGTTAGGGACGCTTGTCGCGGGAGATGTACTCGGAAAGCTTAACGGCGCGAACGAGTTCGCGGTCGAGGAATGCCCACGGGACGACGCCGAGGCAGAGGAATCCGCCAACGGCCAGAAATCGAAGATATATGCTCAGCACAGCCCGAAGCGCGAGGAGACCCACTGCATTCAGAATCAGCGCAAACGATGTGGATGTAAATACCTCCAAAGTTGCACGGCGCCTCAAGGAGGGTTAGGACATGATATGTCGCCGAGCTGGCGCTCGACCCTGACGGGTGAGGGCACCCGTCCCCAGGTGATTTGTGGAAAGGAAAAGCCCCGGCTTTCACGGGGCTAGTCCACGACAATACTTCGAATTGCGAGGGCTCAAATCAAGCAGCTTTCGCGGCGGCTTTCTCAGCCACTATTTCTGTTCCCTGCGGCAATGCCTTTTGCACTTGCTGAATGAACCTGGTGGCAACCTGCGAGAGTTCTTTCGACAAGTCGGACTCCGGTACGGCGTTAACCAAATCGAGTACCGAGATTGCCAGATCGAGTTGCGGAAAGTTGGGCGGCGGCGGCTTGTGGATGTACTGACGATCGACAAGAGAAGGAAGCGGAAAACAATGCTTTTTTCCGCCAATGGTGATGCATAGCTGATACATGGTACCTCCTTAGGCTCTGCTTGAGCCTGTTAATCACATGGTGATCAACAAGAGCCAATCGTTACGTGGAAAGAAAAAGGCCCCGGCTTGCGCCGGGGCTTGATAGTTGCCGAGCATTCGTTGGGCCAGACCCTTCGACTGCGCTCAGGGCAGGCTCGCGAGGGCGGCTGTCCCCACATGGTTCAGGCTAAAAGCTAAGCGCTAAAAGCTAGAAGCTTGCCATCACTGTTGCGGAGTTGCTTGCTGGTTTTGCCCACCAGGGTTTTGCGGCGTGCCAGTATAGTTCGCGCCGGAGGAAGCCAAGTTACCGCAAGGCCCGCCGCCGCCATGTTGCATTCCGGCCGGTGCAGGATGATTCGCCGCTCGCTCCTTTTGGCATGATTGCAGGTCCTGCTGCTGCTGTTCAGTCATCAGGCCGGCAACTTTCTGTTTCGATTCCTGGTGGATCTCGTGAATCTTCTGCTTCTTCTGCTGATCGTTCAAAGAGCTGTCCGCGCAAACGGCTTGTACCTGCGAACGCGTGTCCAGTTCAACGGCTTTGCGCTGGTCGATCACATCTTTAGAGATGCCAACTTGCTGCCAGCAAGGCTCCTGATGGACCCGAACGCGGGTCGGGCGCTGTGCCCGTTGAGCATTTGTCTGCGCGCTGCTCGGTCCGGCTAGAACGAGCACAACCA
>QHZW01000314.1 GCA_003224815.1 Acidobacteriota bacterium | reverse complement strand
CAGGAAGGTAAGCAGAATTTTCATGGCGCGCCTCCTCAGCAGCTCAGAGGAGATGGAGTCCGGGAACTGCACGTTGCCTGCGGGTAAAAACATGGTGGAGTAGCGCCGGAGCAATTTCGGGTCGCTACTTCGGTTCTTGCATCTCCGGGCTGCCTGACTTCACCAGGTCCGTCTTGAGCACGAATTTCTGGTTGGGTGCGAGGTCAATTTCGGTGTTGAAAGTGTTGTATCCGGGCAAGGTGATGGAAATCTTGCGATGTCCCGGGGCGACGATCAGGCTTTTGCCGATTCCGCCAAACTCGCCGGCGTGGCCGACGAACTGTCCGTCGAGAAACACGGCCGCCCGGTCGGGATTGATCGACATTTTGATTTCAGACGTGACCGCGGGCATCACGTAGCCCTCGGCCTTGACCATGGTCACCGTGACCAGTTGCTTTTCGCCGGGCTGCAGCGTGACGTCGCGTGTGAAGTCCTGGTATCCGTTCTGCCGCACGGAAAGCTTGTGCGTCCCTGGCAGCAGCAGAATCTTCTTCGATCCCTTGAGCTCCTTGAGATAGCCGAGATATTGCCCGTCAACCCAGACGCCGGAGGTGCGTTCGATGTCGCTAGAACCGGCGAGTTCCAGTTCGCCGAGCACTTTGTTTTCGGCATAGGCAACGGTCAGAAGCGAGCAGCAGATGAGTAGAAGGGCGCAGTTACGGATTCGCATAGGCATGTTGAAGCACAGTGTAGTCGAGGTGGGCAGAGGATTTCCTGCTTACCTCTTGATCATATGAATACCGAACGCATCCACGGACGGGAGGCAGCCTGCCGTGAACGAAGATTGCGTCTCGCGGATGATTCGCGCAGGATCACCTTCCGAGCCGCCGCTTTCGCTCAGGAACTCAGAACCAATTCCTAAAGATGAGCTTGCAACGTCCTCGAAGAGGTCTTCTGATTCACAGCGCGCACCAAAGAGATAACCTCATTCGTGTGCGCCATCGGCCTATCATTCCTCAGAACTGTTCAGTTCGAGTATGCACGGCAGAGGAATGCGCTGAATCCTTCGTGAAGGACGTCACAAAAATGATTCGAAAAACTGCTTTGCAACTAGGGGCTGCGTTGTTATTGGCCCTCATCGCATGGAATGGGTACGTTGCCTTAACTCATATAAGGCACACGCAGAGAATTGCGGCGCTCACACTGCAAAGCTCGATCATCCAAGCGAAAATTTCGGGTGTTCTGAACGATTTGGCCGATATGGAAACGGGCCAGCGCGGATATTTGCTGACAGGTAATCCTTCGTACTTGCATCCCTACACCGAAGCGCAGGACAAGATCGCAAGCGATTTTGCGGGTCTTCGCGCTGGGTTGGCGAACCGCGGCGAGAACGAACGATCTCTGGAATCGCAACTCGAGACGTTGGCGAACTCAAAGCAAGCTGAGCTGGAGCACACGATCACTTTGCGCCAACGGGGCTATCGCCACCGCGCATTCAAAGTAGTCGATTCAAACGAAGGTATGGAATATATGGATAAAGCCCGCGAGCTTCTATCTTCATTATCTGCTGCGGAAACCAGCGCCTTCGCCATGATTGAAAGAGAGCGGAATGCGAGCCAAAGCAAGGCTTTGAAAGAATCGATTGTTGCCAACTTGGCGCTGCTTGCAATGGCAGTGTGCCTGTGCGGGCTCGTGCGCTATGACCGGCGAGTGCTGGAGGAAGGGGCTGCCCACAACGCACAACAATTGGCCTCCCGCGACCTCCAGCTGGCAAACCTTATGTCTGCCCTTTCCGACCAGGCCCGGTCCAACACCTCTGCCATTGAAGTAAACGTCCGCCTGCTGCTGCAGGAGTACGGCGGATTTCTGCCGCGACACGCCCATGAATGTGCCGAGCAGATAGAGGAAGCCTCGGCAGAGTTGGAGCAGCTCCGGCAACAATTAGTTGGCGGCCCAGACTCAAATGAAGACGAGAAGCCGGCATACGAAGCCGTCGCATGATTTTGCGCTTACCATCAAGCCGCACGCTTTTCCTGATACTTCGGTAGCCACTCTTCCTGCACAAAGGTTTCATACGAAGTAGGAGTAGTGCTGCGCGCTGTTCTTGCTTCTAGTGGATGGAGATATCCCGAGTCCAGGGACTCAGCCATTTCCGCCAGCAGATTGGCAACGCTCTGCGACATGCCTACTTGTTTTATCAATGTGTCACGAAATTGATCACGAGTCAGCGTTACATAATTCAAATCGCGCTTGCCAATTGCTTTCCCCAGAATAGAAGTAATTTCTCCGAAGCTGAGATCGCGCTGTCCGTGCAATTCCTGGACCTGTTGTCCTGCGAACTCCAGCCGTGAGAGCGCATCAGCAGCAAACGCGCCAATGTCACGCGTCGCGATCATTGGGATCTTCAATTCCGGACGCAACGGACCGGCGGCAGATCCCATACCTTTGATGGCATCAGCCTGTCCCAGTGTGTTCTCCATAAAGTAAGCTGCCCGCAAACGCAGAACATTCAAGCCGGAAATGCGGTTGAGCCGTTCCTCTAAACTACGCAGACCCAGGATCGGCCCACTCTTCTCTGGTTTGTCAGCGCCTACACTGCTGAGCACAACCGCAAATTTGACTCCGTTTTTCTCTACGGCCGCACCTAAGCTCTCGATGACTTGTTGCTGATAGGCCTTGTAATCTGGAATAGTTGCATTCGGTGGCATCATTAGATAAACAGCCTGAGCGCCTTGAAAAGCTTTCGCCATAGCAGTGTTGTCAGTGACATCACCTACAAACGGCTCGGCTTTTTTGAACTGAGCAAGATGCTCGGCATTTCTCCCTACAACTCGTACGTTTTTACCCTGATTTGCAAGTTTGTTTGCGACGATACTCCCTGTATTTCCGGTTGCACCAATAACGACATACATCAGAGACCTCCACAAAATTTCGCGATTTGCCTTTTCGATGCTCGCCAGCTAAAGCTGGTTTCGGTGAATATCGAGCGGGTCTCGACTGAAAAGAACACATACTTTCGACGGGTAGCACATTCGCCCCAAATCCTAGCTTTGTGGTTGCAAACGGCGTAACAATAACGGATGGAGTGCCCAACGCAGATCTCGCAGATGCGGGCAGTCGGGCCCTGCGAAGAAGAAATAGTGTTAGATAGAAAATTATGTTCACCAAAGCCGGAATCGCCGAACTACACGGCGCAACGCACGAGAGAATCGCTCTCTTGATTAGCCATGTCGCAACCGTGCCTGATGAACTCCGTCGCAAGCTGATCCCAGGATTCGGCCATCCCTCGATTTGGAAGCAACTGGTGCACGTCCTGACCTGCGAAGAAGGCTGGGTCCATGATTTGCAGAACGAACCCTTTCCTGGTTGGTCCGAGGAAGCTTGCCCAACGATAGAAGACTTGCAAATTGCCAAAGCCCGAATACGAAAAGCAACCCGAAATTATGTGGAGAGTCTCACAGATGAGCAATTGAACGCCACGCTTACAGAGCGTCCTGTGGATTGGGGCGGCGAACTGCGAAGCCCTGCTTTTATCCTGCTGCACGTCATAACCCACGCGTTTCACCACAAGGGGCAGGTTGTCGCGATGCTGCGAATTCTTGGCTACCCAGCACCTGACACAGACCTGCAGCCTGTGTAGATTACGTGTGTCACAGCCATCGTCTTTCAACGAGTGGCCCGTTCAAGTCGAGGGCCAACCGTCCTTGATTCCCACTTTTGGTAGGTTGACGAACCCTGCAGGCTTTAGCCTCTATGTACCCTCTCCAATTTTTTATTTGAAAAAATTCCGATTTCTGCTGGAATAACCCGACCGGGGAGCCCTAATGAAAATCTACAGCCTTACAGGCTATTTAGTTATTTTTTCCTACTTGGTGGCTTGTATGTATTCCGCTCCAGCTCAGTTGGGACCGTGGACGGGGATTGTAATGGGCGGAGCTTACTTGATTTTTTGTTGGTTTATGGGCGGGTTGTATTTGGCCGATGTTCTTCATTTGGGAATCGCTCATCGTTCGCTCGACTATAAGAAGTGGTTCATAAAAGCCGTCACTGTCGTGAATAACACCTTCGCCATCTATGTAGATCCGATCGCCTGGGTGAATCGCCACCGATTGCATCATAAAAACTCCGACCACGACGGGGACCCCAACAAACTTTCAGGCGACGGTTTTTGGCGGACCATGTATCTGTGCGTAATGCCGTATCAATGCATTGAGAGTTTGACCACTGACAAGATTTTGCACTCTCGGACGTTTCGGGTCGCGGCGAACCCAATTTTCGCAATAGTTGTTCAAGCCCTTAGTTTTTATCTCTTGTGGAAGTTAGCTGGAAGTCTGAAGTTTGCGCTGGTGATGTGGTTTGGAACGCGAATTTTTGCGCTGTGGGTAAACATGATTCAAAACTATTGGACTCACACGCGAGACTTCGGATACCGGCGCTATTACGATGATGACGACAACGCCATGAATATCGGCGAGTGGCTGCCGGTAACGTCAACTTTCAGTGCGTGTCTACAAAATAATCATCACCACTATCCAGGACTTTTGCGCCTGAGCCACGAGGAATCTGAATACGACTTCGGATTTCTGACGGTAAAGACTATGAAAGCTCTAGGCCTGGTGAAGGCAACCGCAAGAGGCGAGACGATACCCGAAGATGTTCCGTTACAGGCGCTAGGCTTTTAGGAGCTAGTAACACTCCAGGAAAAATTCGGCTGTGCCCTGAGCGAAGCGGGAGCTCCTTGAAGCTGACCAGTCAGTGAGTGGTAACGTCTGACGGCAGCAACTATGCGTTGCCACTAACGCGTTCGCAAAATCGCAGAACTTTCTCGATAGTCGCGAAGGTGAGGTCATCGGCTCTTTTTTTACCGACGACGAGGGCGACAAGAACATAGGCAATAAATAAACAGGCAGCGAAACCACCTGCAAAAATTCCCAGATTTTCACCAGAGGGTGCCGGAATGTTGTACTTGGCACTCAGAAACGCCCACGCGAGTATCACGCCTACGATCCCCAGCGCTGCTATGAACAGCCTGAACTGATCTCCGCGAGGCCTCAGGCCGGCCAATGCAATCATTACACTAACGTAGTGATCTTCCTGTTGCAGAAAACGGCCCACCATTTTTCGTAATCGACGCTAGCAGATTTGCGATCTTCCTTTCATACTCATCTTGGTTGTATTCGCGATCGAAATCCTCGTTAACGTTCATGATGTCGGGCAGTGTCCAGCCAGTTTCCGTAAAGTAAAGCATTTTGCGCTCCACGTCTGAGAGTGCTACGTTTTCGCGCTGCGCTTCCGCGATAATCTCGGAAATCAAAAACTCTTTGGCTTGCCGTCCGCTATGGAACGCGTTCATTGAGCCGGATTTTACTCCTGTTTTCAGTCAGCCATGGGAGGTAATTGGCGATAAATCTCGATATCGCTTGTTGACTTCGGTCCAATCTGTTTTGACTCACAGGCCAGGACTTCAAAAACGATAGTATCTGAACTCGCCTCGCCTTTTACGGCGCTCTTTTCTTTATTCCAAATGGTTCAATTGTTTGCGCCATAAAGCCTGGCGCAATTTCCTCGCCGTCCAGGCCGTAGCGCTCCGGCCAGTTATCGGGATAGTGGTACGTCCCAAAAAGCTTAGAACTTTTCCAGCCACTTCGCACTGAGACGGAAATTGCAATGCGTCCAGGTAGCGTGAAGGGTAACAAAAATCAAATAGGCGAAGATGATCGCCTGCGAAAATCCGAACATCATAGGAACGAGGATAAATCCGCGCACCAGTGTGTCATCCACAAAGTGGGAGCGTGAGCCCGCGATCCAATCAAGCGCCTTCGAAGAATGGTGGACGGCATGAAAGCGCCATAGAAAGGGCACTTTGTGCAAAGCCAAATGAATGAAATATTCAGCTACGTCCGCCACCACAATCGCCAGGAAGAATTGCAAAACCCAGGGCAGGCGAGCGATTGAATGTTGAAGAACGGGGATGCCCAAATATTTGGTCGCCAGGGTAGCGGGCAATAAGACCATAAAAGATAAAACCTGTATCGGCAGATGAGTGGACATGAAGTAAACCACATCCAAAACCCACTGGTTCCTGAATGTTCCTTGTTCCGGATACTGAGGCCAGAGCCTTTCCAGTGGCACGTAGATCAGTGCCATCAAAAACATATCAAGCAAAAACCAGTCCAGGCCGATTGCCGGCCCGTCGCGCAGGGTCTGGTTGATGGGTACGCTTGATCCTCCCAACAGCGTTGCAGCAGTGGCGAGCGACAGCCCCGTCAATGCCAAAACTTTTTTCTTGCGCAGAATCGAAGAGATGACTCCGAACAAGAGCGCCCCCACGATGAGGCATTGAATTAACAGCCGCATGGTGTGCATCGGATAATGCGTACGCAGTTCGGGAGAGCTTAGTAGCTGAGGAAAATGCAGGCACAGAACCGCTCCGAACGAAAGAAATCCGAAGAAGGCCGACAGTATCCCACTCCACCAACCCGTTCCAAAGCCGGTGGATTCGGCATCGCCAAAGAATTCGTTAATTTTCTGCTCGATCACGATGCCTGCTAGTTTACTTTCCTTTGACTCGTTCAAGCTATTAGAAAAGAGGGGAGACAATTACCAACGTTGACGATCCAAATCTCCGCGCTCCAACGCACAACTTTCACGATGACTTCCCTCATCTGAATCCGATTACATTCATTACATTAAGGAGACCTGATGACCTCGAAGCGGAAAAATACCATTTGCCTCTGGTTCGACAAGGACGCTCAAGATGCGGCGCGATTCTATGCCGCGACCTTTCCGAATAGTGAAGTCACTGCTGTTCACAAAGCGCCCAGTGACTACCCGGGCGGCAAACAGGGCGAGGTGCTGACGGTGGAGTTCACGGTTCTGGGCATTCCCTGTCTCGGTCTCAACGGCGGCCCGACGTTCACGCATAGCGAGGCCTTTTCCTTCCAGATCGCAACGGACAATCAGGAAGAGACAGACCGCTACTGGAACGCGATCGTCGGCAATGGCGGCCAGGAAAGTGCGTGTGGTTGGTGCAAAGACCGCTGGGGCCTCTCCTGGCAGATCACCCCGCGCGTGCTGACTGATGCGCTTGCGGCTGGTGGCAGTGAGGCAAAACGTGCCTTTGAGGCAATGATGCCGATGAAAAAGATCGACGTCGCCAAAATCGAAGCAGCGCGGCGGGGATGATGTAGATAGCAGAGAGAATCGGGGACAGACGGAACTATCCCCACTCCATTCATACGGGCTTCCGCATCAAGATCCTGGACCGAAGCGGGTTTCCGTTGTCCCGATCACCTCGAAGGTGAGCCAGGCCCTTACGCGACATATGCTCGGTGGTACGCTGTTGCCATTATGTCCAATAATCCGGACACTCTAATCAGTTCGGCATACCAAGCGCGAAAAGAGAAACGATTGCAAGATGCGAAGCAACTTTTCGCCGAGGCGGTTGAATTGAGCCGTGGCTCTGGAGATCGGGCAGCGCTGGCAAGAGCTCTGACCGGTTTAGGACAGACCGAGCGGGACCTGAAAAATAACGACCAGGCAGTCCAGCATTATCGAGAAACTGCGGAGATCTACCGGAGCTTGCCCGACCCGCTCAGCTTTGCGCACACCATTCGGCACGTCGGAGACATTCTTCGCAATCAAAACTCTATAGAGCGAGCGAGACCCTGTTACGAGGAAGCGCTAACCATTTACCGGACACATAGCGAAACACCTACTCTGGATCTTGCCAACGCCATTCGAGGATTTGCGCTGCTCATAGAAAACGCTGGGGAAACGGAACATGCTATTTCCCTATGGCGCGAAGCTAGAAGCTTATATGAGGTTGTTAACGTGCAAGCGGGTGTGCAAGAGAGCGATGATCACATCAAGAAGTTGGCTAGCAAGTAGTGGCGGCGGGCTGCACTCCGAAACGAACACTCGACCTCCAGCGATTTGCTCAACCGGCACCTGAATCGCATCAAGGATGAGCGAAAAAGCATCGCGATCTCCTTCATTCGCGAGCGATGGACGCATCTGTAGTCGTTCAAGTTCCAGTTTTTCAGAAGGCAATGCCAGACAAATGGAGGATCCTCTCATCGGGCCTCCATTTATTTACTTGCAATCGACCTTGTTGTCCTGCGCGGCAGCGATCTGCCATTTACCGTCGCGCTTCAACCAAGTGTCGGTCCAGACCTGGCACACCTTGGCGTCGGGATGTGCTTTATCTTTGCCGATGGCGTGCTCGCTGCCGTAAATGATTGCCACGTCTTCGCCGAAGAAGTGCACCCTGGCATCGTCGAGCGCGCAGCCATGCGCCGAGTGCGGACGTTTTTCATCGCGTAGCTCATCTGCCTTGGTGTAGCGCTCGCCGCCCGTGCTGGTGCCCTGAAAATCGTCGCCCAACAACTCAGAGATCACTCCATTATTCGCACAAACGCCTTCGGCCCATTTGCGCTCCATGTCGATCATGAACTTCGCGGTTTTGTCGTCGGGTGTGGCCCAATGGCTCTGCTGCGCATAGGCGGCGGTCGTAAGGACTACGACGCACATCAGGTGCACAATTCGGTGACTCATCGTCCCTCCAGCATTTGAGTCACTATACAGCTAGCTGACGACGGAACATTCCCACTCAAGCCAAAGCCGGGGCTTGAGTGGGCACCTGTCGCAGGGATCAATGAGTCTCCATCCCAGCTTTTGCAAGGTGTTTCCGCAGTTCTCCAAAGCCTTGATCTCCGTCGAATGCAGTATTAACGGTGCCGTTCGGGTCAATGACGATGTAGGTGGGAAATAGACCAAGTTGATAAGCGCGTGGCATTTCATTCTCGGTAGTTAAGACCACCGGAAAGTTGTGCGCATGCTTCTGAAGGAAGCCCTCGACGGTTTCGCGATCTTCATCGACTGACATCGCTACGATCATCAAATTTTTGTCTGCGTACCTGCGGTAAAGATCATCCAGCACCGGCGCGTCGGCGAGACATGGCGGACACCAGGTAGTCCAAAATCGAGCAGCACGGTCTTACCCTTCAAAGCTGAAAGTGAAACCTGGTTTCCCTTGATATCGGTAACTTCGAGTTCAGGTGCGGGCTTGCCAGCAAGTTGCTTTCGGATCTGGCCTGCATTCCATTTTGTAAATTCCTTCACTTCTCGCATGCCGGTTGTAGCTAGCGTAAAAAGAGCAGTATCGGACGCTTTGCCATACCCCATTCCTTTTAGTTATCAATCGCGAACCGGCTTACTCCTCCGGTCATTCTTACAATGTGGGTCCCTCGTCCAATGTGTGCCCAGCCTTTCACCGGCACGTCGAAGACAATACAGGTGTGATCGGGGGTCGCAAAGCCGCAGGGCTGCCGTCCGAGCTCCTTCGCTTTTGCCCAGTCCAGGTCAAAGGACCCATAGGGCGCAGGCTCGGGATCCTTTTCTTTATCTTTATCTTTGCGTTTGACGCGGACGTATTCCTCGTCCTCTTCTTCGATGGCGAATAAATCATTGCCATCGAACATTCGGACTCGGTTACCGGCGCCGCTCACGGATCTCTCACGCCATTTTTTGCCAGATACATCTACAACGATTTGTTGATGGGAGGTCTGGGTGCCATGAGTCGATGTGAATGTGTTAGTAGATTCGAATTCCTGATGTACCCCGGAGAGCGTTTCGCGCTTAGATTTGAGATCGTTCAACAGCTTGCCAGCTGATTGTTCCGCACTTGCGTTCGACACAATTGCCATGGAGCAACTGCGGCGCACACACGCATACACGTTATGCTCGCTGTTGAATTGAACACGCGGGCAGGATTCTACCAGAGCTGTCCGAGGGCGCCCGTTGACTTTAGAGTTTCTCAGAGAAGTAGGCATCTGGGAGTCATCCGCATCAAATTTCTTGTACGATCCTTCTTCCGAACAAACACGCAATTCCAATCCACCCAACGCACATCGATATCGGCCCAAGCGAGGAGAAACCTATGTCACCCAGCGAAGGCATTGCAAAACAACGACGCGTAACCTTACACATGGTTTCCAGTCTGGACGGTTTCATCGCGAAGAAGGACAACAATGTCTCGTGGCTGGATGGCACAAGCGTTTACGAAGCCGGCGTTTCCATTTCGCAGGAAGAAATCGCAGCGTTCATCAAAACGATTGACTGCTATGTGCTCGGTTCCCACACGTACGAGCATGCGATTGAACTGGGCTGGCCATACGGCGATACTCCCGCCGTAGTGGTGACCAGCAAAGAATTGCCAGCGGCGACGAAGAGCGTCGAGTTCTATTCGGGCGATCTCAAGACATTGGTTGACGTGAAACTCGCGCCTCGATATCGAAACATCTGGCTCGTGGGCGGGGCCATGTTGTGCCACCGTTTTCTCGAACTCGGCCTGGTGGACGAAATCAGCTTGACCATAGCACCTGTCCTACTAGGTGACGGACTCCGCCTGTTCGGATCGCTGCCCGAACAGAGATGGAATTTGAAGAACGTGCGCGCTTACAAGAACGGATTTGTTGAGCTATCGTACTCTGCCCTTACTGTGTGACGAGCTGTTTGCGGTAATGCACGCAGCGGTCCACGACCTCGTATCCCAACGCCTGGTGCGCACGCTGGGATACCTCATTATTAATGAGCGCATCGGACGCAATCTCTATGCACCTGTGACTGCGCGCCCAGTCCTCTGCGCTGGCGATCAATCTAGCGCCTACTCCTCGCTGCCGGTAATCCTCGGCAACGTACCAGCCCTCGATGTAACCCACCGGTTGTGATGGGTTGCAACCGTCCGCATGCGAGCGTAGATCCACTTCGAGGAAGCCGACCAATGTCTGATCGCTCGCTTCTGCGACGAAGATGGTGAGTGGCATCGTGAGCACCGCGTCTGCTTTGCCCCCGAGTAGCAGCCGCAGTTCCTGGGCGTGTTCCTGTGCAGAAGACGTGGGCCATAGGGCCGCGAGCATAGGCGCCAGTTGGTCGAGATCGGACAGCCGAGCCGCCCTGATCTGAATATCGTTCACGGCCATGATCGTAGATCAGCGTGGATCGAGCGGACAAACGTTAGGCGTCGGGACCGGTGTGGCCAAAAAACGATGCGGCTTCACTCCTAGGAATCGTTCACGACTCAATGATGCCGCTGTCCCCAGTCGCGCAGCGCTTTCAACACTGGGCCAAGACTCTTGCCCTTCTCCGTAAGGTGGTACTCAAGCCGGGGCGGGTGCTCGCTGTAGCTACGGCCGACAATGAGATCGTGTGCTTCCATGCTCTTCAGGCGTGCGGACAGCGTATTGGGGGCCACCCCACTCAACGACTCCTGAAAATCTTGAAAGCGGCGCGGCCCATGAAAGAACAGATCACGCAATAAAAGGATGGTCCAGCGCTCCCCGATCATGTCCAGCGTTCTTGCCACCGGGCAATTCTTTTGTCGATAAGGCCTCGCCATATCTACAAACTAAATCCATGGACATTCACTTAGCAAGTGACTATTCTTTTGATAGTGACCATCGTATTGCATGCCACTTAGGAGGCCGTAATGGCGCCGCAAACCATCTTCCAAATACATCTCGTTTTAGGTTATGTCGCGTGGCTGCTTTGCTTCCGTGTGTACGTCCTGCCCAGGCTCAAGTCGATGGACAAGGTCGAAGCGCATCGCGCCATTGCTACTCTGCACAGCTTCCGCTTCTTCGGGCTTGTCTTTATCCTTCCAGGCATCGTCGGAAATTTGCCCGCCAGCTTCGCCACGTTCGCCGCCTACGGGGACTTTGCCACAGGGGTGCTGGCCATCCTGGCGCTTCTCACCGTAAGGATTCGCCCGCTCTACTGGCTCTTCGTCGTGGCTTTCAATCTGGTCGGGACGCTCGACCTCATCGTTGACTATTACCACGCCGTCCAGGTCGGCCTTCCCGCACTGGCAGGGGAGTTGCACGCCACATACGCGATCCCGATCATCTACGTGCCTATACTAATGATCACGCACCTCACGGCCTTTTACTTGCTCGTGCGCCGTCAACCCAAAGTGTCTCCGGAACGGGTGCCCCACTCAAATTGAGGCGTTTAGCGGGCCCGTTCGGCATTTCGCTTTGCTCAATTGCTCAGGGCGAGCTAAGAATTGAGCCCGCTGCCGAAATCCTGAGTGAGCGCAGCAAGGCGAAGGACCTGAAGTTTTATGGCGGAGAGAGTGGGATTCTACTAGAGGTTTTCTCATAATTCACTGCAAATAGATGATTTGTCTGTTAAGTCTTCAATCATA
>QHZW01000313.1 GCA_003224815.1 Acidobacteriota bacterium | reverse complement strand
TCGCGGCGAAGATAATGAGTCTCGATTGAGAATTGTCAACAATCAAGCCGACCCCACAGCCATCTCCCTGTCAGCGGCGGTCGGCAAACACTTCAGTGCCTCGCTTACCACGATTGAGCCTGGAAGAGTCTATGAGCTAGTGGCGAAAGTTCCGGTCGCTGTATTACCTGGGCGCTACGACGAGGAATTGTCTCTCTCGACCGATAATCCCAAGCTCAGCAGCGTCAATATTCCAGTCCATGTCTTCGTCAAGCCCGATCTCTACGCAAATCCGGAGGCGATCGACTTTGGCCGGGTTTCGGTCGGGGAACTTCAGAAGAACCTAGGGAGTCGCGAGCTTTCAACGCAAACTTTCCTGGTGAAGACACGCAAAGGTGAGTTTGAGATCACAAAAGTGAGGTCCGACCTGGAGGGCCTTGAGGTGAGGAAGGATCCGCCCCGTGGTAAGAGCTCAACCTATCGGATAGACGTTTCCCTCCTTCCACAAAAGGTCCAAGCCGGAAAACTTGATGGGTTCATAGAAATCGAAACCAGTGATCGAGATTTCCCCGTGATTAAAGTTCCTGTCACGGGCATGGTATTCTGAACCGTTTCGCTCAGGGCCGACCCGACGGCTTTTAACTTGGACTCCGAAGTCGCGTTCTCCATAAGTTCTCTAGCCGTTTCACGCACCAGGGCCATTCCCGCGCAGATCTCACATCACGTCCTCTGCGGTCTCAGGTTGCGCGAGATTACGTCATCGAGTACGCACCGGAAGTAACGTCGCTAGCTGTGATTGCGATCTTTGACGCGCCTGCCTCAACGTCTAATAACAGGTAAAGTAGTACTTTGTTTTATTAGGTTTACACAATTGTTATGCATTTCTATATATTTTGGTTCTTTGGTACAATGTAATCCGATGCCGCTCAGCATAAAGAACGAAGTCACCGAGCGTCTTGCCAGACAAGTCGCGGATGAAACCGGGGAGTCCATTACCGAGGCAATTCAGAGGTCTCTTGAGGAGCGTTGGGAAAGATTGAAGGCGCGTCGCCGCAGTCGCGTTTTGGTCCGGCAAGTGGAAGACATTCTCCGCCGCGTTGATGCGATGCCAACTCTGGATACTCGTTCGTCCGACGAAATTCTCGGCTACGACCAGCACGGGTTGCCCCGCTAGTGGTCATCGACACTTCGGCGGTGCTCGCAATCTTCCTCGCCGAACCGGAACGCAAGCAGTTCTTGGATTCAATTCTTCAGGCAGGCGAGCGCTTGATTTCAGCGGCGAGCGTTCTGGAAACTGGAATCGTGCTTGAGAGCAAGCGCGGCGAGTCAGCCGGGCGCGAATTCGATCTTTTCCTGGTCCGAACGAATATAACGATTGTTCCGGTCGATCCCGAGCAGATCGACATTGCGCGTTCAGCATGGCGCAGTTTCGGCAAGGGCCGTCATCCCGCGGCTCTGAATTTTGGAGACTGCTTTACGTACGCTCTGGCTCGATCATCAGGCGAGTCGATCCTGGCAAAAGGTCAGGACTTCGCACTCACAGGCGCAGAGCTCTGCAGTCGCTGAGGCGAACTGTATTCACTCTCCTGACGATTCGTCTGTCCGGCGGTGACCAATTAATCTCTCCTCGCGTGGAGCGTCTAAGCCTCGACCTCATGAGGCATTATTTCCTCGATCCGTCGCGCTTCGCAGATCTCGAAGACTGGCTCCATTCCTGTGACCCGCAATATCGCTCGCACGGGTTCGGTCGGATTCATCAGCTTGAGATAAATTCCGGCGGCCTGCAAAGAAACCAGCGCACCGATTCCTGCGGCATCAATCGCAGTCACATCGGCGAGATCGAGCACAATGTCTTGTCCATGCTGGCGAACGGCTGCGCATAGGAGCGCAGATTCTTCACCGCGCACGATCCTGCCCTCACAACGCAGAATCACCATATCACTCTCATTTTGAATGGTTACCGTCAGCACGATGCATCCTCCTCAGGCCTCGCAGGTTGCGGATTGGCTAGATCGTCGAATTATTATAGGAGAAACAAAAGCGAATATCTATGAATTAAGACTGACTCGCGGATCTCCAAGCGATTACCGAAAGTATGCCAGCCATGCGCAATTTTCGTCGCCAGCTCGCAGTGCGTCGTCCACCCATAGGAGTAGACGAATAAGCGAGAGGAATATTTCAAAAAATGTCATGGCCGTCGGCGATTTGGATAGAGCCAGGTAACAGTCTGAAAATGATGCGGCTTGCAGATGTCATGACGATGTCACTTGCCGGTCGTCTTCTTGTGTGCAGCGCGGAACACATTTTGTAAAGGAATTGTTACTTCCGCCGCGAGACAACTTCACTCGCTCGGCCTACTGAATCGAACTAACTGAACGAGTGAAAATGCATAAAGGAGGACCATGTTTATGCTGAGATACGTCCTCAGAGCGAGTCTCATATTGGCGCTCATCTTCGGAATGTGCGCCATGAACGCGGCGGCGCAATACCCGGGAGGTGGAGGAGGCATGCCCGGGGGCACGATGCCCGGCAGCCCTAACTACAATCCGAATCGAAGCTACAGCAACAAGGGGGCCATCATCGGTGGAGTTGCCGGCGGTGCAGCCGTGGTAGGCGGGCTCCTTTATTGGAGGCACCACAATCGGGCGAAGCTCCAAGGCTGCCTGACCGGCAGTGGCGACAAACTGGTCAGTGAAAAAGACAACCAGACGTACAGCCTCATCGACAAGCAAGATGAGACGTTAAAACCGGGTGAACGCGTGGAACTGGTCGGAAAAAAGGCTAAAGACGAAACCGGCGAGCCCACGTTCGAGGTCCACAAAATGAATAAAGGCCTGGGCATGTGCACGCCAACGACGGCAGAGAACAGGTAGACAATGATGAGAGAGGGCAGGCTCACAAGCTGCCCTCTTTTCTTTTCTCTCGTGGGACGGTCGAATACTTACAACGTCTGCAGAAATGCGACCAAGTCTGACTTCTGTTGCGGAGTCAGGCTCAAATTGAAGCGCTGGTTGTAGAACTCGACGGCATCGGTGAGGGTGGCGGCTGCTCCGTTGTGGAAATATGGGGCACGAGCGGCAAGGGCACGCAGCACAGGACCCTTCAGCTTCCCGATATCAGCGCATTTGCCGGTGATCATGGCGCGACCAATATCAGTCACTTGCACCGTGGCTCCAGTGGCAATGCACTGCACTGTATAAACCGGCAGCCCGGAAATGTCGAGGGCTGTCATGGCGGGGTAGACCGTGGTGCCAATTGCGAGCGGGACGGAGAAGGAATGATTGCCGGCGTTCGGCGAATCGTGACAGGTGGTGCAGGTGCCCATGATGACGGTCTGGCCCAGAGCGTCGTTCAGGCCACCAACGCCGGTGATCGGAATCGGCATGTTGTTGAACAGGTCTTCGCCACGTGCGATTGACTGTCGGTAAGGGGAGCCGGTCAAATTCTTCCAAGAGCCATAGAGGTTGAAAACATTTGAACTGAATGTGTCGCCGCTGGGATCCTCGCCGAGCGAGTCGTTGATACCGACGTAAAAATTCTGCTGGGACAAGTACTCGGTCCCGCCCTTTGCGCCACGGGCAGTCAGGTCTCCAGCGTGGTGATCGTTCGTTTGAGCTGTGTAGAGAGCAGTTTCGAAAGCCACAATCTGTGCAACTTGTTGCTGTGTCGGAGGCAGGCCCTGCGCGTGACCAGTTGTGGCATCGTTGGCTTGATTGCTGAGGCTCTGGGCCAGATTTATCGACTTCTTGGGAATGGCACCGAAGATGGTTTCTCTACCGTCCCACATGATCGTGCTAAGAAAACCGAGGTTGGTCGCAGGCAAAGGACGCCGGTAAAGGGCGGGGGTGGCCGCGGTAGTCTCGGCGCAGTTGTAAGGATCCTGGATGTTGATGATTTGGAATTCAGCATTCGCCGGAACCGCCATCGAGACGCGAATTAGGCCCTTACTCAGTAACTGACTGTAGGCTTGGCGACTCGCGCTAACGGTGGAAACATCTGCGCTGGGACAGTTTGAGCCGTCGTTAGTACGAAAAATCGGATCGGTTCCTTGCGTCGAGTTGAATTTGGCTTGTACGTCAGCCGGAGTGATTGTCCAGGCCGAGCTTGAAATGTGGCAGGTGCCGCAGCTCCGGCCGTTGGTCCCCAAGCTTTGAAAGAAGGGGTTGTTGATGTCAATGCCGCCCGCCGTGCTGTAAGTGCCTAGCACGCCGTGTGAATCCGGAGCGAGCAAGGGATTCGGCAGGCGTTTGCCCCCAAAGAGAGAAATGGAACCGAACAGCACTAGAAGAAAACACAAACTTCCGGTCACCCCGCGAGAGACGCGCATCTGAACTCCTGATTTGTTGCCCCTTGTGCGTTTCCTTTCGAGTCGGTTGGGGGTAGCCGACGATAGAAAACGCGGGCAAATTTGTCATGGATCACAAAGAGGAGCGATCTTGTCGCTAATAAGTTCCAGTGTCAACCGAACTGAGACCGACTTGCAGCTAACCGTTTAACATTTTGACATCAGGGAAGTTACAAGCCTATCTAACTTTAATTTTTGTAGGCAATGGGCGTGATGATAAACTCCTTCCGAAAGTTTGAAGGCGTATTCAAGTGATTGTGAGCCAATCTCGCCCGAAACCGACCATTGCGCGTTTCTCTGCCTATGAAGTTAACTTTGCCAGCCACGAACTCTTCAAGCACGGCAGCCGGATCAAAATTCAACGTCAGCCATTCCAAATTCTTTGCCTACTTGTTGAACGTGCCGGAGAAGTGGTCTCGCGCGAGGAATTACGGGAACGATTGTGGCCCAACAATAAAACTTTTGTTGAATATGAGGACAGCCTGAATACGGCCGTGCGGAAGTTACGCGCAGCACTTTCGGACTCATCCGGCCTGCCGCGATACATTGAGACCGTCGCCGGGCAGGGCTACCGGTTCATTGCTCCGGTCACGGTTGAGGAAAAGCGAGGTCTGCCCGAAACCGCGGATCCCGGAGGTGCTGGCGGAGTTGCTGGCGAAGTTGCCTACGGTTTGCCCATAGAACCGCGCCCATCCAGCGCGGGAGGCGAACACCGCGAAGCCACAAAGCTAAAACCTAAGACAGGGAAGCTCTGGCTCTCCGTTGTTGCAGCGACAGTTCTGGTAGTCGCAATCGTAGGCTCAGTTCTGTGGACGCACTTCCACTCATCACCAGCATCTGGGCGTGATCGCCCGAACGTCAGTCATGCGTTACAAAAACAGCCAAGCTGGGCTCGACCAGATCGCGCGTGAGTTGGGGGTTCAGTATGTGATGGAAGGTAGCGTCCGACGAGATGGCAACCACGTCCGCATCAGCGCGGAACTGATCCAAATGAAGGACCAGAGTCACCTCTGGGCACGGCAATATGACCGTGAGCTGAATGGCTTGCTAGCTCTGCAAGGTGAAATCGGGCATGAGATTGCAGACGAGACTGAGCTCACGTTGGGCGAACACAAAGCCGCTGGAACGTCGATTGCATTGCCGCAGAATTTCGATGCTTACGACCTCTACTTGAAAGGGCAGTACTTCTTCAACAAAAGGACGGCAGCAGACCTGGAAGAAGCGATCAGGTATTTTCAGCAGGCGACCATTAAAGACCCAAACTATGCGCGTGCTTATGCCGGGATGGCAGACGCTTACGCTCTGATGGGCGGTTACAGCGGGCGGGCACAGACTGAGTTCATGCCAAAAGCGCGCGCATCGGCACTTCGGGCGCTGCAGATTGATGACAGCCTACCGGAAGCGCACACTGCCCTAGCTTTGATTGTTCAGAATTACGATTTCGACTGGCAAACAGCAGAGAAAGAGTTTCGCCGGGCGATCGAATTGAATCCCAACTACGCCACTGCTCATCACTGGTACGCCGAGCACCTGATGTGGCGCGGCCGCTTTGATGAGGCACTCCGCGAGAGCGAGCACGCCCGCCAACTTGATCCGCTTTCGTTGATCATCGCATCCGACAATGGGGCAATCCTGTTCTTTTCGCGGCAATACGATGAAGCGATCCAAAAATGGCAATTTGTGCTGGAAATGGATCCTGGTTTTTCGCGCGCACACCTCATCCGAGGCGCATATGTAGAAAAGGGAATGTTTGCCGAAGCTTTGGCTGACACCGAGAAAATGCGGCCGCTGGCGGTGGATTCCACATATCTCTCATGGCGTACATATATTTGTGGGCGCTCCGGGCAAAAAGTACAGGCGCATCAAGCACTTGAACAGCTGCTGCAATCAAGTCGCGGCGGTTCGGTTGATCCGCTAATCGTCGCCCGCGGCTATATTGGAGTCGGAGAAAAGGAAAAGGCGCTCGTGTTGATCGAGAGAGCCTACGCGCAACACTCCAACGAACTTACATCACTTAAGGTGTCTCCTATGTACGATACTCTCCGCGGCGATCGCCGTTTCGGGGACGTTCTGCGCCGCGTTGGGTTATCCCAGTGATACCGATTCTGTCTGTTTGAATGCCGCTTTCGTGAACCCCGGGTGGTGGGTCCTCGGCTTTCCGCTAGGGAAATCGGAACCTGCAAGGGAAGCCGGTCTAAGCAGAATTCGTCCTCAAAGTAACGCGGCAGGCGTTCTTCGTGCCTGCCGCTATCTCTCTATTTAGTCGAGCTACTGCCCTTCGCAACTCACCTTGCTGTTCCAGTCCACGAACGCGCCGTTGGGATTGTCGCGCCAGGCCCAGACATGCAACTCGAAAATTGCAGGAATACCGTATCGATTCGGGCTGTCAACGAACTGGAAGGCTTGGCCTTCAAGCATGGGAGGCACGCCGTTGTGATTTGCGAGCCAGGTTGCCGCGATCACAATGTACTCAACGCCGACCAGCCGCCGCCGGTTTCCGACCGGCTCGTAGATCAGTGCTTCCGGATGTTGGACGTCAATCTCTCCGTCACCTACCAGACTGCCATTGATGTAGTGGATGCCCATTGCGCCGTGGTCCGGACCGCTGACGCAGCCGAATGCGGGCCCATAGCCCGCTGGTACTGCATTGTTGACGATAATGAACTGCTGCGTGGCCTCGCGCACAATTTGCACGAGCTTGGCTGGGGACGGATGCTGGTGATTCTCTTGCCCAAGCGCGAGAAGCGGCAGGCCCATAACGAAGCTGCCCAGCAAGGTCGAACGCAAGATCTTAATGATTGATGGCGGAATACAAGGCTTAATTCTCGTTTTCATCGTAATCTCCTGTTGAAATAGGTAAATCAGCCCTCTCCGGGGTAGTCCATCGGGATTCGGCCTATCCCGTCATAAATGTGAAAGTTTGACGGAAATCGTATCCAGGTCTGTTGGACCGGTGTACAATTGCGGCCGATCGCTAGTCCCGTTCCCCGCGGGATAGAAGCTACCTTTTATGCTGGGCACATGTCCTAAAACCAGCGCTCAATCTTTCTCAAAGATTCTCAAAGCGGGACTATGTCCAGCCTGACCAGCAACCTGTATGCGTTCGGCGAGTTTCAGGTGGATGAGCAGAACCGCCTGTTACATCGGGGCGGGGAACCGATTGCTCTCACTCCGAAAGCTTTCGAAGTACTGCTGTTGCTGATTCAGCACAGTGGCGAGGTAGTCAGCAAAGATGAACTGATGCAGGCGGTCTGGCGAGACAGCTTCGTAGAAGAGTCGAATCTCACGCAGACCGTATTCATGCTGCGTAAGGCCTTGGGCGAGAGTTCGAACCAGCGCTACATTCTTACTGTTCAAGGCAGGGGATATCGGTTCGCTCCCGAGGTGAAGGCGGTCCCAGCGAATGGGCACACTTCGGGGACTCTCTCGCGCGCTGTTTTTGACTGGGAGAATTCGAGTGCCAGCGTTGCTGACGTGCTGCCTGCTCCAAGGCGAATGTCTGCGCGCACTTCCATCGTTGTTGGGATATTCACTCTTGTGGCGATCGCAGTAGTCGTGTGGTTGTTCTCAGCGCTCTCGCGCGGAGGAAACGCATCGTTCGCCCTGCACTCCGTCGCTGTCTTGCCACTCGATAACTTTTCAGGCGATCCCTCACAAGAGTTTTTCGTCGACGGCATGACGGATGAGCTGATCACCGATCTTGCCAAGGTCAGCTCCCTGCGAGTGATCTCCCGGACTTCGGTGATGCGTTACAAGGGAACGAAAAAGGCGTTGCCGGAGATTGCGCGCGAACTGAACGTGGATGGGATCGTCGAAGGCTCCGTGACACGCTCAGGTGGGCGAGTGCGAATCACTGCGCAGCTAATCAATGCATCCACAGATAAGCATCTTTGGGCAGAGACCTACGACCGCGATGTGGGGGATGTCTTGAAGTTGCAGAGCGAAGTGGCCCAAGTGATCGCGCAGCAAGTCCGTGCGCAGTTAACACCGCAAGAGCAGGTCCGGCTGCGCTCGGCCAAGCCGGTGGATCCAGAGGCTTACGAGGCCTACTCGAAGGGACGTTACTACTTCCTGAACGAGTTCACGAAAACAGATTCCCTCAAGCTTTCGAAGACTTATTTCGAGCAGGCCATCCAAAAAGATCCCGGATTCGCACTCGGCTATGCGGGTTTGGCAGATACCTATGCCTGGCTCGGGTTGTTTAATGCGCTCCCGCCACAGGATGCGTATCGGTCCGCGAAGGAATCTGTACGCAAAGCACAAGAACTAGACGACTCCCTTGGCGAGACGCACGATATCCTCGGAGTGCTGAGTTGGCGTTTTGACTGGGACTGGGGTGCAGCTGAACGGGAGTTTAGTCAGGCAATTACTTTGGCGCCGGGTTACAGTTGCGCACATGAGGACCGGTCCAATTACCTCGCTTTCATGGGGAGGCGCGATGAGGCTCTGTCGGAGGTTATGAAAAGCAAGGAGATTGATCCTGGTCCCGGCTCGTCCATGACCGAAATCGCCACTTACTATCAGCTCAGGGACTATAAAGGTTTGATCGAAAGCAGCGAAAGAGAGGTCATTTCCAATCCCAATGAATGGACTGGATATCAAAATCTTGCGACTGGCTACGAGGGCAGCGGGAAATTACCTGAGGCTGTCGCGGCATTTCAAAAGGCTGTAGAGATCTCGAATGGCAATCAGGATGTCATCGCCGGCCTTGCGCACGCCTATGCAGCAATGGGCAATACCGCCGAGACGCGAAAACTGCTCAACAACCTGCACCGACAATCTGCAAGGATCTATATGTCTCCATATGTAATCGCAACCATCTATGCCGCGCTCGGCGACAAGGACAAGGCATTCGAATTCTTGGACAAGGCCTACCAGGAGCGCTCCTTGAATCTTTCCTGGCATATCATGGCTGACCTGCGCGTCGACAATCTCCGCTCCGATCGCCGGCTTCAAGAGTTGCTGCACAAAATGGGTTTAAACGCCGCGGTCCTCAAGTAGATAGCTTGATCTCGATTCGGAAACAAAAAGCTTTCATCGTCCCCGCCGTTCGGCCCTGGCTCCATCAGAAATGCGCAGCGCAGCGTTCACCAATCCGATGTGAGAGAAGGCTTGCGGGAAGTTGCCGACCAGGCGTTTTTCGTTGATGTCGTATTCTTCGGCGAGAAGTCCTACGTCGTTTCGAACTGCCAGCAGTTCTTCCATGAGTTTGCAGGCATCTTCCCGCCGGCCCAACAGAGCATAGCTTTCCGCCAGCCAAAAACTGCAAACCAGGAAAACACCTTCGCCCACAGGCAAGCCGTCATTTACTTCCTCAGTGTCATAGCGCATTACAAACCCATTTCGCTTGAGCCGCGTTTCGATCGCGCGGACGGTACCTTGAAAACGAGAATCGGATGGCGGAAGAAATCCGGATGTGCCGATCATTAACAGGTTGGCGTCGAGGCACTTTGATCCGTAGGCCTGCACGAAGCTGCCGAGCTCAGGATCGTATCCTTTGCGGCAGACGTCTTCGTGAATTGTTTCTCGCATCTTGCGCCAGCGTTCCACGGGTCCCCTTACTCCAAAGCGCTCGCAGCTTTTCACGGCGCGATCGAACGCAAGCCATGCCATCACCTTGGAGTGAGTGAATTGCTGTTCAGGACCGCGAACTTCCCAAATGCCTTTGTCCGGCTTCTGGCAGATTTTTTCGAGATGATCGAGCAGCGTCTTTTCGAGCTCGATGCCGGGCTCGTTGCGCGGGAGCTTGCCCTCGCGCGCATGATGCAACGCACTTGCGACTTCGCCGTAGATGTCGAGTTGGAACTGGTCGGCTGCGGCATTGCCAACGCGAACCGGTTTTGCGCCTTCATATCCCGGAAGCCAGTCAACTTCCCACTCCGTGAGTTGGCGCTCACCCGCGAGCCCATAGATGATCTGGACCTGATCGGGGCTCCCAGCAACGGCCCGCACCAGCCAGTTTTGCCAATCGGCGGCCTCGTCGTAGTAACCGCAGTCCATCAACATGAGAAGGGTGAGAGTTGCATCACGAAGCCAACAGTAACGGTAGTCCCAATTACGCTTTCCGCCGAGTTGCTCCGGTAATGAAGTCGTGGGTGCGGCGATGATTCCACCCGTGGGATGATAGGTGAGCGCTTTGAGGGTTATCAATGAACGCTCGACCGATTCCTTCCACGGACCGTTATAAGTACAACGACTGATCCAGTCCTGCCAGAATTTTTCGGTTTTCTGCAACGCGCTTTCGATATCGAGCGGTTCAGGAAGTTTCTTGTGCGAAGCGCGATAGCTGAGAGCGAAAGGAATTCGTTGCCCTTCGTTAACAGTGAATTCAGAAACAGTCTTAAGGTCCTCGCCTTTTAAAGGCACCGGTGTGCGCAAGCTCACCATATTGGGACCGGCGACGGCGCGGAGGGTATCGTCGTCCAGGCTGGTGACCCAGGGGACGGAACGCCCGTAGTCGAAACGCAGAGTCAACTCCATTTTCATCGGAACTTGTCCGCGGCGACCGCAGACTATACGGATAA
>QHZW01000332.1 GCA_003224815.1 Acidobacteriota bacterium | reverse complement strand
ATGGTTCCTCTGCAGATGTTCGCTTATTACGTCGCGGTTGGACGCGGCCTGGACGTAGATCGGCCGCGTAATCTGTCGAAATCGGTCATGACGGAGTAGTTGTAGCTTCCCGTCCAGCGCAGATTTCTGGCGTCAGTGCGCGCTCACGGCCTCTGGCGTCACTTTCGTTTCTGCTCCCGAGAAAGTTTGCCAGCCCCGGCGTGACAGATCCCAGAAGATCAAATATCCCGAGATGGCGGCCATGGCAAGCAGCAACACGCCCCAGCCCCACTGGCCGAAGATGATCTTGCCTATCCCGAAGAGACACCCGTAAACCAGCAGAATTCCCATCAACCAACTGAATGCATTTCCGGCGAGATCACGCACCTCGGGAAGTTCGGGCACGAGCTTGGCGATTCGTTTCCAGCCGTACACAGCTGGGTGCACGCGGCGATAGAAGCTTGTAAGGGTTGCTTCGGTCTCCTCTGGCGTGAAAAAGGTGACCAGTAGCCAGGCCGCCGTAGTAATTCCAGCAGTGATCAGGCTGCGCTTGGCATACACGACGGCGTCGCTGCCGCTGAAAGTCATCCCGCGCAATCCCAAGGTCACCGCGGCGGCTGCGATCATCGCGGAAATTTCGCTCCACGCATTAATTCGCGACCAGTACCAGCGCAGAATGTAAACCGCGCCCGTGCCAAATCCAATTTCAAGCACCAAGCCCCACCCCGCGCCGATGGATGAAAGCTGCGACGCGGTATATCCGCTTACCAGTACCAGCAGGACAGTGAACACTCTGCTCATGAGCACGTAATGGCGCTCGGGAGCATTGCGCACCATGAATCGCTTGTAGAGGTCGTTGACAAGATATGAGCATCCCCAATTCAACTGTGTTCCCACTGTTGACATGAATGCAGCGAGAAATGCGGCGACCATCAATCCGCGTAATGCGGGAGGAAGATAGTCGCGAAGAACCATGACGTATCCCTGTTCGGGATTCTGGGCGAAGGCCGCGCTGGGATGAATCCCTCCGTTCGGCGAATAAACCGCGACCGCAACCAATGCGGTCACAATCCACGGCCACGGCCGCAAAGCATAATGCGCGATGTTGAACCACAATGTGGCGCCCAGCGAATTCTTTTCGTCTTTTGCACTAAACATGCGTTGGGCAACGTAACCGCCACCGCCGGGTTCTGCGCCTGGATACCACGCCAGCCACCACTGCATCCCGAGATAAACGAGAAAAGTTAAAACGGGAAGAGTCCACAGGGCTTCGCCAGTCAGGCCAAAGTGGAAATCAGGCAGGAATGAGGTCGGATCGGATGTCGCCGCACCAGTGGCGCGAACGTTGTTTTCAATTATCTGCAGGTCAGTCCGACAATGAAGGTGTAGAGACCGGTAAAGGGAATCAGAATAAAAACGCAAATCGCCAGCGCGGTGTTTTGAGGATCACCGAGCGCATGCTGATAAGTGTGACCGAACAGCGTGAGTTGAACGATTTTGCCTTCGGCGATTGCCGGTCCTAGCAAAACCGTGATGATGCTGACCATGGCCTTCGTGACCCAGCCCAGGATGAAGCAGTTCATGAATAGGCCGAGATAGATCGCTTTAAATCCTCGGAGAAATGCAGCGGGCTTGCCGCCGTATCGTAGTTCGACGAACTGCACGTCGGTGAGGATTTCGGCGCGGCGCCAGTAGCGCGCGAAGAAGAAGACAGTCAGCATTCCGCCGACGCAGAATGCCCACCAGATCCAGTTTCCAGCGATGCCTTGTTTTGCCACCACGCCGCAAACAAAGAGTGGCGTATCGGCGGCGAAGGTCGTGGCTACCATTGATGTTCCCGCCAGCCACCACGAAACATCACGGCCCGAAACGAAAAATTCTTCTGTGTTGCCGCTGGCCCGGCGGCGGTAATAAATGCCGATGGCGAGATTCACCAGCAAATAGCCAACGATGACCAGCCAATCGGTCGAGGTAAGAGGCATTTGTTCCTCCGCTTGATCAGCGAGCTTACGCGAACCGACGTTTCGTCACAATTCAGCGGAAACGGCGTATGAACAGCGAGTGCCGTTCGGCGCGATAGAACCCCACAACATAAATTATGGGCTTGGCGTTCGAAGAATATATGACCTGACGAATTCGCATGACGGGAGCGCCGCGAGGAACTTGCAGTAACTGTGCAACGCGATTCTCGGCGGCAGTGGCGTCCACTTCTTCGTCGGCGTAGGTCAATTGGACTTCATAGTCGCGCTCGAGCGTCGAAAACAGTGAGCCCCTGCCCAGCGGTTCACTCGCGAGGCCGGGAAATTTGTCGGCCGGCAGATAACAAGTTTCCAGCGCGAACGGCTCGTCCGAGGTGTGCCGCAGACGCTCGACTTTGATCAGCTTGCTGGTGGCTGGAATCATGAGCCGCGCGGCAATTTCGTCTTCGCCTTCGATCTCTTTCGATGTGATCACTTTTGAGGCCGCCGAGAGCCCACGGCTGGCCATCTGCTCGGTGTAGCTCATCAGCTTATTGAAATGAATGCGAGGCGGAGCAACAAATGTTCCGGCACCACGCCGACGTTCGACGACACCTTCCTGCTCAAGACCAGCCAAGGCGTGACGCGCGGTCATAAGACTGACGCTGTGAAGTCGCGCCAGCTCTCTCTCTGAAGCCACTGAGTCTCCGGGTTTTAGCTCCCCGTTGGTGATTCTGTGACGGATGGCTGTCTGGATTCTCTGATAAGCAGGCAGTCCGTTATGTCCGTTGGACGGCATCGTCAAAAGTTGCTCGCTAGGCGCGGAGTTCCAAAAATCGGAATACTGGGAAACTGTCTGCTATATAGCGAATCCAGAGACAAAAGTAAAGCGAGTTCTTCGGGCAGGACTGCGATTGTGAAGCGCGCCCGCATATAGCGGAGCTGGGAGAGTGGCGGAATATCGTTTTCCTCGCGAGGAAAGTGCAAATCGCCAAAGTTATTAGTAAATAGCAGGATAGAAGCATCTGCAATGCCGTCGGGCCGGCTTGCGTACCGGTGCGGATGGCGGTGCCTCTGGTTGTATAGAGCACTTTTCCACAGGGCTGATGTAATTTTTAATTCTTTTTTCATTTTTTGCTTGACGGTGCTCACGAGGCTGCTATATAGCATTGCACATCCATTTGTGGGTAGATTCTGGTGGATACCAAAAGTTCTCCCGGAGGTTTCAGATGAGCACACGTAGATTGCTCGCGACGGCCGTTTTATTTTGCGTGGCAAGCGCTCTGTTGCTGGCCAATACCGCATGGGCGCAGGAAGTGACAGCATCAATTGTTGGAACAATTACCGATTCCAGTGGTTCCACGATTAAGGGCGCGACAGTCACGGCGACCTCCACAGAACGCGGCACGGTCTGGACCGCGCAGACGAACGATGCAGGGGCCTATACGCTCACCCGCTTGCCTGTGGGAAATTACAAGGTGAAGGTCGAGGCACAAGGTTTTCAAACCTCGTCGTATCCGGCTTTCACGCTTGTGCTCAACCAAACCGCGCGCGTGGACGTGGCGATGAAAGTTGGCCAGGTCAGTGAGGTTATCGAAGTGACTGGCGCAGCTCCGGTATTGAAAACTGAGGCAACACAGGTTGACACAATCATCGACGCAGGCACCAACGACAATCTACCGCTGGCCGCGCGCAATTACGTCCAACTCACTCTGCTTTCCCCGGGAGCTGTAACAACGAATCCTAAAGGCTTCAGCACCGGCAACAACACAGCAGATTTCAGTTCGGCACGTCCGTTGATCAATGGTAACCGCGAGCAAGCGAATAATTTCTTGCTGGACGGCATGGACAACAATCAGGTTTCTGACAACTTGCTGGGTTACACGCCTGCTCCGGATGCCATCGAGGAATTTAATCTGATCACCAGCAACGCACCGGCTGAATTCGGCAATTTCGAAGGCGGGATTGTTAGTGCGACCATCAAGTCGGGAACCAACAGTTTTCATGGTGATGTCTGGGAGTTCTTCCGAAATGACAAACTGAACGCGAACAGCTGGTCAAACAATGTTACTGGCCAGCCCAAGGCCAAAGTACGATGGAACATGTTCGGAGGGACCTTCGGCGGTCCAATCATCAAGAACAAGCTCTTCTTTTTTGCTGACTACCAGGGCCAGCGTTTTAATATTCCGAGCTCGGGGAGCGCAAACACCGTCTTTACAGCCGCGGAACGCACTGGGGATTTCGGCGATCTTTGTACTCAAAAGGGCGGCTCATTCACTGGCCCAAATGGCACGTGTACAGGAGGAACTGGGGTTCAGCTATACAATCCGTGCGCATCGTTTACAGCGCCGTGCACTCCTACTTCCAGCCCCGCAGGCACTCGCCAGGCTTTTCCGCAAAACGTAATTCCGGCTGCGATGATCAGCCCGGTAGCCAGCGCATTGTTTGCGTCCAACCTTTACCCAGGCGCGATCAGCAATCAGGTACAAGACAATGCTGTTAATGTTACCGCTTCAGCTTTCAAGGTGAATCAGGGAGATTTAAAGCTCGATTACAAGGCCACTCAAAAAGACAATATTTCCTATCGTTTCACAAGAGAATATCAGGAGAACCCCTCCACCAACTCGCAGGTGCTTTTGGGGAACGCTTTGTCCACGACTCCCATTTACAATACGGTTGGTGACTGGACGCGAATGATAACCAACAACCTGGTGAACGATGCACGTATTGGGTGGAGCCACGTTACAGTTAATACCGGCACCGCCTGGGATTCTAGTGTGGGACAATTTGGCAACACCCTTGGAATCGGAAACGGCAACCCTGCAAATCTTGATGGATTGCTAGGCCTCAATTTTACGAGGTCAAACATTAGCAATTTTGGGACTCAAGAAAGCACCGCCAGTTTTGACGACCACGTCTGGCAGTTCGAAGATGGGTTGAGTTGGACGCACTCACGACACAACCTCAAATTCGGCGGCCAATTCTGGCGCGACATCATCAAGACGTTCTACGCTGGCAACAACGGCCAACTGGGCCATATGGATTTCGATGGCCGGTTTACACAATCGTCCAGTTCAGGAGCGAACACTGGTGATGGCGGCGGGGATTTTGTTCTGGGTCTTCCGTTTCAATACGGCCGTGGGGTTAGCACGGGCAAGACTTGGGAGCAAAGCAGCAACATCATCGGCATCTATGCCCAGGACAACTGGCGCGTAACGGATCGTTTGACCCTGAATCTTGGGCTGCGATACGATGCTCACACGCCGTGGGTTGAAACCCATAACCAACAAGCAAACTACAATTTCGCCACGGGCAATATAGATCTCGCTGGCCAGAACGGTTCCAGTCGAGCTTTGTACAAGGGTTTCTACGGTGGCAGAGACTTCCAGCCGCGTATTGGTTTCGCGTGGACTCCGGAAATGCTTGGCGGCAAGACGGTGGTCCGTGGCGCCTTCACAATGTCGTCATATATGGAAGGTACCGGCACGAACCTGCGCCTCACATTAAACCCCCCGTTTACTCCGGCCGAACTCGACGTCGTTTACAACAGCGTCCCACTACCCGCAACGGATACAACCGACGGTATTGCAGGTTCGGCGGCATCGCAGCCCTGCGACGCGCCTGCCTATCTTTGCTACACGAGTAGTCTTCTGCGGGTGTGGGATCCCAACGTGCAGCCCGCGATTGCCGAGCAGTGGAACTTTACAATTCAGCACCAGGTGACTCACGACACAACTTTCCAGATCGGATATGTGGGCCAGAAGGGTACGCACTTGATGGTGCCCTTCGACTATGCGCAGAGAGTGTCGCTTCCCAATTCGGCTTGCGGCACCCCACCGTGTTCTGCCGCGAGTCCGTTATTTTCCCAGAACTCCACCCTCTACAATGTGCTAGGCGGCGGCGGACCGGGTGCGAAAGTTTCGGGTACGAGGTCGAATGGCAACATGGAGTACAACTCGCTGCAAGCTGTGCTTCAGAAACAGATGTCCCACGGTTTGCAGTATCAAGTCTCCTATACGTTCTCCAAATGCATGTCTGATAGCACTGGGTACTACGGTGCCTGGGACAATGCTCTGAGCGCATCGGCATATTGGCAGAACATCTATAATCCCAGATCAGAATGGGCGCCTTGTTACTACGACGCTACACACGTTATATCCGCTTATGCGATTTATGACCTCCCCTTTGGCCGTGGCAGGACGTTCGGTCACGATATGAACAAGGCTGTCGATGCCGTGGTTGGGGGATGGCAGGTCAGCCCCCTCGTGTCGTGGCGTACCGGTTGGCCGTTGCCCGTCTTTGGTGCTCAGGACAACACGGGTACGTTCTCACGCGGCTTTAGGCCAGACTGCAACTCACTTCCCTCGATCGCGAATACGCCGATTCCTGGGGTAGGTACTCAGTGGTTCACCAACAATGGAAACTTTACCCAACCGGCAATCGGTCAGTTCGGAAACTGCGCACCACAGCTCGGTGGATTGCGCGGACCACATTACACCGACCTGGACTTTAGCTTGCACAAGGACTTTCAGATGACGGAGCGATTCAAGCTACAGTTCCGTACTGACTTCGTCAATGCATTCAACCACGTGAACTATGAGGCGCCGAACACCAGCATTGGGCCCACGATGGGGCAAATTACAAGCGCCGAGCCGCCGAGGAACATACAGCTGGCGCTTAAGCTCTACTTCTGAGAAACGAAGCTCGTATAATTGACGATGCAGGCGGATTTTCCGCCTGCATCATTTTTTTGTTTAACGAATTCTCAAGCACAAAAAATGCCTTGCCTCAGGATGTGTAAACGCGTGCGCAAATCTTTTTTTATCCCCGTCTCGGTCATGTGCCTGTGGTCCGCAGCTGGAGTGGTTGCTCAACAACCGAAGTCGGCGACCAAGCCTGAGCTGTCTCCGGAGAGGGCGATCGCTTTGGCAGAGCAAGGGCAATGTCGAGAAAGTATTGCGACGCTCAAGCGGGCGATGGGTGCTCAGGTTGCCTCAGAGACACAAAAGCAGGCTGGCGTAGTAGGCGTCCGCTGCGCGCTGGCCGTCGACAATCGCGAAGCTGTGCTCGACTTTATTCGTCTGCTCCACAAACAGTTCCCGCGGGATCCAGACGCTCTCTTCGTTGTAGTGCACGCCTACTCTGATTTATCGACGCGAGCGGCTCAGGACCTTGCCCGGACTGCGCCGCAATCGATTGCGGCCCATAAGCTGAACGCTGAAGCGCTTGAGATGCAGGGAAAATGGGATGCGGCGCAACTTGAGTACGAGGAGATATTAAAGAAAGAGCCGAATGCTCGTGGTATTCACTTTCTGCTGGGCAGGTCGCTGCTTTCACGTCCGGATGCGGGGCCGGACGTGTCGGCCCGTGCCAAGCAGGAATTTCTGAAAGAACTCCAACTGGACCCAAATAATAGCGCGGCTGAGTACATCTTGGGAGAACTTGCGAGGCGCGACCAGAACTGGGATGAGGCGAGTTCTCGCTTTTCGCAAGCTGCGAAGCTCAACCCCAATTTTGCCGAAGCGTATCTCGGTTGGGGAGTTTCTCTTGTCGGCGATCAAAAATACCAGGAGGCAATCGCGCCCCTGCGAATCGCAGAGCGTCTTACACCCGGAAACCCTGACATCCATCACGCGCTGGCTACAGCCCTGGTGAGGTCTGGGCATAAGGAAGAAGCTGATAAGGAATTTGCTATTCATCGCAGCCTGAGCTCAGGGAATCAGCGTGCAGCAGAACCAGAGAAGCCGGAATGACGCGAATTCTTTATCGCGGAGACAATGGAGAAATTCTGCCCAGGAGAAACTGCAAAGCAGCGGGTTACTCGCGGTAGACTGAGAGCAGATGCGAGGCTGCACCTGTCCAGGCCACTTTTCCCGCCGCGATTTCTCCCGGTTGCTTGCCGGAGCATTCTTCCTGCCGCGTTTGCCGGTTTTTGCCTCTCCGGAACTTACCCAGTTTCCTTTTGAAGAAGTTCGCCCTGAAAAGAGCGGAATTACTTGGACGCACACAAGCGGAAAGTCTCCTGAGAAATACCTGCCCGAGAGCTCAGGCCCGGGGTGCGCATTTCTCGATTACGACAATGACGGCTGGATGGACATTTACCTGGTGAACAGCGGCAAGTGTGACTTTTTCACGCCGAATCAGCCGCTGCGTAACGCGCTCTACAGGAACGATCGGGATGGAACGTTCACCGATGTGACGGAGAAAGCTGGTGTCGGCGCTGGCGGTTACGGACAGGGCGTTGCTGTGGGCGACTACGATGGCGACGGTTTTCCTGACCTATACGTGACTCAGTATGGTCGAAGCATTCTGTATCACAACAATGGCGACGGCACATTCACGGATGTGACCGAAAAAGCTGGCGTCGCCGCACCAGGATGGTCTTCAAGCGCGGTGTGGTTCGACTATGACAATGACGGACGGCTTGATCTTTTCGTCGGTAGGTTCGTGGATTTCAGCAAGGAACTGAACAAACCCTGCGGAATCCATGATGATGGCCTGCGTCACTATTGCATCCCGAAGGTTTATTCACCAATGCTTAGCTGGTTATTTCATAACAACGGTGATGGCACCTTTACGGATGTCAGCAAATCGTCTGGAATCTCCGGCAGTTTGGGAAAAGCCTGTGGCGTGGTCGCGACTGACATAAATAATGATGGTCTTATGGATCTGTTTGTCGCCAATGACACGGTCGCAAACTTTCTGTTTCTTAACCGCGGAAACGGCAAATTTGAGGAAATCGGCGAGCCCTCCGGGGTAGCGTATAGCGCCGAAGGCCGAACGCGGTCGGGAATGGGCGTGGACTCCGCTGATTACGATCAGGACGGCTTCATGGACCTGTTCGTTTCCAACCTTGATCGCGAGTTGTATTCCTTGTACCGCAATAACCACGATCAAACATTCGATGATCATGCTGGGCAGTTGGGAATTGGAAGCGCCACACGATTGATGAGCGGGTGGGGGCTGAAGTTTTTTGATTTTGACAATGACGGCGATGTGGATCTTTTTCTTGCCAACGGCAACCCTGATGATCTCATTGAGACGGTGCACGCTCAAGTGAAGTATCAGGAGCCGATGTTGCTGTTTCGCGACACAGGCAAAGGTTTCGAGAACATCAGCGCACAAAGCGGGCCCGTATTCAGCAAGCCGCTCTCAGCCCGTGGAATGGCGGTAGGAGATTTCAATAATGATGGCGCGCTCGATGTGCTCGTCTCCGTGAACGATGGCCCACCTCTTCTGCTGAAAAACAATATTGGGTCCCAGAGCCATTGGTTGGGGATCAAGCTAGTCGGAAAAAAATCGAATCCGGATGCGGTTGGCGCGCGCATCGCTTACCAAGCACAGGATTTAAACCGAAGCCGAATGAAGGTGGGCGGCGGAAGCTATCTTTCAGACCACGATCCGCGGATTGTGCTTGGCATTGGGAAAAGAACGAAGCTCGATTGGTTGGAGATCAAGTGGCCTTTGCCCAGCGGTATGACCGAACGTTTCGCCGATTTGCCCATCGACCGCTACATCACCATCGTTGAAGGGCAGGGGAAATGGAAATAACAAGAAAGCACGCGCACGAATCCGCCTCCTTTAGGGCGATTCCGTGAAGCCAGAGCGCGGTTATCATAACGCGGGGAGTGGTGTGGTCTTGCGAATGGGTTCGCCTTCTTTGATCTCGTAGATCGCATCAGCCTGAATTTCGCTAAACTCCTGCCGTAAACCACTTGGCCACAGGACCTCGATCCTATTTATCATCGGTTCGCTTCCCAGCCCGAAGTGGAGTCTGGTGTCATTGCTGGAGTTGTAGCTGCCACCCGCACGGACCTCGTCGATTTGCGTCATTTTAGAAGTGGTGACGCGCACCCGAGCACCGACCGCGCCGCGGTTGCTCTTCGTCCCGATCAGGCGAAAAAGCACGCGGTGGTGTGAGTTCGTGGTTTCGTTTAGGAACACGGACGGCGGAGCGTTGACATTGAACACCACTGTGTCAAGCTTCCCATCATCGTTTATGTCCCCGAACGCGGTTCCTCGTCGGGAACGGAGTGGTCCGGCATTGAGCCCCGCCGCGTCAGCTGTCTCATCAAAAGTGAGATTCCCCCGATTACGAAAGAGTTGAATGGGCTCGGCAAACCTGTACTCTTTCGGGAGCGTATCCAGCAACGACGAAAAGTTGCCATTGGCCACAAGTATGTCAAGCCATCCGTCATTGTCGAAATCACCAAACCCGGTGCCCCATTTCACCGGTGCCTTAGTCGCGGTCGCTATACCAGCTTTGCCGGCGATGTCCAAGAAATAGTCACCTTTATTCCAATAAAGGCTCGCAGGTTGATCGTCAGCTCGGGTAACAAGTATGTCGAGTTTGCCATCTCGATCAAAATCTCCGAAATCGGCTGCCATGTTCCCGTAGCCGCGTCCGTCTGGCCCCACGGCGACCCCCAATGGCATCCCCACTTCTTCAAAAGTGCCGTTTTGGCGATTGTGATACATGAACGTTGTCCCGTAATCATTGGTCACATAGAGGTCGGGCCAGCCGTCCCCGTCATAATCGCCCCAGGCCACTCCCATCCCATGAAGTTTGTCGGGATCATTCACTCCAGCTTTTTTGGACACGTCTTCGAACGTGCCGTCGCCTCGATTCCGGAATAGGATGTCGGTTTCTCCCTGCATCTTGTCAGGCAATTCGAACAACACTCCCCTGTAGCCGCGGAAATCGCGCGCCGGATCAGGAAGATGATTTACATCCGTCTTTACGTAGCGTGCAATGAACAAGTCTAAATTCCCATCGCGGTCATAGTCAGCCCAGGCGGCGCCAGTGCTAAAACCTCCGGCCTGTACTCCCGCCTTCGCCGTCACATCCTCAAATTTACAATTTCCAAGATTGTGATAGAGCACGTTATGGCCATAGCCGGTCACGTATAAGTCTGGAAGGCCGTCGTTATCGTAGTCTCCGACGGCAATTGCCATCCCCCACCCGCGGGTCGTCAAACCAGATGCTTTTGTAGTATCGGCGAAATGGATCAGGGAAGAATTGCCGTCCTGGTGGTACAGCGTAATCATCAAGTCTCCACCTGAACGGTATTGCTCAATGGTTGAGTCATTGACTAGCGCTATATCCAACTTACTGTCATTGTCACAGTCAAACAGGGCGATCCCGCCACCTCCCATCGTCTCTAGCACATAACGCCGGTCAGTCCGGGAATTGGGCATGGTTGTGATTCCAACGTCGGGGGTGATATCTCGAAAAAATATGTGCGCGTTCGGCGTGGAATCCGCTTTGCCTGTCTGTGCCCTTGCGGTATCGCCGGACTGGGCGGTAGGACGGGAGTCTTGCGCGGATAGACCAACTACGAAAGGAGAGCGACCCAGGACCGCCAAGACAATCAGAACGATTGTGTGTTTTCTGCCCACGCGATGCACTGGATTCCGCAGACCTGTCGTTCTCCTGCCAAAAGCCTTACCCACCGTTTTTCGTTTTTTCGGGTACATGGGCTTACGATGTGTAAGAGTTACGTCTGCAAGATTTGCGCGCCCCCAGTTTTGGTTCAAGCAGTTTATCGCGCCCGTTCGAACCCCAGGCCTTTGGAGAGGCCGCCGTTTCGGAATAGGTAAGACGACAATCTCTATGTGCGAGCAGTCGCGTCTTCCAGCACTTCTCGCAACCGCCTGCCCACAATCTGATCTTCACCCGACTGAAGCATCCAAACTCCGACCACGATAGTATTTGGCCCGCCAGGCAAACCAGCGCTCGCCGGAGCACCCCCGGTGGAAGGATTCAGTTCGATGCGAGGCTTGCCCGCACGCATCTTTTGTATGACTTCACTTCCCACGATTTTGACGCGGTTCTGATCATAGGTGATCAACAGGTGAGGAACATGGTTCGCAGCCACTTCAGGAATAAAGATCTGGGTTTGCACAGTAGGAATATTTTTCAGATGGCTGGCGATCAGTTCCGCCCGCTTGCGATACTCTGCTTCCATGGCCGCGTCGTCCTGCCCCAGGAACCAATCTACGGCAGCGACCAGGCCGACGATCTCTTCTTTCGCAACCTTCATGCCGCGGCCGACCGTATTTGAATTTGGCGAATTGTTCTTTTTGGCGGCTTCGATCAGATCCTTGCGGCCGAGCAACAGACCGGTACACTGCGGTCCACGCAGGCCTTTGCCACCTGAGAATGCCACCAGGTCGAAGCCCATTTGCGTGTAGTTCCACAAATTCGAGATCGGAGGAACATCCGCTGCCGCATCGTTGAAGCATGGGACATTGTGGCTATGCGCTACCCTCACCCAATCCTCGCGGCTGATCTTGCCTTCGCCAGCGTTGAAGAAATGCGCCATTACCGTGCGATCGGAAAAAGCCTGCCCGTATTGCTCCAGCGTTTCAACTTCGACGAAGCGAGTGCCGCAGTTCCGGATGGCGTGATCATATCCATAGCGATGCGTCCTCTGAATGATGACCTCGTTTTTCAGACCACCCATGTCCGTGGGAATGTTAAGTACCGCAGAATCGTTCCCGCGGGTCACGCACGCTGCCGTCCCAACCACTAGCGCGGCGGCGGCTCCTGATGTAACCAATGCGGCCTCGCACCGAAGACGCTTGGCCAAGTACTCGCCTGCGGCGTCGTGCAACTCGTTCAAATTGACAGGCTGTTTCGCAGCCAATGCAATGGCTGCCTGCACCTGATCGGGCATAGTCGAGGCTGAAAGTACGGTGTACGTTCCAGCAGCATTGATAAGGGGAGTAACTCCAAGCTTCTGGTAATAGTCCAGACCTTTATTAGAGGTGGACGACTTGGCTGCCAACTCTGGCACTGTGCACAATGCTGCACTGCCCGCAAGCAGGCCACACGTTCCATGGCCTAAGAATGTTCTGCGATTAAGGCGACGTGCCATTTGAACCTCCAGTCATCTACTAATGCCTTGGAAAATCATCTGCTGTGGCCGGTTTGGAATTGCCCAGACCTGGGCTGGAGAAATACTGCGGCCGGGCTTTCTCCCACTCCACCATGCTGAGTCCCGAAGGGTCAAAGACGATTTTTCCGCCTCGTACCGTCATACGCGCCACAAGTTGCAGGCTTCCATCCATGCGTGCCACACCGCAGTCAATGTAGCTGAATTGTCCGTGCTGTTCTTCGAGCACAGCGATATCCGCTTCCTTCCCGACAGAAAGCGTCCCCAGCTCAGGTCTGCGAATTTCGTTCGCAGGATTGACGGTCGAGCGCCGGATTATGTCTTCCAGCGACACGCCCATGGACAGAAACTTAGACATAACATTATTCATGCTAAGAATTGTGAAATTTTCCATGTGCAAATCCGTGGACATCGAATCAGGAATGAAACCCTGTTTTACCGCGGGAACGGCGTTGCGAAACCAAAAGCTGCCGGCCCCATGTCCGACATCGAAAATCACGCCCCGCGCGCGCGCTTCTGTCATGATCGGGTTGAGCTTTCCATCGGGAAGGACGATGGGAAACTGCTGGGCGAAAACGTGGGTGTGAATGTCACCCGGCCGCATCTTCTTGAGGATCAATTCAGCGTACGTTCTCTCCGGACGCGGCCAGAAATCGAACATCACCGGCACGTTCGCCGCCTGACCACACTCTTCGGCGCGATCGACTGCGGCCCACGGCGTATGTTCACCGTCCCAGGGAGCCTCAGTCCAATAATGAGCGGTCTTCACGCCAACAATAATCTCTGGGTATTTCTTGATTGTCTCCGCGCACAACTTAGGATTCATTTCATCAACGCTTTGTTCCAGTCCGCCGTTCATGCCATTGGCGACAATGTTCAAGAAAGCCAGTATCCTTACCTTGGCGTGGTCAATGACTTCTTCTTTCTCCTGAAGAAAAGTCTCCGCCCCGGCGGTCCCTGCGTCCACAATCGTGGTCACGCCGGACTGCAAGGCAATATCAGCTGGGATTCCAAGCGGTTCGGTGTGTGCTCGACCATCAGGTGCGAACCAGTTCAGCGGCGCCCCTCCGTGGCCGATATGAAAATGAATGTCGATGAGCCCGGGGGTTACATATAAGCCCGAAGCGTTAACCACCTTGCCTGCCTGCTCTGCCGGTATGTCCTTCGCGACCGCCGCAATCTTGTCCTTGGCAATCGCGACATCCATCACTCCGTTGATGTGGTTCGCTGGATCGATTACATGACCGCCCTTCAGCAGCAAATCGTACTGAGGCGACTCGGCCGAGGCACATCTGGCCGGAATCGTGATTGCAATTACACCGACTACACCAGTCACGAGTGTCTTCAAAGAAAGAGCAACAGTCTTGTTATGAAGTATCATTGTGTCCCCATTAAAATCCTTGAAAGTTTACGCAGTCCATCGCCTGTTGTCATTAGCGAAACGTAGACGCCTCGCTGGGACAGGAATAAGCGCCTTGAAAACGGCTGATGTGTAGCGTAGCCTGAGCGATACTTCACGGTTGGAGCTCGGGATGGATCGCCGCAGTTTCGTAAGAAACGCATGTTTGGGAAGCGCCAGCCTCTATTTTCATGGATTCGCCCATGGCGCCCAGAGCGACATTCCGAGTCCCAAAGCCCCTCATATCGAGACTCGTGGTCTGTCGCAGCCAATGCCTTCGCCGCTCGGAATGCCCGGCCTATTTCCCGGCCGAGTCGTAGAGCTTTCCAGCTCTGAAGCAATTGTCCGCAATCGCGTGTCGCAGCCTCTGATCAAGGAAATGCTTGAGCGTGGAATGAAAGAGTTGACTGGAGAGAACTCGGCCCAGGCAGCCTGGGCGAAGTTCGTCGAACCGAAGGACATTGTTGGGATAAAAATCAATCCCTCTGGCGCGCCTGCGTGCTGCTCTTCGCCGGAGATCGTGCGCGAAATTGTTACGGGTGTGCAATCAGTTGGAGTCCCGGCGGGCAACATCATCGTTTACGACCGTTATGCCTACGAAATCGATATCGGAAGCTATCAAGCGCTGGTCCCGGCTAACGTGAAAGTCATGGGGGTTCAGGATGCCTTCACCGGAACCGCGGGTTACGATATGGCGATTTATTGCGACGCGAATTTCTTCGGCGAATGGGAGACGCGCTCATATATGGCGAGTGTCGTCGCGCGCGGAGTGACGAAGATCATTAATGTGCCCACCATGAAAGACCATTCCGCCGCAGGCGTAACGGGATGCCTGAAGAACCTCGGCTACGGAACGTTCAACAATGTCGCACGATCGCATCGCGCGCCTTACTCATTTACTGATCCATTGATAGGGGTTATGTGCTCGGTTGAGCCACTCCGTTCAAAAGCAGTCTTGCACATCATGGATGGAATGCGCCAGGTGTGGCACGGCGGACCACTGACCCAGGTGCAGGATTTCATTTATCCAGCGGGAATGCTCTACGTTGGCACCGATCCTGTTGCGATGGACACTCTAGAACTCGAGGCGATTGAGAAAAAAAGGCGGGACGAAGGAGCGCCCTCGGTATGGGAGCACGATCCGGCATCCATCACGTCCAATGATCATGAGTTCTTTCATGATCCTAAGAAGAATCTCTTCTATCGCCGGCCGGGACACATCGCTTCCGCTGGTAAGCTGGGCCTGGGAGTTGCGGATCGTGCGCAAATAGATCATCGGCGAATCGCATAAATAATAAAGATGACACACGCTCAGGAGAACACATCCTCGACCATTGCGAGCGACTGGCCTACGCTGCTCAAAGACAATCGGCGAACGGGCGGGCGGGAGGACGCGGCCGCGCGGGCTCCGAAAAAAGTGCGCTGGCAAGCACGGTTGGGGAGCTCCATCCGTTCAGCCCCTGTGCTCGGCAATGGACTTCTCTACGTGACAACTGTAGGCGGCACAGTTTTTGCAATTGAGGGGAATACTGGGCGCACCAGATGGAAGTTTCAGATCAAAGATCAGATTCATTCAACGCCTTCATTTTGGAAAAACCTGCTACTGTTCGGATCTGACAGCGGCGCCGTGTATGCGGTGGATGCTGATTTGGGGGTGAAAGTGTGGGAGGCCTCAGCGAACGGGGAAGTATGGACTTCCCCGGTCACAGCTGCTGGCGTGGTGTACTTCGGCAGCGCGGATGCCCGGCTGTACGCGGTCGAAGCAGAAACCGGCCGCCAGAAGTGGGCTCAGGAATTCGGCGGCCGCATTTATTCAACCGCATTTGCGGCCACTGATGCGATTTATTTTGGATGCGGAGATGGGAACGTGTACTGCGTAGAAGCCACATCCGGAAAAGCGATGTGGCATACTTCGACGGGCAATGGAATTGACTCCTCTCCCGCGCTTGCTGGCGATACTCTGCTCATCGGTTCTGAAGATTTCTTCTTTTATGCGCTGGACTCAAAGAACGGCGCCGTGAAATGGAAATATGAAACCGGGCTGGGTATTGCTTCTTCGCCGGTTGTTGCAGGACAACTAGTGGTCATTGGCAGCAAAGATGGTTATTTGTACGCTCTCGAAATTCCGACAGGCAGGCTTGTGTGGAAAGCTCATGTGGGTGGTGTTGTAACCGCTCCACCGGTGATCGCCGACGATGTTGTCTGCATTCAATCATGGGGAACATTGGCGTTTGAAATTTCTACGGGCAAGGAAGCATGGAGGGCCGGCGTGGGAGGAGCCGTGCAGTCCGCTCCGGTCCTGACAAAAGATGCCATGTACCTCGCAAGCCTTGACGGAGACGTTTATGCGTTGGAGTAAGGCGCTTGTCACAGTTGTGCTTTCGGTGCTTTTCACAGCGATTGTTGCCGAATGCCAGCCAGCCTCCGTCTATAAAAAGAAGTACGTCATGGGCACTGTATTCGAAGTCATAGCCTATGATGAATCGTCGCAAAAGGCTTCTGCGGCCATCGATGCTGCCTTCAATGATGCGACCCGGCTTGATGGCATCATGAGCAATTACAAGCCTGAGAGCGACCTCAGCCGTTTGAATCGCACAGCACATTTTCACGCACAGCGCATTCCACCCGATTTGTATCGAGTGATTGAGGAGTCGTTGGTTTACTCCAGGCTCTCTGACGGACAATTCGACATCACTGTCGGCCCGCTTGTGGACTATTGGAAGTCCGTCATGCGCGGCGAGAGATCGGAGTCGAAAGCCGCAGAGGAAAAACTTCGCAGCTGCAGCGGATTTAAAAGAATCACGCTCCTCCCTCCTGATCGCGTGGAATTTCAGTCTTCATGTCTTAGGATCGATCTTGGAGCCATCGGCAAAGGTTACGCTGTGGATCGCATGGCTGAGGTTTTGCGATCGCGTGGAGTCACTGTAGCTTTTATCAATGCCGGAGGGAGCACAATTTACGGAATGAGTTCTCCGCCTCAAGCCGCTGGATGGCGAGTGCGGTTGAGAGATCCTTCGGGAAAGAATGCTCCTGAAGTTCTCCTGAAAAATAACAGTGTCTCGACATCAGAACAGACGTCGCCTGATTTGCTGGGGGGCAGCAAGGCTGGGCACATCATTGATCCGGAAACTGGAGAGCCGGTCAAGACCTCCGCCGCGGTCAGCGCGTTAGCAAATACGGCTACCGCGTCTGATGCTCTTTCGACCACATTATTGTTGGAAATGCTGAAACTGCCTCGGGTGGGCCGTCTATTTCAGTTGGGGAGAACGCCGGGTCCGATATTGCAGCACAAGCAGCTGAGATTCACAGAGCACACTAACTTGACCAAACCTCAGCGAATCATTTTCTTCATTTGTGTCCTGTATGCGGCTCCAGGCTGGGCAAGAGTTTTCCTGGAGTGGACGCAAAATGTTGTGCCTCCATCAAAAACATTGGGCATAAACGAACTTGTAATTCCGTGGGAGCCCAAACGACTTGCCTTCATTCAATCTGCGCGGGCACGGGGATATCACGTTTATATCGAGTGCAATCTGGAAGAGGCGGCGAGTTTGGCAAGTTCCGCAGCCAGGTATGGAGCCGCAGGGATTATCGTGAATCCCGGAGATGCTCAGTTGCAGTCTGCGGAGCGCGCCGTGCGCAAATTGCGGGCCATTCACCCACAGATCAATTTTCTTCTTTTGAATCCAAACGCGATCCAGCCGCAAATGAAAGGGACACTCGTAATAAACCGGGACGGAGTCCTGCAAGTGACGAGTCCAACCGCGCAACCCTGGCTAGACACGAATCTCGCCCTCCTAAGGCTGGAGCAGGCGTTCCGACCGGCGCAGGTCCCGCTCTACACGTTCAATTGGACCTTGCTTGGCTCCGCACGGCAGCAGGGCCCTGAAGTGGCTGATTACGAGCTGGCCGTGGCCGAAGCCGGCGCTTTCAAAGCCGACCTGATCCTGCCTTTGCACGAGAGCCTGCAAAACGGACTGGCGCGAAATGACGATAAAGCATGGGCCACCTGGAGGGAGATTGGCAAATATTTACATTTCTACGCAAACTCGCCAAACAATTTAGTTCCTGAGGCCAACGTCGCGGTCATTACTGACGACAATCCGGAATCTTTTGAGCCGATCAATTTGTTGGCACGGCACAACATCGGAGTGCGTGTTCTGCGGCCGAATCAAGTCAGCGAAAGCAGCCTCAAGAATTTCGATGTCGCGATTGTGTTTCCAAATCTTAGTCCTCAGCTCACTCAGGCCGTTTCACAATTTGCCGCTTCCGGTAGGACCGCAGTGGTCGTGAATGTTAGTAAGAAGTCGTATCTGTGGCATTCGAGCAAAGGCATTGAAAACGGCGCTGCTTCGGTTTCATATCCTGTCAAGAAGGGACGGGTCGTTGAACTCCGTGAGCCGGTGTCAGATCCAGAGACGTTTGCACGGGATATTCGCGGCCTGATTGACAATGTAAAAATTAAAATCAGTCTATGGAATGCGCTGACTACGGTCGGCGTTCTTTATCGCGAGGCGAGCAACGGAAGCAAGACTGTTGAACTGCTGAACTACTCCGAGGACCCGCTGGAAGTGCAAGTCAGGGTTAAGGGAGTGTTTCCCCAAGTCTGGTATGAGAGTCCGGAGGGAGGTTGCTGCAAATCCACCGATCCGGTGATACGCGACGGATTCACTGAATTTCAAATCCCGTCACTTAAAATTTCAGGCCGTGTCCATCTGAGCAGAGCAAATCCGCACGCATCATTTCAACGCTAGGAACTTGATACACACCGGGGAAGGCACATCCAGGGCCTCGCCGGTCGGAGTGAGACGGCCTGTATTGCGATCAATACGGAAAATCACGACTTTGTTTGAGATCTGATTAGCAACGAACAGGTAAGAGCCGCTCGGGTCGATCTCAAAACTACGAGGCTTGGCGCCGCCACTCGGTACGTATTCGATACTCGTCAGCGTCCCATTGTTTGGATTGACCGCAAACACTGCAATGCTGTCGTGGCCGCGATTGGAGCCGTAGAGGAACTTGCCGTTGGGGTGAAGCGCAATCTCGGCAGTATCATTCTTGCCTGCAAAATCGCCTGGCAAAGTTGAAATGGTCTGTATCTCACGCAGGTTCCCGCGTTCCTGATCGAATGAAAACACTGTAAGGGTTGAACTCATTTCATTGATCACGTAACCGAACTTTCCGCTGGAATCGAAGGTAAGGTGCCGCGGTCCAGAACGAGGGGGCAAGGAAAAAGGTGTCGCATTGTCTTTCGCTAGGCTGCCGGTACTTGGATCAAAACGATAGACGAAAAGTCTATCGAGGCCGAGATCAGCCGTAACGGCGAACTTGTTGTTGGCCGAAAGCCCAATCCAGTGCGGGTGCGGGCCTTGTTGGCGTTCAGCGTCAGCGCCATGTCCGCTGTGCTGAATAGTAGATGTGGCCGAACCAAGCCGACCTTCCGGCAGAATAGGGAACACTGCAACGCTGCCCGCTTCATAGTTAGCCGCCAGAAGGTGTTTGCCCGTGCGATCGAGCGCGATGAAGCACGGTCCTGCTCCCGCAGACGAAACCTGATTCAACAAAGTCAACTTGCCGGTCTTCGGGTTAATTCTGAAAGAACTGATTGCGCCGGTGTGTTGATTTTGAAAATCGGAAATTTCGCTGACTGCATAAAGCAAAGTTCGGCTCGGATCGAGGGCGAGGAATGATGGGTTCGCAATCTCTCCGGCCGCACCCAATTCCGTAGCTTTGCCAATATTCGCGTCGAACCTGTAAGCGTAGATCCCTTTGCTCGATGGTCCGGTATAGGTGCCGATATAGATTAAGTAGTCTGGTTGTTTCTTTCCCTCAGCGCCTCTGAGCATCGTCATTGTTAAGAAGAGTCCCGATATTGTGATAAATAGGGTGCGCCGCATTGATGCATTACTCTCCCGTTGTGGACCGCGGATCGAAACAGTTCACCGGTCCTACATTCTCGACAGCGAAGCCCCAGTATATGACGGAAGGTCTTGTGATAACACGGGTGAATGCTGCAAGGAACTCCGAAAGTTTCCGTGCCCCGCCTTTTCAATGCAAGATGAAAAATGGCGGGTAAAGCACTCGACTGATACAGAGTCAACTCTACTGCGTCGTTTTCAGGAGAGAATTAGGGGTGGTAACGTCTGAAACCGATTTAACTTTCAGAAAACGCCAGCGCTTCGTAGGCGGCACCAATCACGGGCGCATCTTCGTTCAGGATGACGTAAATTGGAATTTTTGCGAGTGCGCTGCTTAGTTTCATTTTGTCGCTGAAGGCGCGGACGAAGCCGCCTTCTTTTAATGTAGGCAGGATTTTTAGCGCGATTCCACCGGCGACGTATACGCCTCCGAAGGGCAGGACTCGCAAAGCCATGTTGCCAGCTTCGGCGCCGTAGGCCTCAGTCCAAATCTGAAGGGTTTCGGCGCAAGCTGTGCAGGATCCTGTCAGTGCCTGTTGAGTGATCATGGCTGCAGCATCGACTCCGGGCTCGTCAAAGAATGCGTGCTGCACGCCCGGGAAAATAATTTGGTGAATGGCGCGAAAGCCGCGTCCAGAAACGACTTCCTCGGTCACAACGCGCGGCATGCGATGACGCAGCGATTGAAGCAGCAGGAACTCGCGGTCATTGCGCGGCGCAAAGTCCGTAAGCGAAGCCTCGGATGGCGAAATCTGATAACGCTGGCCATCCCAAAACAGGATGGCTTCGCCTAATCCGGTTCCGGCCGCGATCAGCGCCATAGGCGCGCGCGGCTCGCGTATACCATCATTGAGTTTCAGCAGGTCATTACTGTCGAGATGAGCCAGGCTCGCGGCCGCAGCTACGAGGTCGTTCAGCAGCAAGACTTTCTCAGTCGCCAAGTTCAACGCAGTGGCGATGAATTTTCGTTCGACTGGCCATGGAAGATTGCTACTGAGCACACGATCGCCCACCACCGCACCCGCAATTCCAAAGGCTGCGGCTTTCAGCTGATTTAGATCGTGTCCCTGGCTAGCAGCTTCGTTTCGGAATTGACCGAGCACGGCTTCAAAAGTTGCGGCGCTCTTTGTAGGAAGGCTCAACCTGAAAGCAGGATTCAAGCCCGAATCAGACTGCGTGAAAAGCGTAAAGGTACATTTGGTGCCGCCCACATCCCCAGCGAGAATCATGCGCGATCAGCGTACAAGGTTTGAGGTCGATTCATCAAGAATTTTGGCAGCCGCTTGGCCAATCGGGCTAGGGCCCTATCCGAATCAAAAGCGTGCCCTTGCGCATCTAGAACACTAGTCTGTGAGTTCGGAGGAACAATGTCGATCAGGCCTGTGAAACGTCTCATCAAGTCGAAACCGACTCTCGAAGGTGCCGGCGTACATCTTCGTCGCGCATTCGGGTTTGGGAACACTAAGGATTTCGATCCATTTCTGCTGCTGGACGACTTCCGCAATGATGTTCCTGAGGATTACCTGGCGGGTTTTCCATGGCATCCGCATCGCGGGATTGAGACGATCACATACGTTCTGGCCGGCGAGGTTGAGCACGGCGACAGCATGGGTAATCGCGGCGTGATCTCCTCCGGAGACGTGCAATGGATGACTGCAGGCAGTGGCATTATTCACCAGGAAATGCCCAAGGGTGACAATGCCGGCAGGATGCATGGATTTCAGTTGTGGGCCAATCTGCCATCAGCTTTGAAGATGACCAAACCGCGGTATCAGGAAGTGAAGGCAAACGATATTCCCCAAGTCACCGATGATGACGGCACTCACGTGCGCATTGTCTCCGGAGAGTTTTGGGGAAAGCGGGGGCCGGTCGAGGATGTGGCGGCCGACCCTACCTATTTGGACGTTTCGGTCTCGCCCGGCAAGAGGAAAACTCTGCCGGTCGAAGTTACGCGCCATGCCTTCGCTTACGTTTTTGCAGGAAGCGGTAAGTTCTGCAACGCTTCAGGCCCGCTGGCGGTCCCGACAGAGGGAATCAAGTGGGCGGATACCGCTCCGCCGGTTGAAGCCGATAATCGTTCGCTCGTTCTGTTCGATCGCGGAGACGAAGTGACGGTGCAAGCCGGTGATGACGGCATCCGTTTTCTCCTGGTTTCAGGAAAGCCGCTGGAAGAACCGGTTGCGTGGTACGGGCCAATCGTAATGAACACCCAGGAACAATTGCGCGACGCGTTCACGGAATTACAAGAGGGAACGTTTTTGAAAGACGCAGAAAAGAAATAATCTTAGGCCTTTCCGCTCACAATCCGAATCGCGTCGGCGACTCCGATTTCGGTCACGTCTTTAGCTCCATTCTTGGTCTCGGATTCGACTCTGTCTGCCTCTCCGGGAGCGAGGAAAAGATTACTCTCGACGCCGTGCTGTTTCGTGTATAGGTCGTAATATCTGCCGCCTGACGCGTAAAGCTCTTCATGAGTTCCACGTTCGACGATTTCGCCCTGCTCAACTACTAGAATCTGGTCTGCGCGTCGGATAGTCGAGAGCCGGTGCGCAATGACGAAAGTCGTGCGCCCTCGCATCAGATAAGCGAGTCCCTCTTGAATCATCTGCTCGGATTCAGAGTCGAGGCTCGATGTAGCTTCGTCCAAAATCAAAATCCGCGGCTCCGCCAAGATGGCACGGGCGATTGAAATTCGCTGGCGTTGTCCGCCGGAAAGCTTGACCCCGCGCTCGCCGACAATCGTGTCGTATTTGTCCGCGAAGCTCTCGGCGAACTCATCCACACGGGCGATACGGCACGCACGCAGCACCGCTTCTTCTGTGGCATCCGGACGGGAAAACGCGACATTTTCCCGAATACTGCCGTCGAATAAGAAGCTCTCCTGAAGCACTACGCCGAGCTGCGTTCGATAAGAGTCGAGCCGTACGCGGCTCAAGTCGCTACCATCTACCAGCACCTTTCCTTGATTTGGAATGTAGAAGGCCGAAATCAATCCGATCATGGTGGACTTGCCTGACCCTGATGATCCCACCAATGCCGTGACTGTTCCAGGCGCAGCTTGGAACGAAATCTCTTTCAGAACAGTGCGCACGCCGTCGTAGCTAAAGCTAACGTCTTCGAAATCTACATCGCCCCTGATCTGCGGCAACGTGATCGTGCGCCGAGGGTCACTGTCCTCGGCAGATTCCTTCAGGATCTCCTGCGTCCGCTCGAGCCCTGCGAGTGCCTCGGTGAGCTGTGTGCCAATCTGGACGATCTGCATAACCGGCGCAATAAGAAAGCCCATAAATAAGGTGTAGGTAAAGAAACCGCCAATGGTCAGGGCTCCTGCCAGAATCTCCCGGGCCCCGGTATACATGATCACGGCGCCGACAATTCCGAGCAGCACGCTGGCAGAAAGACCCATGATGGAGGTAGCCGTCAGAGTTCGCATCACGTTGTTAAGAAGTCGCATGACACCGACTGAGAACACGCCTTCCTCGCGAGCTTCGGCGTGATAGCCCTTCACGACCCGCACTCCGCCGAGCGACTCGGCAAGACGCCCGGTTACTTCCGCGTTGATTTTGCTGCGCTCGCGAAAGATCGGCCGAATGGTCTGAAATGCCTTCTTAAGCGCAAAGGCAAAGCAGGTAAGAAATCCGAATGCAAGCAGGGTCATCATGGTGCTGATGCGAAAGAGAACTACTAATGCAATGCCGGCAGTCAACAAGCCGCCGATGATCCGCGAAACCAAAACGCCGCTCTTGGTGGAGTCGTGAAATGAGACGGAGAGGCGCCCCACGTGCGCTTGTACTTTCTGCCGCAGTTCTGTAATCAAACGTTGGGCCGCTTTCGAGAGCAGTTGCGTCAACGAAAAGGATGTAACTCCCTGAATCAGCGTCGCGATAAGAACAGCCATGACCAGCGGCTTCAATAATTCAACATGGCGCTTCACAACCACGTTATCGATAAGAAACCGGGTGGAGTAGGGAAGGACGAGTGCGGCGATCCGATTGACCGCCATCAGAAGAAAGCCCAATGCCAGCAGTCCCTTTCGCGGTCGAATTAACTGTTTAACCAGCGGGAGTACGGCTCGAAGCTGGGGTCGCGGTTTAGGCGAGGGCGCGCTACCTTTTGCGGTGACAGTCACTGATGGTTAGATAACCCGCTTTGAATGTGCGGTTCTTTTTGTGGTCCGAAGCCGTACCTTTGATCCAAAATGGGAAATCGTTTGCTCACGGTTAACCCTGCTGGAATAACCCACTGCGTGCGTATAGTTGGACAGATCCCCGCAGACGGTCAGAACAAGAGTAGATAACGTATTCTCGTTGTGCTAGCATGCTTCCGGAGTCCTTCCTCTCCGATGGATATTCGCGAAATTGCCAAGCGGGCCAAGGTTTCTACTGCCACGGTTTCACGCGCCATTAATCGCGTCCCTACGGTTGACCCGCAGCTGGCCAAACGCGTCTGGAAAGTGGTTGATGAACTGGGATATTACCCCAATACGCAAGCGCGGGCGCTGGTTTCAGGCAAGAGCCGAATTTTCGGGCTGGTGGTTTCGGAAATAACCAATCCGTTTTTCCCCGAAATTGTACACACCTTCGAAGAGCTTGCCGTACAAGGCGGTTACGAAATTCTGTTGGTTTCGACCGTGCACGACAGCAAGCGCATGCGAACATCGGTCCGCAGAATGATCGAACAACGCGTCGACGGGGTAGCAGTGCTCACATTCGGCATGGAAGAGCTTCTTGTGGACGATCTCCACCTGCGCAAGGTCCCGCTGGTGTTTGTTGACGTGGGCCGCGATGTGCCTCACGTGAGCAACATCCGAATCGATTATCAACATGGCATACGGCAAGCGGTGCAGCATGTGGCCGCGCTTCGTCATACGCGTATCGCATTCGTATCGGGACCGCTCCGTTTGCCATCGGCGCTGGCACGCAAGCGGGCTTTTGAGGATTCCATGGCGGAGATCGGGCTCAATGTAGATTCGGAGCTGTTGGTCGAGCAAGACCACACCATGGAAGGCGGCATGCGCGCCCTTCGCCAGCTCATAGCGTTGCCCATCTGTCCTACTGCGGTACTTTGCTCGAATGACATGACCGCGATCGGCGTGATGCGCGAGGCTTATGATCAGGGAATCAGCGTGCCCCAGGAATTGTCAGTCGTGGGGTTCGACAATATCCGACTTGCAGAATTCATGATTCCGCCCCTGACAACCGTTGACATGTCTCAGACCGAACTGGCGCGCATTGCGTTTAAGGCGCTTGTGAGTGACATCAGTCGAGAAACACCCGCCGAGCACGGCACCGAATATCAACTGAATACAAATCTCGTGTTGCGGCGTTCAACCGCTCTCGCCCAGTCTGGCCCACCTCGCCATAAATCCACAAAGCCGTGATTCTGGCCGTCAATGATAGCCCGCAGAGTTCAGCAAACGCCCACTTGTGAATGGCATTCGCAGCTTGTATGTATAACTTCGCCTAATCTCCGTAAAGTGAATTGCCTGGCCGACTGTGGCCCTAGTCGAAGCTGGCGAGAACGGTAGATATTATGACTGGAAGCAAGGCCATGTTTCATGCATAATGCCTCGAGTCAGGAATGTAAAACGTTTTAATACCTGCATATAATCGTTCTCTTTCTCAAGCAATGAATTGCTCAAGTATGAATTGCGCGGAACAATCTTCAGAACGGCTTAGTCGGATGGCTATGGTTGGTTGCCTGGCAACTTTCGACGGGGACCAGCCAAAGGAATTGCGTCCATGGTGACCATTCGCGAAGTCGCGAAAGAAAGCGGATTTTCGTCAACAACGGTTTCCATCGTTCTTAATAATGCGCCATTGTCGCGCTACATCCCGGAGACGACGAAGAAAAAGATCGAACGTGCCGCCAAGAAACTCGGCTATAGGCCGAATCTGTTCGCGCGAACTTTGCGTAATCAGCGTACGCACACGGTCGGGGTCATGGTGTTCGATATGACTGATCCCTATTGCACGCCGATTCTGCGCGGCATAGAAAACACCCTCTATCAGGCCTCATTTCTGCCGATTTTGACGGACGTGCACAACGAGCGCAGCCGGTTCGAGCGCTATCTGGAGATGCTGTTGGATCGCAAGGTGGAGGCGCTGATTATTGTTGCGAACTGGCTCTTCGTAGACATCGATGTACTGGGCGATCTCGAAAAAAACAATGTTCCCACCGCGATGATCGGTCGCGAGCCGCACACACGTTCGATCGGATCAGTCATGGTGGATAACGAGCAGGGCACGCAAATGGCGATCCAACATTTGTTTGCGCTTGGACACCGGCAAATCGCGTTCCTTCGCGGCCCCAAACACATTACCGACACGGCGCCGAGATGGAAAGGCGTTCAGGATTTCGCCAAGAAAAATGGACTCGAGATCGACCGCAAGCTGGTGCTCGATTTGCCGGAGTCGCGTGATCCGCTTTCGCCTTTCGATGCCGGCTACAAACTCACCATGGAGCTGCTCGAGACTAAACGTCCGTTCAGCGCATTAATGGCGTTCGACGACATGACAGCTTTCGGGGCAATTCGGGCCCTGACCAGGGCCGGCATAAAAGTTCCAGAGCAGTGCTCGGTTGTGGGTTTCGACGACATCGCTCACTCGCGATATCTGACGCCAGGGCTCACGACCGTGCGGCAACCAATGCCGGAGATGGGTGCGATGGCTGTCAGTTTGGTCTCTGAAGGAATATCTGCTGTTCAGGAAAAACGAAAGATCACTTTGAATCACCGTAAGCTTTCGCCCGAACTCATTGTTCGCGAATCGACTGCGGCGGTGGTGTGATTGCATGCCGCTACTGCTGCGATTTCTGGGCTAGATAAAGGTAGCGCAGAAGCCTGCGCTCACTGGCCAGCGCCTGAACGCAGCGTAAGAATTGCTGCAAACCTTCGAAATTCATTTCACCTTCAAGTGCGATCAATTCCACTTTGCTGTTTTCTCGTCCTTGCCGCCAGCGTGCCGAGATTTCAACTGCGCTTGCGGTAGTGTCTTTCGCGTCAAGGACCGAAAATCCTGCCTCAGTAAGCTGGCGCTGGTTCTCGCCCGGAGGGCTGAAAAGGTAGTAGCCGATTGAGCTGCGAGCTGCAATCTCCTGATGCGAAATAATGCCACCGATCACCAGCGCATCGCTCAATAGCAGCTTGCCTCCAGGCTTGAGCACGCGATGCAGCTCTCGCAACAACCCAAGGCGATCGGGGATGTGGCAGATCACGTCGTTTGAAAAAGCAGCATCGAAGCAGGCGCTCTGAAACGGCAAAGGTTTAGAAACATCGCAGGTCTGGAACCGGACGCGGTCTGATATTCCTGCTTGTGTTGCAAGTCGATTCGCGTTCTTGACAGCGAACTCGTTTACGTCTAAACCAAGAACTTCGCAGCTAACAGACTCGGCGAGGCTTAATGCATAAAGTCCCGATCCGCAGCCAATTTCGAGGACGTGTGAATTCGACCTCAGCCCTAACAGAGCCGGAATCTCATGAGATTCCTCATTGCTCACCCAACTGGTCTGTCCGAAGTCCTGTCCGTAGGTAAAGGTGCGAATGCGGCGGTAAACGTCGGCCTCGTAGTTGCCGTAAGCGTTGTTGTAGAGATCAACTTTGGCGGCCATGGGACGGAAGACTGCATTATCGTAGCTCAAAGAAATGAAGGCTAAAAGCAAAAGGTACTCTGTGGTTTTGAGCACAGAGTACCTGGATTGAGATAATCCAATTGAACTAGAACGAGTACCGCGCGCCGATCTGCATAACGCGGGCCTGCCCCTGAATCTGTGTAAAGTTCGCCCAATCCGGAGGAGCACTGATCTGATTTAGCCCTGGATCTTGTTCCACGGCGAAATCCGCGATACCGGTCAGCGACTGTGTGTTTGTTAGGTTGAAAACGTCCCAACGAAGCTGCAGTTGATGAGACTCGTTCCATGGCATTCTGAAGGACTTGGAGAGTCCCATGTCGAGGTCAAAGTATCCTGGGAATCGCAAATAATTCCGTGGACCGGTTTCCCCAGGGTTAGCATTGCGGAAGCTCTGGTAGATTTGGTCAACGTTGCAACCGCCAAAAAGCTTCGGAGCAGCATTGGCTGGCTTGTTAGCACAGGTGTGTATTGGAGTTGTAGGAGTGGAATCTGACTGGACATCCCAGTTGGTGGCCCACTGCCCATCGTCAAAGGGAGAAACGCCAGTAGGCAAACCTGTATTCCAGCGGAGAATGCTCGATAGCTGCCATCCACCAACAAATGCATCAGCCAGTC
>QHZW01000312.1 GCA_003224815.1 Acidobacteriota bacterium | reverse complement strand
GAATCTGCCCCGCCGGATCAGATGGCGCAAGCCGCTCCTGCGCCACAACCAGCGACCTCGGTGCCTGCACCGGATCCGCAACCGGCGGCCGCTCCGGCTCCGCCTCCACCTGAGCCGCAGAAGGTCACGGTCCCCACGGGCACCTCGCTCCCCGTGCGCCTTGTGGACACGATTACCAGCGCCACTGCGCAGACCGGCGAGACATTTCATGCCACGCTGGATTCACCAATCTCGATCGACGGAGACGTTGTAATTCCGGCGCATTACGAAGCCGAGGGCCATGTGGTTCTGGCGCAGGCCTCTGGAAAGTTTGCCGGACAGGCGCTGCTCGAACTTCAGCTTGATCGAATCAAAGTTGGCGATCGGTGGTACAACATTCAGACTGATCACTTCAAGCAGCAAACGGGATCGCGCGGAAAGAACACCGCAGAAAAGGTTGGCGGCGGTGCGATCGCCGGAGCAATCCTCGGCGGAATTTTCGGCGGCGGCAAAGGCGCAGCAATCGGATCGGTAGCCGGCGCTGGCGCTGGCGGCGGAGTCCAGGCAGCAAGCAAGAAGCCCGATATCAAACTGTCATCAGAGCGCATCTTGAACTTCACCCTGCAAGGGCCGGTTACTTTAGTACCCACGAACAAACCTGCGCGCGAAGGACAGAAGCTCGATACTCCCGCTCCTCAGCAGTGAAATAAGTTGCAGGCCTTAAATGCGCGGCGCTCGCCGCGCATTTTTTTGCCCAAATGTGTGTAGCTGTTTCCAAGATTCGTGCTACATTCCTGAAAGCGTAAGTCGTGCCTGCCGTCACTTCTTCTCAACTTATCGTTCCGAAACCGTCGTTTGTAGATGATCAACAAACATATTTCGATATACAGATTTGAGCCCCGCTGGTCGGACCGTGTCGCTTGGTATGCGTCTGCAATTGCTGCGACAGCCCTTTCCTGGTGCATTTGGTGGCTATCACCGGTGCTTCATCAAGATGCGTTTGTAATTTTCATTCTCGCAGTCGTGTTCGTGGCCCGCTTCTATGGATTCGGTCCGGCGGTGGTTTGTACCTTCAGTTCCGCCCTGGTGCTCGATTACTCGATGTTCCGCCCGCGAATCGATGTTCCCTTGTCGCAAAACGAACTACAACGGCTCGGACTATTTATCCTCATTTCGGTTTTCGTTGCCGGTCTCGCGCGACAGCGCTCGCGTGCGGAAACCCAGGCCGACGAAGTCCGACAGGAGCTCGCAGCTATCGTGACCTCGTCTGAAGACGCGATTATCAGCTTTACCGTCGATGGCTTCGTCACCAGTTGGAACCGGGGCGCGGAGGCGCTCTATGGATATTCCGCCGCCGAGATTATCGGCCGTCCATTGTCCGTACTCGTACCATCAGACCGCATCGGTGAGCTGGAGCAAAACCTGGACCGTCTCAATCGCGAAGAGCGGGTCGGCAGTTATGAAACAGAGCGGGTACACAAAAGCGGCACACGTTTGCAGGTGTTGCTCTCGGTCTCGCCCATTCGCAATGAAAAGGGCGAGCTCTCAGGTGCATCTGCGATTGCCCGCGATATAAGTCAGCGCAAACGGACCGAAGAAGCCCTACGTCGCAACGAACGCCTCGCAACAGCGGGCCGATTGACCGCTGCTATCGCTCACGAAATTCGCAACCCGCTGGAAGCTCTTATCAATCTTGTGTACCTGTCCAGGCGTGATGCCGCTGGGCGAGATGAGTACTTGCGTCTTGCCGAACAGGAAATCGGCCGTCTGGATTCCATCGCGCAACAAGCTTTGGGCTTCGTCCGCGAAACCACGTCGCCCGAGCGCCTTGATGCAAGTAAGGTGCTCGAAGAAGTGGTTCAACTTTACTTGCGAAAACTTCAGCAAAGTAAAATACGGATCGAGAAGCGATCGCAGGAGAGCATCGAAATATTGGGCTATCCCGGCGAACTTCGTCAGCTATTCTCCAATCTCATTTTGAATGCAATGGAATCAATGAAGGAGGGCGGGCGACTCCGCCTTCGAGTGATTCGCATGCAGGAGAAATCCGGCGACCAACGTAGCGGTGTCCGGATCACGGTGGCCGACACCGGATCGGGTATCCCAGTCACCGCATTGCCCCACATCTTCGAGCCCTTCTACACCACGAAGAAGGAAAATGGCACCGGCCTTGGCCTATGGTTGGCTTACGGCATTGTCCAGAAACACACGGGCTGGATTCGCGTCGCCAGTCGGACAGCTCCGGGGGCCAGCACGGGCACGGTTTTTATGGTTTTCTTACCTGAATCACCCGCTATGGCCGCTACACAGGCGGCCTAGGCACATCCTGTCTTCCAGCAATGTCCCTGAGGACAATGACTTTGGTACCTCTTCAGCCATTCCTCGGCAGCTTTCTGAACGTGTGTATCTACCGCTTGCCGCGAGGCTTGTCGGTAGTGTCGCCCGGGTCTGCCTGCCCCAATTGCGGAAATCACATTCGGCCTTACGACAACGTTCCGGTGTTTAGCTGGCTATTGCTCGGAGGGAAATGCCGGAACTGCAAAACGAAGATTACGGGACGATACGCCGCGGTTGAACTCATCACCGCTTCGGTATTTGTGGCCTGCTACGCACACTTTGGATTGTCGCCGGCTACGCTGAAATGCTCTGTGCTCGGGTTCCTGCTGATTGGACTGATCTTCACCGACGCTGAGACACATCTCCTGCCCGACAAAATGACTCTGCCAGGCCTGGCGCTTGGTCTCGCTTTTAGTCTTTTCGTTCCGGTCAATGATCTTGCGTCGATGATTCTTCCCGCAGTTTTTCAAATTCCGGTCAGTTCGGATTTCTCTTGGCGACTATTTTCATTTGCCGATGCGCTGCTCGGCGCGGCCATCGGTGCTTCATTCCTGTACGGCGCGGGAGCTATTTACCTGCGTTGGCGGGGAGTGGAAGGAATGGGCTTTGGGGATGTCAAGCTCATGGCAATGATCGGTTCATTCGTCGGACTTCGCCTCACCATTCTAACGATTCTTGCGTCTTCGATCGCAGGGTCGTTCTTCGGGCTTTGGACCGTCTTTGTTGTATGGATTAAGCGTACGCAGCGGCGGAAGCAGGTGTTTCGCGAATCCGGGCCGGCCGCTCGGAGAAACGCCTGGGCTTCGGCGCAAATAGCGCTGCGGCGTCACCAGATGCCGTTCGGGGTTTTCCTGGGCAGCATGGGGCTGGTGGCGTTCTTTTTTGGTCAGCAGTTTCTACGTTGGTATTGGAGACTCGCGTGAAGCTGCTGACCAATCCTATTTTCATTCGCATGGCGGCTGCCTTCCTGATCGGGACTGCCGCTTTCGTGGCCGGCGTTTTGGCCCTGCGAATATTGCGGCGGCGGATGTTGTCGGACGACGATCTCACCGGCAACAGTACCGGTCAGGAGAACACGTTTTATCCCTACTCTGTGGTTATTCAACAATTGAAACAGCAGAAATTCGAACTCCAGAACGAACAGCAGACGCAGCGTCGTCGTGCCAAAACTTCGGAACAAATTACATCCGCGGTCATTGCCAATCTTCCTTGCGGTGTCCTGTTTATCGCGCCCAATGGACTGATCAAGCAGGCAAATGCCGCCGCGCGCCGGATACTCGGCTTCGCATCTCCGTTGGGTTTGGGTCTGGATGAACTATTTCGCGATGCCACATACGTTGCAGATTCCGGAGAATCGGGACGCACTGTTGAGCTATTAAAAGACTCGTTAAGGGGGCAACTCCCGCCGCCTTTCGAAAGCCGTTACAACACGGTTCATGGCGAGGAACGCAGCCTTCGAGTCGCTCTGATTTCTCTGAATGCACCCTCGGCGGAGGGATACGGCATTGCAGCCGTAATCACCGACGACAGTTCCAGTGCTGATTCTCGGCGCGCGCAATTGCTGCACTCTGAAATTTCAAGCGAAATGGCGCTTGAACTGCGCGGTTCTCTTGCCACCATCCGTGAATCGGCGCAGCAAATGTGTACGAGCGCCGATCAACAATCTCGCGTTCATTTAGCCACCGATATTTCTGCCGAAGCACAACGACTCGAAAGTCGAGTCGGAGGCTTCCTGGCAGGGAAAGCACAATTCAAGGCGTCAGCGGCTGGAGCATAACAATTTTTGTTCGCGTCGAGTGTATGGGCCGCGAACAACCTGGAGCAAACTATGAGAAACGATCTGAAGTTGTTCTTAAGCGGAGTTGTCGTAGCATCTGCGCTCGTGGGCAGCAGTGGAGCGCAGTCGCAAAACCAGTCGCTCGGCGAGTACGCTCGTGCCATCAAGAAGACCAAGCCTGCGCAGCCCAGCCCCGCCAAGCCCAAAGTCTATGACAACGAGAATATGCCCACGTCCGGCACCCTGAGTGTAGTGGGCAATGCCTCGCCAGATTCGACTTCACCAGACACAAAAGACGAGACCAAAACAGACGCAAACGCCAAATCCGCCGATCCATCGAAAGCAGAGCCCAAAACGAACGGCGCCGATGAAAAGAAGCAGGAGGCCCAGATCAAGCCCGGCCAGTCAATGGAGGACCGTAAACAGGCCCTCGATGCCTGGCAGAAAAAGCTCGACGGGCAAAAAGATAAGGTCAGCCTGGCCTCGCGCGAGCTTGATGTGTTGCAGCGCGAATATCAGTTGAAGGTCTCGGAGTTCTACTCAGACGCCACCCATCGCGTGCAGAATCCGAACGCTCTTTTTGATGACGATTCAAAATACAAACAGCAGATTGCTGATAAGCAAAAAACTTTAGATGATGCGAAGAGCCAACTGAGTGACATGCAGGATGAGGCCCGCCGCGCCGGCGCTCCCAGTTCGGTTACGGAGTAGCGAGTTTCTTGATCTCTCGCAGCTGTTTGGCATGATGGCGGCCGTGCGCGAAGTGAAAGGCACGCCACTCTTGTGCTGTCAGCGGACCCAGGATTGGGTGCTCGGCAATGGGATCGCCCGGCGGAAACTGCGACTCACATTCGGAGATGACGCTGTCCATGCGATTGAGATTTTCCATCACGTCCCCAATCACCTGCTGCGCTGGGGCACCCCGCGGCATGGCACGCTCCGGGGATTTGCGGCCAGTCGGAATATAGCCAAACCGGGTCACGGCAATTCGCTGCCAACGTTTCTTGCCTCGACCACTGGCGGAACAAGGCCGCCCTTCCGCCACTCTTCGCTCCAGGTTCTTGATCGTGCCCACGTATGTAAGATTCAGGTGTTCGAGAATCTCGGCCGCGCACCACTTCCCTTTTCGTCTGCACGTCAATTCGTCAATAGTCATTTCATCAATTGCAGAGGAAAGCACGTCGCGAAGCTTGGTCAATTTGGAATGCATGCACTCTAGTAGAATGTTGCCACACCACAGCAGTCGCAATAAATTAGCAGCAAATTCGGGAGGCGTGAATGAAAAGATCCGCATTGGGTTTGATTGCACTCGCGATGCTGTGGGGATGCACCACTGAAGCTCCACAACCGGCTCCGAAGCCTCAACCGCCCGACCTCCTGACCGGCCGCAGCGCATTTCAGCAGCTATATGTGGCAGCGCGCGGCTGGGCTGGCGATATCCGGCCGTATAGGTTGCAGTCATCTGCCATCGGCGAGAACGATGGCCACGACGGTAAAGCTGTCGTCTGGCACGCGGCTTTCGCCTCAGCCTCGCTCAGGAAATCCAGACCTTACTCGTGGTCGGGAATTGATTCGCCTGATACGCCGTCTCGCGGCGTTTCGCCTGGCAGCGAGGACATTTATTCACCAGGCAATGACTTTGATCTACAGTTCCTGAAAATTGACAGCGACAAAGCTTTTGAAATCGCTCAAAAGCACGGCGGCGAAAAGATCCTTCAAGCCAATCCAAAACTTCCTGTCACCTATCTTCTCGATTGGAACTGCAGCGGCAATAATCTCGTCTGGCACGTAATGTATGGGGGCAGCCGCAACGACGCAAAATTGATCTTGGACGTTGATGCCACTACCGGCGAATTCCTGCGCAAAGAAGGCTAACGAGCGCCGCCGCTAACGCGCTAGATCGCAGGCTCCAGCAGAGCTTCCGGCGGCCCCTCTTGATTATCCGCGAGCATGAATTGCAGTACCTCCTGCGTCACAGGCGCGTTCCAGACCGGAGCGAAGGATTGCCGGTGCAGCGGCGAAGGCCCATGCTCCCGCAAAGCGGCCAGATGTTTCGGCGCGCTATAGCCCTTGTTTGAAGCCAACCCATACACCGGAAAAACCGGGTCCCACTCGGTGACCATTCGATCACGCTCTACTTTAGCCAGGATCGATGCCGCCGCGATCGATGCAGACAAAGCATCGCCGTGGATGATCGCACGCTGTGGCAGGTCACAGTTGAGCCTCATGGCGTCAATCAGCAAGTGATCGGGACGCGTGGTCAGCATGTTAACTGCCTCGTGCATCGCTAAACGAGAAGCATGGTAGATATTTATCTGATCGATGCGGGCAGCATCCACCGCCGCAATCGCCCATGCGATGGCATGCTGGCGAATTCGCGTAGCCAGCACTTCCCGGCGTTCCGCCGGCAGGAGTTTCGAATCGCGCAGCCCGCGAATTCGATAGCTGGAGTCGAGAATCACGGCGGCTGCAACTACCGGCCCAAAAAGCGAACCGCGACCAACTTCATCAACGCCCGCGACCAGCTTTGCGCCTGACGCCCAAGCCAGCTTTTCGAATTTCAAAGTGCAGCGCAGCCGTTTCAGAAGGCGTAGCTTGGCTGCTGACGCTGAGAGTGGCCTTTCTTTCCGAGGTTCAGCTTTGACGGGCACGGGCTATTCAGATGGTGGCGCAGTTCAGCCTGTGAGTGCAAGAGGAAAACACAGGCAAAGCTGGATGTTATGCAGCTTTGATCAGCATGCAGGTAATATCGTCGTGTTGCGGGGTTGGGCCAACGAACGCATTTACTTCTGCGATCATGCGCTCCAGCAGCACCTGCGGAGTTGTGGCCGAATTTGCATGAAGAACGTTCAACAGGCGCTCTTCGCCATATTCCTGTGCGAACTGATTTTCCGCTTCAACCAGTCCGTCCGTAAAAATCACAACCCAATCGCCCGGAGACACGGTGATCGTTCCGGATTCATAGCGCGCCTCTCCCTGGATTCCTAATGGCAAGCCGCCTGCCACCAGTCGCTCAATCGCTCCTGAACTCCGCCTGAACATAGGATTGTTGTGGCCGGCATTCACATAATTCATCACGCGAGTTGCCGGATCGTACTCCGCCAGAAACGCCGTCGTGAACCGCAGTCCACCCTGGCTATTGCCGCAGGCGTAACGGTTCAGCGCTCCCGCGAGTTCCTGCAAAGAACACGGCGTAGCCGAAAGTGTCTTGAGGCTCGCCTGAAAGGTCGCCATGAGCAGTGCCGCGGGAATACTTTTACCCGCCACATCTGCAACTGCCATCAAGAAAACCGGCGAACCGGCGCTCGAATTCTGACGGGCAAACACGTCGTAGAAGTCTCCCGCAACCGTATTCGCCGGGCGCGTAGCAAACGCGATTGCCAGCCCTTCCACGGGCGGAGGATTGGCTGGCAAGAGCCAACTTTGAATGTCGCGGGCAATTTCCAAATCGCGCTTCATGACAACTCGATCCGCGATCTCAAGCATGAGCAGAACAAATAGCACCGCTCCACCCCAAAACTGTAAACTCGGACCGGAAAACTCGACGTCACGGTTTCCGTTCTGAAAATGAACACCGCCTCCTGGCAACAGCAGCAACACAATTCCCGCCAGCAGCAGCACGCGACGTGCCGGTGTAAGCTTGCCCAGAATCGCCCACATGAGTTCCTGCACACGATGCAGGAATCCTGTTCGCTCTCCCGGTTCGGTACCCGCAGCAAAGTCTCTTCGATAGAAACGGAAGCCTGTCTGCGCGTCCTGCTTGAATTGCGACATGAGCTCGCCCAACTCCAAGCCCTCGGTGACCCGCTGCCAAAAGCGATTGGCTTCTGAGAAAAGCCGCGGTCGTTTGCCATTCTGAGGAGGAGGAGCTACGGATGGGTTTTGGCTTTGCTGAGGACTTGATGCAGCTGATTCCGGAGACATGGGCAGAAAATTATAGTTCAGTGGCCGCCGGACTCGTCGCAGCGAGCTGCCGAATCACAAAAGATCGGTGCCCGCCACAACAGAAAAGGCCCTATCGGGTCGCAGCAGTTGCGTGCTCGCGGTCGACATCCTTCAGGCGAGCTGCCTTGCCGCGCAGGCTGCGAAGATAATAAAGCTTTGCGCGACGCACTTTGGACGAGCGCACGACGTCAACTTTATCAACTACGCGCGATGCTTCGGGGAAAATGCGCTCGACGCCCTGGCCGAAGCTGATCTTGCGCACAGTGAAGCTGGCTTGCGGTCCGCGCGAGCGCGCGATGACTACGCCTTCGAACGCCTGCAGGCGCTCTTTGTCGCCTTCCTTGATCTTGACCTGCACGCGAATAGTGTCGCCCGGCGCGAAATCAGGCAGGTCGGTGCGCTTAGATCTGGAAAGTAGCTTTTCGATAATCAGATTCGACATGGTCTTAATCCCTCTCAGGGCTTCCCGCCACTCTAAGTTAATGTCATTCCGAGTGGCTTAAGCCACGAGGAACCTGCTTTTCGCGTCGGAACAGCAGGTTCCTCAGGACTGAAATCCTCGGAATGACACATCTTAATCCTTCACTGCTTCAATTTTCTCCAACAGCTCTTTATCTTCTTCACTCAACTTCACCCGATCTAACAAATCCGGGCGATTCACCGATGTTTTCTCGATCGCCGATTTCCGCCTCCAGCGCTTGATCTCCTCGTGGTTGCCGTTCACCAAAACTTCCGGCACCTTCATCCCACGAAAATCTGCAGGACGCGTGTAGTGCGGATAGTCGAGCAATCCTCCCGAGCCGCACGTCGAATCCGGTCTTACCTGTGTGGGGCGGGCGCCCTCGCCCGCCGAATCTCCACCCAACTCCGGCCCGGCAAAAAAAGATTCCTGCCGCGTAGAAGCTTCATTTCCAAGCGCACCCGGAATCAGGCGCGTGACCGCGTCCACAATCACCGCTGCGCCTAGTTCTCCGCCGCTAAGGACGTAATCGCCAATCGAAATTTCCCGATCCGCGAGATACGTTCCAACACGTTCGTCCACGCCTTCATAGCGGCCGCAGATCAGAACAATGCGATCCAGTTCTGATAACTCAGATGCAAGCTTCTGATCAAAGCGCGTGCCTTGGGCCGAAAGCAGTACAACCGACTGCCTCGACGCCCCGCGCTGGTTCCGAGGCGCAATATTCAACGACTCCACACATTCAAAGATCGGTTCCGGCTTGAGGACCATTCCTTCGCCGCCGCCAAATGGGCGGTCATCCACGGTGCGATGCCGATCCCGGGTAAACGCCCGCAGATCGTGAATCTCAATCTTCACCAACCCGCCTTCGCGCGCCCGGCGGATTATGCCGTGATCGAGCGGCCCGCGAAAAAAATCGGGAAAGATTGTGACGATGTCAATCTGCACTGAATCAGCTCTTAGCCATTAGCTTTTAGCTCCTAGCTCGCACTGCATCCGAGAACGCTTTGGCTAA
>QHZW01000246.1 GCA_003224815.1 Acidobacteriota bacterium | reverse complement strand
GCTGTGGCCGCGAGGGAATCTTGTCATGTAGGGAGCGGCTTGACACGCCGAATCGGTGGGCCGAACTTTCTTACTTTTCTTACCAAACTGAAGTCGCTCCCCGCTTACAGGGCAAACATTCTCAGAACCTAAGAAGCCTTTGAATTAGGACAGAGAGTGCAGAACCTGCTGTCGCCTGTCGCCTGGGCCTAAGCGAGTCCCTTCTTCCGCACCAATGTTGAGGTTTTAACGAACAGCGGTTCGAGATCTTGTTCCCGTCACAACGGCGTCACAAGCCCAATTTTGTGCTCAGGATTTCCGGAGTCTCTTATGTGCTGGAACCTGCGTCCGACGCGGCTTTGGTAGTTGGTGCCGGGAGGGGGAGTTGACCCCCCAAGGTGCTAAGCACCGGCGAAGCAACCCTCGCTAACAGTGCGCATCCCAACTTGCCGGTGGCTCCCGTGATTCTCCGATGTGGACTGCCCAGACTGCCCCTTCTACTCATAATATTCAGCCTCACGCTTGTGTCATTCGCGGCGGTCACGGTGACCATCAGCCCGCGGCGCGCACCACTCACGCTGACACAAAAGCAGCAATTTAAAGCTACCGTTTCCGGCACCACGAATACTGGTATCACGTGGCTGGTCGATGGCATTGTCGGCGGAAGCTCGACGGTGGGGACCATCTCCACCTCGGGTTTATATGCGCCACCGACGACGGCCGGGACTCATATGGTCATCGCGCGAAGCAAAGCTAACACCAGCGTGAGCGCGCGAGCGACCGTCTGGGTGACGAACTATCCCGGCATGATGACCTACCATGGCGAGACGTTCCGCAGCGGCCTCAACGCACAGGAGCGGGCACTCGCGCCTTCGCGCGTGAACACCACGACATTCAAGAAGCTCTTCACACGCTCGGTAGACGGACAGATCTACGCGCAACCGCTGTACGTGGCTAATCTCCTCATAGGCACCTCGTACCAGAACGTCGTCTACATCGCGACCGAGCACGACAGTGTTTATGCATTCAACGCTGACGGCAAAGCGACGTCGCCGATTTGGAAGCGGAATTTTCTGGGTACGAATATCACCACTGTGCCCAAGCCGAGCAATGAGCTGCTCTCGCCGGAGATCGGGATCACCGGCACACCAGTCATCGATCCGTCGAGCAAGACTCTGTACGTGGTCGCAACTACGATTGAGAGCGGCGTGGTGAAACACAGCTTGCACGCGTTAGGCCTGAGGACGGGAGCGGAGAAATTCGGCGGGCCAGTGACGGTCTCCGGTGGTTATGGAGGGGTTACCTTCGCAGCTTCTCGGCACCTGCAACGGCCGGCGCTGCTGCTGGTAAATGGAAACGTAATCATCTGCTTTGGCTCGTATGAGGACAGACTGCCGTACCAGGGCTGGATTTTCGCTTATAGCGCTGGTGGAGGCACGTTGCACCGCACGGGCGTGCTTAGCACCGCACCGAGCAGCAGTGGGCGGGCAGCCATCTGGAATAGCGGAGGCGGTCCCGCGGCAGACACCAAAGGCAACATCTTCGTCGTGACCGGGAATGGCGTTTTCAACCTCAATACGGGCGGAGCGAGTGCCGGCAATTCATTCCTGAAGCTGACGCTTTCTAACGGTGCCTTCCACATCCTCGACTTCTACACACCGAGCAACTATGCCAGCCTGAATGTCGACGACCTGGACCTCGGTTCTGGCGGGCCGATGATCGCGCCAACGCAGAGCGGCGCCGCTGTTCCAAGCCTGATTTTGTGCGGGGGCAAAGACGGCATCATCTACGTCGTGAATCGCTCCAACATGGGTCACTACAGCGCAACGACCGACCATGCCGTGCAGAAGCTGGCGATCGGCCATCCGGAGCCGATCAACGGAAACTGGTTCACTCCTGCGAACTGGAACGGCTACGTCTATTTCGGTGGTATGAACGAATCGGTGATGGCCTTCAAGTTCGCGAATGGGCTGCTACCGTCTTCGCGATCCTCGCAAACCACGAAGGTGTTCGGATATCCGGGCGCGAGCGCAACGGTTTCGGCCAACGGCACTTCGAACGCCATCGCCTGGGTGCTGGATAACTCGAGGTTTGTTGGCGGCGATCTAGACGGAGGCGTGAACACACCGGGGCCGGCGGTCCTACATGCCTTTCGCGCAGACGACCTCAGCGTGGAGCTATACAACAGCAGTCAGGCCGGCACGCGCGATATTGCGGGCACAGCGATCAAGTTCACGATTCCGACGGTCGCCAATGGACATGTGTATGTGGGCGGTGCAAAAAAATTGACGGTGTATGGGATCGCCCCGTGAATGCACTGTAGCTAAGAATTGACATCGTTCGGCTTCGTACAGAAGAAAAACGATGACGCGGCTGCTGGAAGTATTCAGGCTTTCGGATGCGAAGCCCCTTGCTGGAGTATTTGCCATGAATATCCCGGCCGTTCGGCACAGTACAGAAGAAGACACTACGGAGAAGTAAGTTGGTTGTGCATTGGACATCGCCTCAGTGCGTTCTCCTCCGGTCACAAGGGCGTCACAAGCGCGTTTCAGGCGCTTTAGCTGCGACGAATTTTCAGAGCTGTGATGTTGCTGGAGCCCGCGTCCTACGCGGCTTTACAGTTGGTGCCGGGAGGGGGAGTTGAACCCCCAAGGTGCTAAGCACCGGCGGATTTTGAGTCCGCTGCGTCTGCCAGTTCCGCCATCCCGGCCGGGTGGGTGATTTACAGATTATTTCACGAAGCTGAATTTGTCACGTGGGCGATAGCCGAATGGCACGTGTTAAAGAAGACCCACTTCTTGCAAACTCGGCGAGAAATGAACGCCGTCCGGGGCACCCGGAGTTCCTATTCTTCGCCCGCCTTGTTCGCGATGTGATCGTGGCGGTTCGTTGCCCTAGCGCTGCGGCAGCCATACCCAATACTTGCCAGACAAGTGTTTCCACCCTGATGCACTCGGTTCCGTAGAGTCACGACGGGTTGCGATTACTGCCTTTGCTCCGTGTGAGGCGAATAGACTGAGAATCTGTTCCTGAACCTGGACCGGGGCGGACCAGAACTCATTGGCGTGCGTGAAATCTACTTCTGCAACGACTTCCAGTCGGCCAATTCTTTCGGGACCAAGGTCTGTGACAAGTGGGCTGATTCGAGCAATGTGGTCACCGGCCTGTATCCCTAGATCCCGAAGGGTAGCAGCAGCCAAGGCGTCATGGTTGGGACCGCGTCCGGCGCGCTGATATTCGACGTAGTCTCTGTGAATTACCGGCACTAGAAATGAGACGACGAGTGCGATGGTTCCGATAAACAGAAGATTGCGATTGAGCGCACGGAACGATTCCACAAGAGCGAACACAATTGAGCACAAGATCAAGACAAAAAAAGTTCCTACATATCGCGATTCTACGTGGACGAGAACATACATCGCGCATGCCGCGATAGCGATCAACCATATCGGCCATGCACGGGCAATGCCCCTGATGACTGCCTTTCGATCGATAGTAAACGTGAGGAGCAGAAGGGCTATGAAAAGCAAAATGAGTCCACGAACGGATTTGGCGAGGTCGATGATGTCTGAATATATCTCCCCGATCTGACGCTTCAGGGCAAAGCGAGGCCGCACGCCGGCCATCCACTCTGAAGGGTCGAAACGCAGGGGATGCGTGACAAGCGAGGGTTGACCAAAAGCGTAGACAGGCGGCGATTGAAATATTTGATTCGGGGGGTGCAGGAATGTTCCGACGGCTTTGCCGGGATTCTGCAGATACCAGCCATATCCTGGACCGGCACGATCCACGTTCACAAGATAGTTGTAAGCGCCACTTTCTCCGAAGCTGATCGCAAGCATAAGCACGGAGATTGGCAGCATGGGTTCCTTGGCTAGGAAGCTGATGCCCAGCACAAACCCGAGCTTGAGATAGTCGATCCAGGCAGCCGGGCGCGCTGAGAATCTGAACAGCATTCCGGTGGCGAGATAAACGAATCCGGACATCAGCATGTCTGGACGGAGGTATCGGAGCGTGATGGCCGAGAAGGAGCTCCACAGGAACAACGAATAAGCAAGCGAAAGAAACACCCACAATCCCTGTGCCATATCCGGCTGTTTTGCAATCTCGGGAGATTGCATTCTTCGCAGAAAATTTGTGAGGAACACCTCGAAGCAGGCGAATGCGAAAACAAAGATGATGACGTTGCAAATGTGAGCCGCGACGATTTCGTTTTGCGGAGAAATGTTGAGCGCCCGCCGGAACAGTCCTAGTAACAGTGGATATAAGGGGCTCCAGGTCCCGCTTATCAAGCGATGCCAGTCTCCACCGGGCATTGCGCCGTCGCTCATATCGAGGTAGGAAATTGAATCGGCGCTGACGCTGTAGCGAAATGCCCAGGCCTGAAAGCAGGCAATCAGGATTCCGAGTGTCCAGAACACCAGTCGCAAAGTGGTACGCGACGAAGTGCGCGAGTCGTTGTGCATACTGAGGTCAGTCATATTTTTATTTGTCGCTGGAAAACTGGTCGTGCCACGGTGCAGGATTACGGCGACACACGGCTTCCCCAAGCCGCGTAATCGCCGAAAAAAGATTTCAGGACAAGCGGAATCTGCTCGGACGCAGGGTCAAATAGAAAGCTAAACTCGGCCACAATAAAGAGAGCGGTCGGAGACCAGCTTTCCCTGAGTCGAGCAAGTAGGAGGGAAGTTTTTAAATGCGCAGGGAAAGTAAGGGTGGACTAGGGCCATCTAAGAACGAGAGGTCCAAGTTGCAAGCCAGCGCGTAGAGGAACTTCTGACGGAAGGAGCAGGAACCACGTTTTGCAAGGCTCAGGACTACGGGTTTCAAGACGAAACGCGCAAACGAATAGGAAGCTCCAACACAGAGCGCAACAAAAACAAAGGTGTATTCGGTCTCGTTTCCGGTTTGGAGAGCCTCATCCCAGGTGTCGAAGGAGTCGATAAAGGGACAGACGACGCACGTTAATAAAATCAGAGCGGCCGTTATCCGTGAGGCGCGCGACTTCACGAACAAAGTATAACGGGTAAAGAAATGTAAAGACAATTTGAGAGCTGGAAACAGAGTGCGCAACGAGCGATAGAAGAGCTTTTTGCTGTCACGCGGAAACAAGATCACACCGGCAAGAGATGACGGGCAAATATTCATTTTTTGAAACGGAGGTCGCCACTAAGTAACTCGTGCGAGAAAACAGATTCGTAAACGACCCGGGCCTGCTCTTTGAGCATCTTTGCTTTGCTGAAAAATGCGGAGGCTGCCGTCCCCTCTTTGTGATGCTCGTCAAAGTGCTGCCCCAATTCGGTAAGCAACATATTCGTCTCCTCTAGGCCCCTCATGGCTTGCCACAACATGTCCTCCACAGACTCAGAGACTTCCGACAATAACGCACTTAACGTAAACGCATGTCCGGTGTGACATCGAAAGCGCACGATTTTGCTTTCCTTAAGACGGGACAGAGCCCCGTGACATTCTGGACAGGTGAACGCTGTGAGTTCGCCCATTTCAATAATGCCCATTTCAAAAGCATTATCGTGTGTTGCAATCATGATTTCGATCTCCAAGCGCTTGAGTTCTTTGGCCGGTATTCTCCGCGCCCTGCTGGCGGTCTGAGCACTTAGCTTGACGAGTAATGTTGGGATTTGGCCTGCTGCTGCGGAATGATCGACCTTTACCGACTCCAGAACGCTGGTTGGCATTCCCGGAAACGCCGCTTCTCTCGGCTCTTGAACTATCGAAAGACCTCCCATTCGCTTGATCGACCACAGACCTGAAGTTCCGTCGTCCAACATCCCCGATAACACCACGCCGATAACGCGAGAACGATACCAATGGGCCGCGGAACGAAACAGTGCGTCTATTGAAGGCCGGAAACGGTTTTCTTTTGGGCCTTTCTTGATCAGGATCTTGTTGCCGCGCTCAAGGAGCATGTGATGGTCAGGAGAAGCGACGTAGATCTTTCCGGGTCGAAACACCTCGTCGTTTTTTGCGTGTACCGCCTTTAGCGGTCCCGACTTGCTGAGAATTTCCGGCAGCGTGCTGGAAGCATAGGGAGCGGTATGTTGAACTATGAATACGCATCCGGAGAATGTGGCCGGCAGTCCTTGACTGCGATGAGAGGATCAAGACCTCCTGCGGAAGTTCCTATGACAATAATGTCCTATTTTGCCACACAGCCATTCTAAATTCCTTGAATATTTTTGTCCCATCATTCACCGCCACCGCGCGAATGGCACGAGCATTTCCTCGAATCCCAAGCGCGATTTCCAAATGCTTCGATCTCATTATTGTTCTGGCGGGATTGCTGCTCGGCGCGGTTGCTTCAAACGCCCAGAACAACCCCTGGGTTCGAATCAGCATGCGCCACCAGCCCTGGCCGCTCCTACTGTCGTCTTCCATGCCGAGTAAGACGGCTACTTGTGGCCGGCGCGACTTTACTGCACTACCAGTGTCAAGTTGGACGTTCGAGTGATGCCCTGCGCGGCTGCGGTCACTGATATGCTGTAAGTGCCCGCGGGAGTTCCACCCGTTCCGCCTGATGATCCCGAACCACAACCAGTCAGACAAAGAGCCAGCGTAAAAACCAACCCTGCAGCGAAAGCCACCGATCGCGGCGCCAACCGATTCTTCTTAGAAAAAAAGACCAGAGCAGTTGCCACAGAAAACCAGCAACCCAACCACAAAATAGAAAAGGGCGGATACTGCGATTTTGCTCCCGCCACAGCGTCCATGGTGCGCTTCGCCGTTGCAACCGTTAGAGTGAGCGAAGCAGGTGATGTACTCGATCCTGAAAAACTCACCGTGCCCGGCGTCACCGTGCATGTAATTTCCGCAGTTGGGATGCCCGTACAACTTACCGATACAGTGCCGCTGAAGCCACCGCTTGGCGCAATGGCTAAGTTGTACGTTGCAGTCGCTCCCGCAGCCACGGTATCCGAGGCCGCGCTTGTTGTGATCAATGAAAATCCACTGTTGGTACCAGTTTGGAAGAGCAACCACGGGCTCGGTGCGATTGGAGCAATGACGGCCAAGTCGGGCAATCCGTCACCATTAAAATCAGAGGCTGTCGATGTGTTGTCTACATTCGCACGTCCTCCACCGTGCGGTCCCGTTCCAAAGTACTGACCGGTACGGAGTGTCCCGTCTCCCTTTCCCAGGAACACCGATACGTTGTAATCATTTTCATTGGCGGTAACTAAGTCGAGGTTTCCGTCCACATTGACATCCAATACAAGCATTGAGACGGGTGGACCCGGAGGACTCATCGTAAACCCGCTCTGGAATGTGCCGTTGGCATTACCGAGCGCGACCCCAACCGTGGGAGGATCCGGCGCGGGCGGAACAAAGAACGCCAAATCGAGCTTGCCATCATTATTGAAATCGCCGGTCTTAAGGACCGGCAGATTGCCCGCTGGAATTGAGGGTATTGCGACCGGAGCCTGAAATGTGCCGTCACTGTTGCCGGCAAGGAATTGTGCCGAACCGCTGTCGTTGGCGATGACAAGGTCGGGCTTTCCATCCCCATTGAAGTCGCCGATTGCGACGCTCGACTGCGAACTGGAAACCACCAAGCCAGTTTGAAATGTGCCGTCACCATTGCCGAGATCAACGACGGTTCCGGCGCCGGTCACTGCGACTACGTCGGGCTTGCCATCGAGGTTAAGGTCACCAATCGCGATGAAGAAGGCGGGTTGCGTGCTGATGGACAGGCCAGTCTTAAATGTGCCGTCGCCATTCCCCAGCCAGCAAAACACCCCAGAACCATTCCCGCCGATGATGTCCTGTTTGCCATCCTTGTTGAAGTCGGCGACTGCCAAAATGTAGGGAGCGCCGAAAGCACCGTCAGTAAAGGATTGTGTAAAACTTCCGTTGGCCGCTCCTAGCTGAACGGCAGTACCTACATTCCCGCCAATTACTAAGTCGGCTATACCATCACCATTGAAATCGGCGGCAACTATGCTTGCTCCGGCAGCAGAGAATGCATTCGAGGCGCCCTTCGCTGAAATAAAAGTGCCGTCCCCATTTCCGATTAATACAGATAGGGTCACGTTATTAGCTGTGACCAGGTCCGGTTTGCCATCGCCATTCACGTCGACGGCGATCCCCTCTTGGGTAAAGGTACTGACGGGAAAGAAAGCTGGCGCTCCGAGGCCTCCGGCGCCGTTGCCCAGAAGTACGGCAACCATAGTTCCCCCTGTGCCAAAGTTTGAGGTGACCATGACGTCTGCTTTTCCATCTCCGTTGAGATCACTCAACTCCAAAGCTGTTCCGGTAGATCCGCCAATCGATCCCCCAACGCTGAAGTTCGCGGGGCTCTGAAACGTCCCGTCTCCATTACCAAGCAGCATAGAAACCGCAGAGCCCCCGTTACTGCTGCAGGCTATGTCCAACCGTCCGTCGCCGTTGAAGTCAGCCACGCCAAGTGCGCCTGCTGCCACTGCCAAGGTGGATGGACTCTGTAAAGTACCGTCGCCATTCCCGATCAAAATAGAAATGGATTTCTGATTGGCGGTGGCAAAGTCGAAGTGGCCGTCATTATTGAAATCGCCTACTACTAGCTCACTCGCGGTAGCTGGCACCGAGACACTCTGGGGCGCTTGAAAAGTGCCATTTCCGTTTCCAAGCAGTACTGAAACCGCAGCTGATAACAGGGTAGTAGACGGAAAACCATAAAAGTTCACCCGTAACACAGTGAGGTCGATCACGCCATCGCCGCTGAAATCGGCGGCTGCAAGCGAGAGGGCAGGATAACTGAGAGAAATCGTGGTCGGCGCTTGCAAAGTACCATCGCCGTTGCCGAGGAAGATCAGGATATCGCCGGAGGGAGTTTGGGCAGGGCAACAAGTGGAAGCATTAGCGCCGGGGACCGAGACCGCTACTGCGACGTCGAGCTTTCCGTCATGATTAAAGTCGCCAACGGCGATCGCCGGGACCGACTGGCCACGCCCGTATTGCGCTAAGGTGTAAACAGTCGGCGACTACAATGTCCCATTGCTATTATTCAAGGCTACCGAAATCGACGCGCCACCATCGGCAGAGACCAAGTCAGTTTTGCCATCTCCATTGAGATCGCCTGCCGAAACCACGTGAAAACTTATTCGGCCTCCGTCGGCTCGTCACCGGTCGTGATCACGGGAACTCTGAATTGGAATCCGAATGGAACGCTTCAGGAAAATAACATTGTTGATGGCTACAATTCGGCCAACACCCAGGATTGCAAATATCTCTACGATGATTTCATGCGTATTGCATCAGGGCTCGACGGTACACCGGGCGTGAACTGCCTCAACGGGACCACCAAAGTTTGGAACCAAACGTTCTCCTACGACCAATTCGGCAACATTACAAAGAGCACCACCGGACCGGGCACCGCCTGGATGCCCGGATACAATACTGCGAACAATCACTACACACTTGCAGGTACTTCCTATGATAGCGATGGAAATTTAAACGCCGATACATCCCATAGTTACACGTGGTTTGCCGACGGGCACGTGGCGACCATCATGACAGGGTCGACAACTGCTTCCG
>QHZW01000331.1 GCA_003224815.1 Acidobacteriota bacterium | reverse complement strand
TGGGCAGTGGCAGACTGCGTTGCGCCATCGACGTGACTGATCCTCTGGAACCGCTGCCGACGACGCATCCGTTACGACGACTGCCGGGAGCGGTCCTAACTCCACACATCGGGGGCGGCTCGGAAAAAGCGCGGCATGAAATGGCCGATGATCTGATCGACGATCTTGAGCGTTTTTTTCGTGGAGAAGCCGTAAAGAATCGGGTCACAAGTTCAATGCTTGCGCGGATGACGTAACCACGGCAGAGGGAATGAAGATCAGCTTCTCAACTTTGGGCTGTCCGGAATGGACAGTGACTCAAGGGATCGAAGTCGCTGTTAGCGCAGGCTACGATGGCATTGAGTTACGCTTTCTCGAAGGCGAAGCATCGCTTTGGAAGCTGTCCGCGTTCAGCGGTGCGGGTTTGAAAGAGACGTGCAGGAAAATTGACGATTCTGGTCTAGCAATCTGCTGTGTGGACACCAGCTGTCGTTTCGATTCGCCGCAACTTACCGAACGCGAAAACTGGATCGAACAGGGCGTTCGCATGGCCGAGTTAGCCGCGCAGTTGAAGGCTCCAGGTATTCGGGTCTTTGGCGATGAGATTCATCCGGGTCTCGAGCGCGGAGTTACGCGAAAGTGGATTGTGGACTCGCTGAACCTGCTTTCGGAAAAAATCGAAGAATATGGTCTTGAAGTGTGGCTGGAAACCCATGGAGATTTCTGTTGCGCTTCAGAGGTGCAGTACATTTTGAGTGAGTGCCCCGCAGTGCGGCTGGTATGGGACCCTGCGCCTGCGTTCATCGAATACGGCGAGCGACCATTTGCCAATGGAAACGCTCTCTGGAAAGCAGTCCGGCACGTGCACATTAAAGATCTGCGTAAAGCTGCGGACAAGTGGGTTCCGGCGCTCACTGGACAAGGAGAGTTTCCGTTGTCTGAAGTGCGTGGGGTTGTTGAGTTAATGGAGTACGCAGGATTCGTCTCATTTGAGTGGGAGAAGAAGTGGCTTCCTGAAATGGACCCGCCAGAAATTGCAATCCCGCATTTTGCAAACTGGTTTCGCTCGGAGTGGGATAACCTAGCTCCCGCGAGGGGTTCAGATCACGAAGGCTTAGGAGTGCGATTGTGAGAGTTACATGCTGCACACTGCTGTTTGTGATGTCGTGTTTCATGTTGGGCCGAGATAAACCTGTTTTCGAGAGCGTACTCGCCGCGCACGGTGCAGCTCTGAACACGGCGCCCGAATCGCCTTTCTGGCGTGCGGCGCGTCCGATCTACGCCGAGTCGGATAAGAACGGAGGCCTGCTTCCCGAATATCGAACTGAGATACGCTCGCGCTCGACAGACACGGACATCTATTTCCTCTTTATATGTCCAAACAAACAGCTTTATCTGAAGCCTTCACCCAACGTTCATCAGGAAACGTACGAACTATGGAACTGGAATGTAGCGGAGGTTTTCATCGGGTCAGACTTCGCCGACATCAAGCGCTATAAAGAATTTGAAGTTTCTCCGCATAATGAATGGATTGACCTCGATATTGACCTGAACAAGCCGCATCATGAAGATGGCTGGAAATGGAATTCCGGTTTCGAACATGCAGCGCGAATCGATGAGAAAAGCCACGTCTGGTATATGGCAATGCGGATTCCTCTTAACGCGCTCGGTGGACGCCCTGTAAAAGCGGGGAACACCTTTCGTGTGAATTTCTTTCGCACAGAAGCAGGGCCGCAGAACTCCAAGGAAATCGTGTGGCAGCCCGTCATGGGCGCCTCTTTTCACGTGCCCGAACGCTTCGCCTTGCTTCGGCTTTCTTCCAGATGACTTCAATCGTCGCTTCCTTGTACATTCATTAAATGCGCCGCTTTGATGTGACCATCGCGGGTGAGCTCAACCTGGACCTCATTCTCTACGGGACGCCGGAGGAAATTCCACGCGAACGTGAGTTGCTGGTGTCCGACTTCAGTGTCACGCTGGGTGCTTCGTCGGCGATCGTTGCGCATAACCTGGGATCGCTCGGAAGCCACGTAGGATTTGTATCGTGCATAGGAGATGACCAATTCGGAGATCTCGCGCTGGCTCGCCTGGCAGCTGCCAAAACCGACGTCAGCAAAGTTGCAATTCTCCCAGGCCGCAAGACAGGCCTGACAGTAATCATGCAGCGCAAGTCCTGGCGCAACATGTTGACGTATCCAGGGACGATTTTCGATCTAAGCATGGAGAAGCTGGACTTCGAGTATCTTTCGTCTGCCAAACATTTTCATCTATCTTCCTTTTACTTGCAGCGCGGATTGCGGCCCGATGTGCCTGAACTTTTCCGGAAGCTCAAAAATGCTGGCCTAACCATTTCGCTGGATTGCAATGATGATCCTGACGACGGGTGGGATGGCGGCATTCAGGAAGCGCTGAAATGGGTTGATGTGTTCTTGCCTAATGCGCGCGAGATCATGCGCCTGACGGGTGCGTCGGATTGGCAGTGCGCAATTGAGGAAGTCGCAAAGACTGTTCCATGGGTCGTCGTGAAGCTCGGTTCAGAAGGTGCAGTCGCGCGGCGCGAAAAGGAGCAATGGTCGAGCCCAGCGCTGAAGGTTAATTTGGTCGATCCGGTTGGTGCCGGAGATAGTTTTGATGCTGGTTTTCTGCACGAATACATCCGTGGATCGGATGTGAAGGCGTGTCTTGCCGCGGGGAACCGGGCAGGAGCTTTGTCAGTAACACGCGCAGGCGGTACCGAGGCATTTCGCGATGCAGATCACCGTATGAAGTTTCTTCAATTGCACGGCGGCTAGAGCTGTTCGTTAGTGAATGTACCCTCCGCCGGGAAGTAAATCCTGAATAGGCCACATCTCACGTTCTCGCTCCACCAACTCCGACCACTTCACGATTTCTGATTCGGGCTGCGAAATCATTTTTATGTTGGGGAGCGTTTCTGATACAGCGGCAGCCAGCGAGTAGCCGTTCCCAAGACCGATGATTGCGATTTCGGAAGCAGGCCCCGCTTTGGCCTTTACGAACTTCTCTGCAACCTCCACGTCTTCTATCATCTGCAGGAAATACGGACGACCGGTCAGCAGCGAGTTGTAAACGTAATCGGCGAGAACGCCGGAAATGGGGCTGAAGTAGGCCTGCTCAAAGTTCATTTGCGCGAGAGCAGGATCGTCTGGCGATGCTGCCTTGTAGGGCATGCGAGTTTCGCCAAGGCCGCGCGGATCAAATGACACGATGTCGTATCCCTCGTCGAGGTATTTCGCCAGTTGCGGCCAATCGCGTTCGGTTGCCTTGCTATTGTCGCCCAGCCACAGCAATACACGACGAGAAGTTGAGTTGCGCTTGTGTATCCAAAGCAGCGGCATCTGCAGGTAGCGGCTGTGGTGAAGAAGGTATCGATCGACGATTATGTCGCCCGATTGCGTGCTGCCTTTGGATTTGCTGCTGATTTCGTCGGGCAACGGACCGGCGCCGCGATATTCCGTAACTCTCCACGCGATAATTCGCGGATACAGGCGCGAATAGTACACCTGCTTAAGGCGGGGTTTGCTGCCGGATTTGTGCTCCTCGTAATAATCGTGAACCAAGTCCATCGCCGATTTTGCATTTTCAAAATCGGTCATTACCTGGCCGGAGTGCGTGACCTGCAACTCTTTTTCATCAAGCTCTTCTATTGGAGAGACTTCGTCCAGGGCGCGCATTCCATTGAAATGATCGAGAAATTTGAGCGCTGCTTGTTGATTCTCAGGCGAGTACTGGTGTCCGTTGTAACTCTCGTGCATCAAGATGCGGTCGGGGTGCCCGAATCGACCATAGAAGCCGGCAATCTCATGGAACGTCTTGTATGTGCCCTCGATGGGAAAGAAGTCGAGGACGGCAGCGGCCACGAAAACCGGACGCGGATACATCAGCAGCAAGAGACCAGCATGATCTACACCGTTTGAAACCATTCCGTACAAATCTTGTTCGGGATCGCTGTCTGGATCTTTGAAAATCCGGTTATAAACGCGCATGGGCAACGCAGTGATGTAACAGGAAGGCGCAGCAACTTTGATTCGAGGATCGAGTGCGGCAATGTACGCCGTCTGAGTTCCGCCCCCACTGGTTCCCGTAATGTTGATGTGGTCGGGGTCAACGTCAGCTCGGGTGAGCAGATAATCAACCGCCCTGATTCCGTCCCAGATTTCCCAACGCGCCAGATTCGTCCCCGCAAGATATGCCAGATTCCCCATGACCGCGTGTTCAGCGCAGATCAGGTTGTAGCGGCTCTTGTGGTTCTTCGCGTCCCAGAACTGGCTGCGCTCGCCTTGTCCGACCGGGTCCCACGAGATCACGACATATCCATGTTTCACCAAACGTTGACACAGCGCTTGGTAGTAAGCCTTGCCATTGGAAGAGTGACCAGCCGGGACGAGAACTGCGGGATGTCTTTTCGATTCGTCCTCAGGGACGTAGACCGCCGCTGTGACGTAAAAACCCGGCAGGCTTTCAAAAATCAATTTTTCGATATGAAAGCCGTCCATCGGAATCTTGCCGGTGACGCGAGGATTCAGTGGCGTCTTGACGGCCGGAAGACCGCCGAGCATAGTGAGCAAACTTTCCCGAAGTTGCTCTTGAACCTTGCGCAAATCCGATTCTGTCCGAATGTTTTCCCATGATTTGCGGCGAGCATCATCCTGGCGCCACGCCATTGCGGTTTGATACCGCAAGTAGTCGGTGATGGTCGGCGCTTCAGTCGTAATCGGAGGCAGAACGCGAAACGCTTCGGGAGGTGGAGCATCGGAAGCTGCGGCGGTTGCTAGCGATACCGAGAAGAGAAAGACGCGCGCGAAGATCTTCATTGTGTGACGCTCGCGGCGGGAGCAAGCGCGCCGAGGGAAGCGCCTGTCCGCTGGTTTCCAGCAAGGTCATGCGCGGCCAGGTTTTTCGCGTCTCCCCAATTGGCGAAAAGCTTGGAGTCAGGACGTGGCCGAAGATCCGGGCGATTTGGATTCAGCCGCCACCATTTGCCCTCAATAATGACCCATGACTCGTTGCTGTAGCGGACGAACTCCGGAGCAGCTTTTTTCTGTGTAATTGCCGAAATTGTATTCGGCCCTTCGGGCAATTGGGTTGCGAGCGCTTTTAAACTGGGCGGCATATCCTTTACTGCATCGTCCCCCGCGCTGCTGTGATAGGTGACGGCGTTTGCGACGTTGAAGCTTGAGTCCAGGCGATAGACGCTGGTGTCGTAAATCTCGATTGAGTTCGCCTGATCGTTGATGAAGATGTTGTTGCGCATCTTCGTGCCCCAGCTTCCATTCCGTGCCTGCATGGCAGCGCGATCGTGATTATTCATGAGCACCGTATTGTTGCGAACGATATTCCCGTGACATCCCCAAAGAGGTAGGTCGTCCGGTCCTTTTACTTGATCGGGAGAACTCGGGCCGGGCTCAACATACGCCTGATCGTAAGGATTCTGATCGTTCCATTGCGCAATGCCATGATTGAGATTGTTATAGATGAGATTGTTCTGAATGAGGGAGTCCTGTAGGCCTGCCAGGTTCAGTGAGCCGCCGCCGACACGTCCATTTTCATTCATCACGTTTTCTTCAATGATGAAGTTTGTGCCGCGCCCGTCAGGAAAGTTATTCTCGCCGAACTCTTCAGTGGCGAGCTTCATCAGACCGACAGCCCACGCGCGTGTCGGTTCCTCTTTCGGATAGTTCTTCAACTCAGCGTTCTTGATTAGATCGTGAAATGAGCTGACCGAGTCGAGGTTGCATTGCAGCCCGCCGCTGGCGCTTCCAAAAAACACATTTCGCCGAATGACATAATTGTCCGATCCGTCGCTGACATATGCGGAGTGCTCCACTGCTGAACGGGCAAAGAGATTGTCCTGCATCAAGACAGTGTGCGTGTCGCGGCTGTGCAGCCCCCACTTGCGGTGGTTGTGCGAGAAATTGCCGACGATCACAATGTGATGCGTCTGTTTGCCGGTTTTGCTGAAATCGCCGTCGAGCATGATGCCGGCGCGTGGTCCTGATGGCTCAATGCCAGGTCCATTGCTCCCCGCGATGTTGAATCCCTGAATGACCACATGATGGGTGGCCCGCAATAGGATCATCCAATCCGGAACCCGAGATGGCTGGTCAATCACCACGTCGCCAGATTCGCCCATTGCTTTGAAGTGAATGTAACGTTCATCAGCAGCGGTGGGCTTTTCTTCCAGCACGAAGCCGGTGTAGTGTCCCGGCATGACCGCGACCAGATCTCCCCCTTCAGCCGCATCGGCGGCCTCCTGAAGCGTTTTGAATGTCTGGTTGACGCGGTATTCGCGAGACGCGCCATTCACATTCGTCCTGGAGTTCAGGTCAACAGAAGAAATGGACAAATGTTTTGGACTCTCTCCAGTAGTGTTCACAACGAGCACTCGCCGATAACGGCGCTGGACGTGAATGGAATGCGTAACCCACGAATCAGAATCCTGTGTGCGAAAGAAAACAGGCGAGGGTTCATGCCCGAAGGCGAAGACCGTGAGAAAGAAGGTCAATATCGCGGGTATGACACCCGCTCGCCATGGAGATGTCAAGAGAGATTTGAAAATCAAGGCGCCTGCGACTTTAGCAAAACTATCCAAAACTTTCTATAAGAAAGTAAAAGATAGCAAACGAAAGATGCATTCAGTGCCCTTGCTGAAGCGGGTGAAGAGTTCTCTTCCCACTACCAGTATATAGCGCGCCGGGAGACTTGCGGCAAGGCACGGGTCGTGCCGTACAGTCACAACCTCAAGGATGGGAGTGCAACTATGACCGAGCATGCGGTGGTGATCGTCGGAGGAGGTCCGACAGGGTTGATGTTGGCGGGCGAGTTGGCGTTGGCGGAGGTCGACGTCGCGATTGTCGAGCGGCGTTCCAGCCAGGACCTCACCGGCTCGCGGGCAGGCGGCCTGCACTCACGCACCATCGAAGTGCTCGATCAGCGCGGAATCGCAGATCGGTTCCTTTCGCAGGGAAAGGTAGCCCAAGTCGCGGGATTCGCTTGGATCCGTTTGGACATCAGCGACTTTCCCACACGGCACAACTATGGGCTCGCCCTATCGCAGAATCACATCGAGCGCATCCTCGCCGGTTGGGTGGAAGATCTGGCGGTGCCGATCTATCGCGGACGTGACGTGACCGGTTTTGCTCAGGACGACACTGGTGTTGACGTGGAGTTGTCCGACGGCCAACGCTTAAGGGCGCAGTATCTCGTCGGGTGCGACGGCGGACGCAGTCTGATCCGTAAAGCGGCGGGCATCGAGTTCCCCGGGTGGGATCCGACAACCAGCAACCTGATCGCCGAGGTCGAGATGGCCGGGGAGCCGGAATGGGGCTTGCGCCGCGACTCCCACGGCATCCATTCGTTAAGCAGATCGGAGGATGGGAGGACGGTGCGGGTCCTCGTGACCGAACAGCGCCTCGGCCGGACCGGCGAACCCACACTGCGCGATCTCAGCGAGGAACTCATCGCCGCGTACGGGACCGACTTCGGGGTCCACAGCCCCACTTGGATTTCGAGATTCACCGATACGGCTCGGCAGGCAACTTCCTATCGCAAGGGGCGGGTCCTGCTGGCTGGCGATGCCGCACACGTGCATTATCCGACCGGCGGACAAGGCCTCAACATCGGTGTGCAGGATGCGATGAATCTGGGATGGAAGCTGGCCCAGGTGGTGAAGAAGACGTCGCCAGAGAGCCTGCTCGATACGTACCATACCGAGCGGCACCCGGTCGCTGCTCGTGTGTTGCGCAATACGATGGCCCAAGTTGCACTGCTCCGCACAGATGACCGCACGAATGCCTTGCGCGATATCTTTTCCGAGCTCCTGAGCATGGACGAGCCTCACAGACGATTGGCCGCGGAGATGTCTGGCTTGGACATTCATTACGATCTCGGCGAGGGGCACCCGCTCCTCGGACGCCGCATGCCTGATCTCGACTTGGTTACCGCCGACGGGCCGCTGCGCGTCTTCACCCTGCTGCACGATGCCCGGCCGGTGCTACTCAACTTCGATAAACCCGGTGGCTTCGACAACACTCCATGGGCAGATCCAGTTAAACTGATCGACGCCAGGTATATCGGTAGGTGGGAGCTTCCGGCAGTCGGGACGGTAACTGCTCCCAACACGGTTTTGATTCGGCCCGACGGCTACGTCGCTTGGGTGGGAGAGCAAACTCAGTTGGGACTCGCCGACGCGCTAAGCACTTGGTTCGGACCGGCTGGTGCGGCGTAGCGCACCGGCTTCCAAGATCATTCACTAGGAGTTCTTAGGATATGCGTGCTAGCCCTTCGCCTTCGGCTTTGGCGGAATTTCCGCATATCCCGGCGCCGCTTGCGTCAGATTGTGAGTGAGTGTCGCATTGGCATCCCCAATGGACCAGCGAATTCCGCCTCCGAGAAGATTCAGGAAGAAAGGTTCCGACCAGTTCTCCGGACGATCACCAATGGCGGTGTAAAACACGCGGCCTTTGCCATCCATGCGTGCCCAAGTCATAGGATAGGGAGCGCGCTGATACGGCTCGCCGGTCATGCCGTGAGTATCAAGCGTCAGAATCACGTGCAGATCGGTGCGGAAGTCTTTCAGCGAATACCATTCGTCGTTGAAAGTGACCGGAGATTTGACTCCTTCGAGGCCGGGGAATTTCGGATCGTTCACCACAAGTTTTGTGTCTTGCAGACGGGGCGTGCTGCCATGCGTAATGAATTCGCCACCCAGCATTCGCAGATACGGATCGGACTTATCTCCATGGGCAATGTATCGGTTAGCGTTGTCCTCGGTGTCTGGAGGCGTATGGAAGGTGTCACTCGCAGCATGAACGCCGACGAAACCCATTCCGCCATTGATTGCGCTGAGAAACTTTTGCTTTCCCTGCACAGACATTGGCGGGTTTTTGTCCTTTCCGTCCGTCGTCAGATCGCCCGTCGTAAAGAAAAGAACTGCGGCATATTTGTGGAATTCTGGCGAATCGAAGACCCGGCCCTCTTTGGTCGTAGTCACATTGAATCCGTGCTTCTTGCCTAACGCGGTGACGGCGTTTTCCACGATGCTGGGCATGCCGTCGACCCTTTTAACCACGTCGTGCTCGAAACCTGATGACTTCGTGAACACAAGCACACTCTTCCTGCCGGCCGCCAGCAAGGTCGTTGGAAGAGCTAGGGCAGCTCCGGTCAAGGCTGCAGTGTGTACGAATTGACGGCGATCAAGAGTTCTTTTCATAATCCGGATCCTTCTATACCTCATTGCGCTTGAATCGTTCAACGAGGTGGTCGCAAGCACGCACCGTGATCGCCATCATGGTCAGGGTTGGATTTTGGCAGGCCGAGGAAACGAAACCAGATCCGTCGGTCACGAGCAGATTCGAGACATCATGCGATCGGCAAAAAGGGTCGAGCACTGACTTTTTCGGGTCATTCCCCATGCGCGCAGTGCCGACCTCGTGAATGGCCATTCCCGGCATCTCGGTTCCGGTGGTGAGCCGGATATCTTTCGCGCCGGCAGCCTCAAGCATTTCCGCTCCCGTGATTGCCGCATCGCGCATCAACGCCGCCTCATTTTTTCCATGCGCCATGCTGATGCGCAGGGCTGGGATGCCCCACGCGTCTTTCAGGTTGGGATCGATTTCGCAAAAATTATCTAAGTTCGCCAATGACTCGCCGAAGGCGCCAAGGGAAACGCCGTAGACTCCTCGTTTCACCGCCTTCTTGTAATCCGCTCCGATGCCAGCTGCGTCCATGTTGAAATCGGGCATAGACCCGCCTTGGAATCCATAACCTCGGATGAAATGAGGATGTTTTCCTTCCGCTGGAGTATTGCGGAAGCGCACCAGATAGATGCCGTTTGGCCGATGCGGAGGGTTCGCACTAGGCGAGGCCTGCATATCTTCGAACGTTGCGCTGGCACTGCCACCTACCACGTGGTCCATCAAATAATGTCCGAGCAGTCCGCTGGAGTTACCTAATCCCTTTGGATATTCCTGCGTCGAAGAGTTCAACAGAATTCGCGTTGATTCGAGCGCCTGCGCGCACAGGACGACCGTTTTACCACGTACATGTTTTGTTTCCTTGGTTGTACGATTGACGAATGTCACGCCCCGCGCTTTATTTGCGCTGACGTCCATATCGACGTGACTGACAATGGCGTCAGTGATAAGCGTGCAATTCCCAGTCTTGAGCGCATCTTTGACAGTGGTGAACGGGCTGCTGAAGTAGGAGTACGTCATACATCCGCGCTCGCAGGGACCGCAGTAGTGGCAGGGCGCGCGGCCGTTGTGGGGCTGCGTGACAATTGCGGTTCGTCCAATGGTGACAGTCCGCCCGAATGTTTTCTTCACGCTGTCCCGCAGGCGGATCTCCCCGCAACTCATTTTCATTGGCGGAAGAAATTGGCCATCGGGCAACATCTCATTTTTCTCGGGAGCGCCGCTGATTCCAACATAGTTTTCGACGATGTCATAAAACGGCGCGAGATCGCTATATGAGAAAGGCCAGTCAACGTCGTAGCCGTCGCGGCTCGCCGCTTTGAAATCCACGTCGCTCAACCGATAGCTTTGTCTGCCCCACACGAGCGATCGTCCACCGAGTATTCGCAGTCGCTGCCACGTGAATGGACGATCCGGCGGCGTGCTGTATGGGTTTTCCAGATCGTTAACGAACCATTCGTAGTTGTATTCCATGCAGGCGTAACACTGGCGCTGAATCGGACGCGTACGCATGACCTCGGGCGAGTGGTTGCGGTATTTCAACTGGAACGACGGCATGTGCTCGGTAAATTCTCTTCCGGTCACCGCGCGCCCGGCCTCGAGCAAAGCCACTTTCAGGCCTGCTTCTGAAAGACGCTTTGCGGCCCAGCCGCCGGTTGCGCCTGAGCCGACTACGATTGCGTCATAAGTTTGCTGTAAGGGGTCTTGTGCCATGAATTAGGAATGGGTCGCGTCTGAGTGTTCACAACCTTCGTAAGGGCCATGTGTGAACTCGCCATCCCAGCCGAGTTCCTTCTGGCCAATTTCTGAACCATAATAGGCAGCGGCAATCAACGTCTTGAGCCGATGAAAATGTTGTTGTGCCAGATCGGCCGGTTGCGCATGCGGATCATTCCGCTCCGTCCAATGACTTGACTGCTGAGTGTATGCCCACGGCTTGAGCAACCAGGTCTGGTCTTCCAGTGAAAGTTCCAGAAACTCTTTCCCAAGTTGCGCCTGGCTCTCACTGTCAATAAATTTCAGGGCCGCCAAGAACTCTTGCTGGAATTCGGAAGGTTGAACCGAGATCAAAAGATCAAGATAGCGATTGACGAGTGCCGCTTTCGCGCCGGACGTATCAGTCGCGGGAATGATCACGTCACTGAGCGCGATCAATGTTTCGTTCTGGTGATCATTGAGGAAAGCAGCCTTCCAGTGGGGATCCGTAAGATATGCAGCGCCGTCCTCGCCGCGCGCCGCAGGCGTCAAGCCTGACTCGATTGCTTGCGCCAGCGAGAACGATGGCCCCAGCACAGATGCCGCGGCAGACAGAAGAGCGGCTCGAATCAGATCACGACGGCTTAATGAGGTCTGGTGGGCCTGCGAGTGTGCCGATGAAGCTTGGGTCACCTGGACGGGGAAATCCATTGCTGAGAATAATAACGTTATTGTGGGAGTTGCTCAACTTCTTCTTGCTTCAGTGATGAGTTCAAGCGAAATTGGCGTCCATGCGGAGGCATTGCGAGATGATTCGAGTACCGCATTGATGAATCTGACGCCTTCAACGCCATCCAACACTCCGGGCACGAGCAGCGAATTGGGATTCGGCGGCCTTTTTTCACGTCGCGCGACAATCTGTTCGGCGAGATCGGTGTAGAGCTGAGCGAAACCTTCCAAATATCCCTCAGGATGTCCGCTGGGGATGCGTGTAGCATGGGCGGCAGCCGAACCAGTTCCTGCGCTCCCACGGCGGATGGTGCGACGGGTTTCTCCTAATGGCATGAAGCTAAGCTCGTTGGGATCTTCCTGCCGCCATTCCAAGCCTGCTTTTTCACCATACACTCGCAGCCGTAAATTGTTTTCATTGCCGGAAGCGACCTGACTAGCCCACAGCGATCCTTTTGCTCCTTGCGAAAATCGCAACATCACCTGGACGTTGTCATCCAGCCGCCGGCCGGGCACAAACGTGCTTACATCAGCTGCAACGTGCTCGCACTTCAATCCGGTTACAAAGCACGCGAGATTGTATGCATGAGTTCCGATGTCGCCGAGGGAGCCACCGGGGCCGCTGCGTGCGGGATCAGTGCGCCATTCCGCCTGCTTTTGTCCGGTCCGTTCAAGCGGAGTTGCCAGCCAATCTTGCGCATACTCAACCTGTACCAGTCGCAAGGGGCCTAGTTCGCCGGCTCGCGCCATTTCCCGGGCTTGACGGACCATGGGATAGCCGGTGTAGTTGTGCGTCAATCCGAAAATAAGGCCAGTACGCTTTACTCCTTCAGCCAAGTCGAGCGCGTCGTCGAGCGTGGTAGTCAATGGCTTGTCGCAGATCACATCAATGCCGGCTTCGAGAAACGCTTTTGCCGGCGCATGATGCAGATTGTTCGGCGTGACAATCGAAACTGCTTCTATACCGTCTGGTCGTTTCGATTCAGCCGTTGCCATCTCTTCGAAGCTGCCGTAGCCGCGCGGGATATTGAGTTCCTTGGCCGCTGCCAGGCTTCGTTCCGCGTTCGAGGTCAACACTGCGGCGACGAGTTCGTACCGGTCGTCGATGCGCGCGGCGATGCGATGAACAGCGCCGATGAAACCGCCGGGCCCACCTCCAACCATTCCCAGGCGCAAGCGACGGTTTTTCTTCTGCGTGGAACTTTCAATCGGCATTGCTGCTATCTCCTCACTAACCCCAGCATTTTGCGGTTTGCTTCGTCATCAGCTCCAGATTTTGCGAAGTCGTCGAACGCGCGTTCCGCAGTCTGAATGATGTGTCGGGCGATGAAAGGCGCGCCCTCCCGAGCACCCTGTTCGCTGTTCTTAATGCAGCACTCCCACTCGAGTACCGCCCATCCGGGAAAATCGTATTGCGCAAGCTTCGAAAAAATACTCGCAAAGTCCACCTGACCATCACCTAAAGACCGGAAGCGTCCCGCGCGCGAAATCCACGGCTGATATCCGCCATAAACGCCCTGGCGGCCGCTGGGACGAAACTCAGCATCTTTCACATGGAACATCTTGATTCGCGAATGGTAGATGTCAATGAACTCAAGGTAATCGAGCTGCTGCAGGACGAAGTGGCTGGGATCGTACAAAATGTTGCAGCGCTGGTGAGCAGCCAGACGATCCAGGAACATTTCGAAGCTGACGCCGTCGTGCAAATCTTCTCCCGGGTGCAGTTCGAAGCAGAGGTCGATTCCGGCATCGTCAAAAGCATCAAGAATGGGCTTCCAGCGTTTTGCGAGGTCGTCGAATGCGGTTTCGATCAGCCCTGCCGGGCGCTGCGGCCATGGATAAATGTACGGCCACGCCAGTGCTCCTGAAAATGTGACGTGGGCCTTAAGTCCAAAGTTGGCCGAGGCCTTCGCCGCCATCAGAAGCTGTTCGACCGCCCACGCCTGCCGTGCGGACGGATTTCCGCGGACCGACTCAGCGGCAAAGCCGTCAAATGCCTGATCGTATGCTGGATGAACGGCGACGAGCTGTCCTTGGAGATGAGTCGATAACTCCGTCAGTTCGACGCGATTCTTTGCAAGCGTCTCTCGAATTTCGTCGCAATACGCCTTGCTACCCGCAGCGCGTTTCAAATCGAACAGGCGAGCATCCCAGGTAGGGATTTGTACCCCCTTGTAGCCCAGCGCCGCCGCCCAGGCGGAGATCTCTTTCAGGTTGTTGAACGGAGAAACATCACCCGCGAATTGGGCGAGGAAAATGGCCGGACCTTTAATTGTCTTCACTACCAAAACTCCCGTGACGAACGCTTCAGGCCGTAATTCAACGGCGGCTAAAAATGGTATCACGGAGAACTAAGCAGGTATGTACCCGCTGCCCGTTGCCTCCGCCGCCATCCTTGACGAACACGCATGCATCAGAGTCTTCGACCAGAGAGGCCCGGCAGATTGTCGACGCAAACTCAAGCTTCTCGCCGCCGCAAACCAAAGCAAGGCGACAGCTTTTTCAAAAGAGAATTCGACGAGTACAAGTTTCTACGAATCGTTTCGTTGATCTCGATTTTGGCCCTCACTGCATTAGTACTCGCAGGACTCTTTGCGCCGGGTTTACGGTACTCTTTGGCCACACCCCCGCGCGCAGCCCTAGATTCACCTGCATTTCTGAATGAGCTCGAGCCGCTGGTGGATTCCAAGATCACCCGCAACAATGACGTTGAGGTAATCGAAAACGGAGAGAACTTTTACACTGCCGAACTCGATGCCATGCGTCACGCGCAGCGCAGCATCAATCTCGAAGCTTACATTTTTCACAAAGGAAGAGTGACGGACGAAGTATTAAGCGTCCTGACTGACCGCGCGAAAGCCGGAGTAAAAGTGAATCTTGTGATGGATTCAATGGGGAGTCTGTCCACTCGCAAACATTACTTCAAAGCGTTGAAGGATGCTGGTGGACACGTGCAGTGGTACCACCGGTTGCGATTACATAACTGGTTCTCCGAGAATAACCGCACTCACCGCGAGATCACGGTTGTCGATGGCTCAATCGCATTCGTGGGAGGCGCCGGCTACGCCGACTGGTGGCGGTTCGGCGAGAAAAGAGAGCCCCGCTGGCGCGACACCATGGTCCGCGTGCAAGGCGATGCGGTGCGCGGCATTCAGGGTACGTTCATCGAAAACTGGCTGGAAACAGCGGGTGAAATTCTCGATGGATCCGATTACCTTCCTCAGACCGGTGGCGAGCCCGGTCACGCAACTGCTTTGGTGGTAACGAGTACTCCGTCTTCGGGAGGCTCGACGCGTGCCCGTGTTCTGTTTCAAACGCTGATTGCCGCCGCGCACAAGTCGATTTACATCACCACGCCATACTTTCTGCCCGACCGCAGCATGCGGGAAGAACTCGTGCGTGCCAGGAATCGAGGCGTCTCTGTGCAACTGGTCGTTCCAGGAAAACACGCTGATCATGCGCTCACGCGCAGCTCGGGGCAAAGCGCGTACGGTGATCTGCTGAAAGCTGACGCAGATGTATTTGAGTACGAGCCATCAATGATTCACGCGAAGATCATGATTGTAGATGGAGCGTGGAGCGTTGTGGGCTCCGCCAATCTGGACAACCGCTCGTTCGGTATTAATGATGAAATCAACGTTGCAGTATTAGACCCAGAGTTCGCGGCGCGGCTTAGCGATGATTTCAAGCAAGACGTATCTCGCTCGAAGCGCGTGAGTCTTGCCGATTGGCAGCATCGTGGAGTCTATGAGCGCCTGCTCGAAGCCGTAGGTTGGGTATTTGAACGGCAGCAATGAGCATTCGCATCCGTGTCGCAACATATAACGTTCACAAGTGTCGGGGACTTGACCGGCGCACAAATCCTGACCGCATCGCGGGAGTCATTGCCGCACTCGATGCAGACATCATTGCCATTCAGGAAATCGTGGACGCAAGAAATGGAAAACCTGAATTCGACCAGGCCCGTCGCATTCATTCGGAACTCAACGGATACGAATTCTGTTTTGGAGAGAACCGCAGGTTACACGGTGGGGCCTATGGGAACGTGACCCTCAGCCGCTTTCCTGTACAACTTTGCGAAAATTACGATTTAACCTGGCGTCACCGCGAACGCCGCGGTTGCTTACGAACCGATATATCTCTCGCAAAGCGTACGGTACTGCATCTTTTTAATATTCATTTAGGAACGAGTTTCGCTGAACGGCGGCACCAAGGCAGAAAGCTTTTGACCGACGAAATTCTCATCCGGCCCGAATATTCTGGACCAAGAATAGTTGTCGGAGATTTCAACGAATGGACGCGTGGCCTGGCTTCACGGTTGATGGGTCATGCTTTTGCCGAAGTCAAGCCCGGAAAGTTTCTGAGATACTCGCGCACGTATCCAGGAATTTTGCCGATGCTGCACCTCGACCACTTCTACTACGATAAACACCTCGCGCTAAAGAGCTTTCGCATGCATCGCAGTCGAACTGCGCTGGTTGCATCGGACCACCTGCCGATGGTCGCAGATTTCGAGATTGCTGAGGCATGAAAATCACGCAAATGATCGTGATGAGCCGAGTGGTAGCCTAATCGAATGGCGAAGCAAGAAGCCACTGAACCGCTCTCGGTTGGAGGACGAGAGGTCCGCATAACTCATCCCGACAAGCTGTATTTCTCGGACAACGTGCGGATTACCAAGCTTGATGTTGTACATTACTACCTCTCCCTGGCTTCAGGCACCCTGACCGGAATACAGGATCGGCCGATCGTTTTGAAGCGATTTGTGAATGGAGCCGAGGCCCCGGCTTTCTATCAGAAACGCGCGCCGGAGCAGCGTCCACCCTGGCTGCGAACTGTGACGTTGTCGTTTCCTTCAGGCCGAACCGCGGAAGAGATCGTGGTCGATGATGCGGCGGGTTTGGCATGGATCGTCAACTTGGGTTGCATCGAACTTCATCCTCATCCAGTGCGCTCCGACGATCTTGTTTGCAGGGTTGGCCCAAAACCAGCGGCTCGCGCGGCATGCACATCTACGTGCGAATTGAACCACGATGGACCTTTACAGATGTGCGTCGCGCTGCAGTTGCATTGTCACGAGCCATCGAGCGGCGGGCTCCGCAAATCGCGAGTTCAAAATGGTGGAAAGAAGAGCGTCACGGCGTGTTTCTCGATTACAACCAGAACGCGAAAGACCGAACTACCTGTTCCGCCTATTCGGTGCGTCCGGTCCCCGATGCGCGAGTGTCAGCGCCACTTCGCTGGAGCGAAGTGGCGGACTGCGATCCAGCAGATTTCACGATGTTCACTATGCCCAAGCGCTTTGCGGAAACCGGTGATCCCCACTCAGAAATGAACGCTGTACCTGGATTTCTTGAACCATTACTTGAACTCGCAGCCCGTGATGAAGCTGAAGGCTTGGGCGATGCTCCTTGGCCTCCACATTTTCGCAAGATGGAATCAGAAGGTCCGAGAGTTGCGCCTTCGCGAGCGAGATCCAAAGCCAAAACGCCACGAGTCAAGATGCCTTTGATCGTGATTGCCAATTCACCAGATAAGGTCGCAGCTCTTGCGGGCCTGGAACGGTGGAAGGCGCGACATGCCGGTGCGGTTGAATTTCTCGCGCCGGAGGACGTTCTGGTCGACTCCATGCGAGGCAGGTCTTCCACTTGGACGCGCATTCGAATCAACCTGCAACATGTGCCAGAAAATCTTCGACCGGCACAAGGACCGCCTGACCCGGATGACGATCCCACGCGCGAGTGGCGCGAGTGGAACAAAGAACAGACGCGCCAAAGAAAGAGAGAGACCTGACCCGCCTTATCGTCCGGAAGGGAAGATGGCGGCCAGTTCCTGAGGTGGGATCACTTCCAGTTGCGCGTATGTGCAATCGACAGGCTTCTTGTCCGGTCGCCAGCGGCGAAACTGTGCGGTGTGACGGAAGCGATCTCCTTGCATGTGGTCATAAGCAACTTCGACCACCAGTTCCGGGCGCAACGGTTCCCAGGACAAATCCTTGCCTTGACTCCATCGGCTCTGGCCACCCGGCATGCGCTTTGTGCCATCAGCGAGAGCTGCATCAGCCTCTGCCCAAGCCTTCCACGGGTGATTCACGAGAGCGTCCTTGCGATACGGCTTGAGAAAATCTGCTAACTCAAGCCGCTTTGCGTTGCTGAAGCTGGCGCAGACTCCAACATGTTGCAGCGCGCCGGCGTCATCAAACAGCCCCAGGAGCAGGGAACCAACCAGGGTGCGATCACCTTTCTTATGCCACCTGAAGCCCGCAACCACGCAGTCGCAATCGCGTTCGTGCTTGATCTTGAACATCACACGCTTGTCGGGCTGGTAGGTTCCGTCGACAGGTTTCGCGATTACGCCGTCGAGGCCCGCCCCTTCGAAGCGGCGAAACCAATCATCTGCGATTTTCCGGTCACGCGTTGCAGGAGTCAGGTGAATGGGCGGCGGATTGTTCGCAAGCAGTGATTCCAATTCGTGCCGGCGCGTTTCAAATGGTTCACTGCAAAAGTCGCGATCGCTAAGGCAAAGCAGATCGAAAAATACAACTGATGCCGGCGTCTGTTGTGACAAAAGCTTCGCCCGAGACGCGGCAGGGTGCAAGCGAAGCTGTAACGCGTCGAAGTCGAGCTCATCATCTTTTACGATGACCAACTCACCATCGAGCACACAACGTTCCGGCAAAGTTTGGAGCAAAGGGTCGATCAGTTCGGGGAAATATCGGTTGAGAGGCTTTTCATCCCTACTCTGGATGAAGATTTCGTCCCCGTCGCGAAATACCAGCGTGCGGAATCCATCCCACTTGGGTTCGAAAATCCAGTCACCCTCTGCCGGTATTTCATCCACCCGCTTGGCGAGCATGGGTAGGACAGGCGGATTGACGAGGAGATTCACTTCTTAATGTTATACCGGGATGTTTGCAGCAGCTTCCACGCGAGAGCGGCGGGATGTCTCGAAAAAAAAAGCGCGGGGATTTGTCCCCGCGCACCAGAGGCACTTCCAGTGAGAAGTTAGAAGATGATTTTCGCGACCAGTTGTACGTTGCGACTTCCACCCGAGAAAACCTGTGGTCGCAGGAAATCCGGGTTACCACTGGTTGCGAGATTGAACGCAGGATCTGCTGTCGCGTTCGTTCCGGTTAAGGTTGAAAAGACGCTCAGATTGCCGGCGACCGTGTAGTTAGGATGATTCAACGCATTGAACATTTCTATCCGCAACTGCAGGTAAGCCGACTCGGTGAAATGCGTGTTTTTGAATACCGAAAGGTTCCAGATACCAAACCCCGGTGTATAGAAGGTATTCCGTCCAACGGTGGACTTGGAACCCGTTTGTGTGGCAACGTAGCGTGCCTTTGGATCCATGGTTACATATCCAACAACGTTCGTGTCATCGCTGGCCCCGCAGCCCGGAAATGATCCGAAAATATCCGGAGCAACGATGCTCACCGCCCCGCCCGGGCCGGAATTGCAAACCGCATTTACATCGGTTGCGGTATTGCCGATTCCGTTCGGGTTCAGAATTGCTCTGTCGCCGGCAACGTCGAAGTTATTATTCGCGTCGTACGGCGAGAGAATGGTAATTGGTTGTCCGGTCTGCGCTATGTAGGAGCCATTAATCTCATATCCGTTCAATAGCGCCTTCATCCAGCCGGATTCCATATGCGTCTGCGGTAAAGCGTAGGTCCATGCGAGTGCCAGCTTGTGACGGACATCCAGCGCCGAATTGCCGCGTTCGGCATTCAGGTTGAAGTTATCTTCTGCTCGCCGAGGATTGAGGAAGGTGCTGAACAATTCAGCGGTTGAGTTGTCAATATTATGCGAGTAGGTGTAATTCGCTCGCAGTGTGAGCCCATGACTCAAGCTTTGGCTGAACGTCAACGCTCCGCCATGGTACGTGCTGGAGCCCAAAGGCAAATGTGCGGTTACGTTGCCAGCGAATCCATACTGCGAGAGGGGTTGTGCGTTGAAATTATCGAACGTGGCCCGCGTATCGACTGGGGTCGGGACAGCCGCAGGCACTTGCGACGGATCAAGATAAGTTGGTAGTGGACTCAAGGAGTCGAAAGCGCTTTGTGAGTTCAGGCGGATTTGCACCGGCAGGAACAAGCCGCGAGTTCCCAGATAGCGTGCTTCCAGGACACCACCACGATAAAGTTCGCGTTGAATGTTGAGCGTCCAGTTGAGTGTCTTAGGCTGCTTCTGGTCGGCAATAAGACCCTGAGTCAACGCGCGCGTGATTGCGGGATCGTTAACCAGAGTGTAGGTAGAAGGCAAGCCGCCATTCTTGAGGAAATCGAACCCCTGGGCAATTTGTCCACCGTTGGTACACCACGCGGGCGCAGGGTTGAACGCAGCGCAGACCACGAACGGATTCTCTTCCGTCTGGTATTGCGGCGGAAGTGCAAGTTGCGGCAGATTGCCGAAAGTCCTGCCGTACGCCAGTCCGAAGCCACCACGAACTGCCCACTTGGCTGACCCGGTAGGGTCCCATGCAAACCCAACTCTCGGGGCGTAATTGTTTTTCTGCGTGGTCGGATTGTGGAACTCGATCACACCCGGAACATCGGAGATTGCGTTCAGAGCCTGCGTCTTCGATGATGCAAAGTTTGAGTTGTATTCGTATCTCACGCCCAGGTTCAATGTCAGTCGAGGCGTAACTTTCAGGTCGTCCTGCGCGAACCAGTAGAAGCTGTCCTCGTTCTGGCTGAACAAGCCTGAGCCGGCCCCTCGTAACGTGTTCCCAAGATTTCCGGGAACGAGGTCGTTCACCAGTTCCTGCGTGCTCGTGTAGGCGTAGTCCCCATGGGAACGGGAAAGGAAGAAAGTCGGTGCAATGTACTGCCGATATTCCGCACCCCATTTTAGCGTGTGACGGCTGACCTGAAATGATTGATTATCGGCGATCTGATACTCGTTTTGCAGGTTCCGCTGCGTGTCGTTGGGTCCGATCTGCAGATTGCCGAGGTCGGGCAGGTGAAAAGTATTGTACGAATCAAACTTCGCTGGGGTTGCAATCTGCTGCAGGAATCGCGAGTACGACAGCCGCAGATCATTTACAAACCGTGGCGAGATCACCCACGAGTCTGTCAGTGCGACCTTACGATTGTTGTTGATTCCAGGCTGGTTGAACTCGGCTTGAGGTGTAGCCACGGGATAAATCGTGCTCTGGTTGCTGAACAAGAAACGTGCGCTGATCTGATGCGACGAAAGCTTGTAATCCGTGTTGAATTGAGCGTCGTGCTCCTTGACGAAGAAGGGGCTGAAAAGGATGGCCGAGCCGACAGGGATCTGTGTACCGTTTACAGTGACCGCGTTGTTCGCGCTCGTAGCCGTCGGAATTATGCCTAGCAATTTTGCAACTTCAGGATCTGCCGCCATTGAAACCAACGACTGCCGCCCCGCGTCCGTTGGCAACGTTACACTCGCACTGTTCCCGTCTTGGCGGAAGTTGGTGAACTCGTAAGCTCCGAACACGAACCAGCGGTTCTTAATGATTGGCCCTCCAAGAGTGCCGCCGGTGCGGGTCTGGTCCAACCGAGGAACGTGATCAAGATCGCCTTCTAAAAGCGCTTTTTTCGTCAGATTGTCCAGGGCATTAAGGTTTCGATTCTGCAAGTAGTATTCAGCGGAACCATGCCAGTTATTCGTGCCTGACTTGGTCACGATGTTGAACTGGCCCGACGCTGCGTTCGCGTACTCTGCGCTGAATTGATTCGTAACCAAGTTAAATCCCGAAACCGCATCCTGAATGACGTTCGAGTTGTTTCCCGTCACGCCAGTATTGTTGTCGTCGACGCCGTCAACAGTAAACGAGTTTGTGTTCGGTCTCTGCCCCCCAACAGATCCGCCAACCCCGGTGATACCTCCTGCTTCGGCAGTTGTATTAGGCGCCAATATTGAGAGTTGAAGAGGGCTACCACTCCCGGTGGGTATGTCCAGGACTTCTTTGGTAGAGAAATCATTGTTGATAGTGGATGTCGTGGTCTGGACTTCGGTAACGCCTGCATTAACTTCGACCGTTTCGCTGTTAGCACCGACGGAAAGGGTTACATTGTTGTCCGTCACGCTGTTCGCCGAGACGTTAACGCCCTTGGTTACGCTCTCGCGAAAGCCTTGGCTTTGCGTGCTGACGGTATATGGACCGGGAAGCAACGTCGGAAATTCATAACTTCCAGTCGAAGTGCTGACCGTATGCTCCGTCACGCCAGTCTGCTGATTGGTAGCGGTAATGGCGGCGCCGGTGACTGCTGCGCCGTTCGGGTCATTCACTAAGCCGCGCAGGGTTCCCGTGATGCGCTGAGCGCTGGCTGTTATGGAGAGTACAGTCATAAGCATGGCCGGAAGTAAAAGCGCCATGCATCTGCCCGAGACGCTGGTGCGAGCGGTCTGCTTGCTTTCTGCGAAAGCTCTCATTCGATCCTCCTGGTGTGTTGGCGCGATGGTTGGTGAAGGAAGCGCCTACTCACCCTTAGGCACGCGTTCATCCCAGATCGGCTTTTCAGATTGCGCTGGGATTGGCTGCGTAGATTTGAGGATGTGCAGACAACTACTCACACATGAGTAGCTGGATTTCGGAAGCGCGACTCCGCGATGCCATCGTTTAGAAATTCGGCTTTCTACATCATTTTGTAGATTGCGAAGGTACGAGATATGAAAACTCGGAGACGAGTTACCGGGAAGAACTCATCGCGACGTCGGGATAGTTTTGCCGGTGTTCGGGATCGATATGCAGTCAACAGGTACGAGTACATTTTCGCGAGGGACTAACCGCGACCTTTCCACTGCTATGATGCTGGAACAAGATAAGACCACAAAACGTATTGCTAATGAGCATGCACTCATACAGGTCAGCCAGCGGCACTCCAACTCACCCGGGGAAAGAAATCGGTGAGGCTATGGCTGGGGTAACCGCGAAATTCACGTTAAAAAACTGGCGCATTTGGGTCGCGAGCTTCGGCTTCTTTTGGACGCTGTTCGTCTGCGGCGTGATATCGATGTACTCGTTCAAATACGCGGGCGGCGGCAGCGAGCTGATGCAGGAAGAGATTCTCACCCTGCCTCTCATCCAGGACACGATCTTCGCCATTCTCGCTCCGTTTGTTTTTGTGATTGCTGCGCGTCATCCAGTCCAGTACCCAGCCCGAATTCGCCGTTCATTTTTATATTTCGGCGGAGGAGTGCTCTTTACAATCGCGCACGTCCTCATCCGGCTGCTTTCTTATCCCGCGTGGAACCCGCAAGCTAAAGCGTATCAATGGTCACTGATCAACTGGGGTACGTTTCATCTAAGCATTTACTGGCCGGCGTTGAAAAGGATATTTCTCTGGAACCTGGTTGAGGACATTTTTGCGATCTATCTTCCAGTTATTGTGATCGCCCACGCAGTCCTTTACTACACGCGGTATCGAGAGAGGGAAGTGCGCACCGCCCACTTGCAGGCCCAGCTTAGTGACGCCAAATTGCTGGCTTTGAAGAGCCAGCTGCAGCCGCACTTTTTGTTCAATACCTTGCACTCCATCTCGTCGCTGATGCTGCGAGACGTGCACGCAGCGGACACGATGATCGCGCGCTTGAGTGACCTGTTGCGAATGAGCCTTGAGGATGAGGGCCAGCACCTGACTTCGCTGAAACGGGAACTGGACTTTACTCAGGCTTATCTGGATATTGAGAGAATTCGCTTCGGCGAGCGGTTGACAGTCATTTTTGACGTGCCGCCTGAGGCGCTCGACATTTTGGTGCCGCACTTTTTATTGCAGCCTTTGGTGGAAAATTCCATAAAACATGGCATCTCCAAAAGAAGTTCCGGCGGCGAAATCTTCGTTGGGGCAAGGATCGCGCGCGACGCTCTCCGATTAACGGTTCGCGACAATGGCTCGGGAAGGACCCCGACGGGAACGCCTGGGCCCCTCAATTCCGGTATCGGCCTGAGAGGGACGCGTGAACGATTACGCACGCTATATGGTGATGACCAGCAGCTGGAGATCAATTTTTGGGCTGATGGATCAGTCGAGGTAACTATTTCGCTACCATTTCGCAGGCAATTACGTCTGACTAGTCATGGTTCCAGAGTTGAGGGAGTGGTTGCATTTGAACAATCCTGAGCATTCATCGCTCGGCGCCCACTCTCTGCGCACTGTCATCGTGGATGACGAAGGTCCTGCGCGCGACAAGCTTAAAATCTTGCTTGGCGGCGAACCTGATGTCAAGGTTATCGCCGAATGCGAAACTGGCGCTGCAGCGGTCGCCGCACTGAAAGAGAATAAGCCCGACCTTTTGCTGCTGGATATTCAGCTCCCCGACATGGACGGGTTTTGCGTGCTCAAGTCAGTTCCGGCGGAGGAGATGCCGCTTGTTATCTTTACTACCGCCTATGATCAGTACGCAATTAAGGCTTTCGACGCGCACGCGCTCGACTACCTGCTGAAACCCTTCGATCACCAGCGGCTGCGCGATGCACTCCACCGGGCCCGGCTCGCGGTACGCACCCATTCGGACCGGGCACTCACCGATCGCCTGCTGAATATTCTGCAGGGGACTCGTTCAGGCTTACAGTCACGCCGGCTTCTGGTGAAGGCAGGTGGACGCGTTGTGTTCCTGGCATACGACGAGATTGAATGGATTGAAGCTGCCGCCAATTACGTGAGAGTGCATGCAGGCAAAGTGTCATACCTGCTGCGCAGCAGCATTGGAAGCATTGCGGAAAAACTTCCCGACGATCAATTCGTCCGCATCCACCGCTCAACGGTCGTGAATGCACGAATCATCAAAGAACTCCAACCCTGCAATAGCGGAGAATTCATTGTCGTTTTGAGGAACGGCAAAGAGCTTTCATGCAGCCGTGGCTATCGGGCGGGCTTGAGGCGCCTCATCGAAAGCACTCCAGTACTCTAGTTGTGCTTGGTGTTTCGGGTCCGGCTTAATCCACGCCTGTCCACTGCCAGACTGACCGTCCATTCTCGATTCCTCTTGTGGCTTGTCCCCGTTTAGCAAAGTTTCTTAACACCGTCATCACTGAGGCGCGCGGATTTCGGTGATGAACAAGCAGCAAGGGATCAATCGCTCTCACAAGTTTGCAGACGGTGCTGACTGAGCATGGTTGGGATACTTGAATGAGGGCCGTCCGGCATGCGGCCGTCAGGCCTCGGACAGTGGCGCCACGCTTGGGACGAATCTGCTCAAGCAAAGGCGGTGTAATAAGGTCTTGGCCGTAGATGACGGAGAGGCCAAAAAGCGTGTTCTTGACTGCGGCGATCTCTTTTTCAATCTCTTTCAACTGCTCTTCTAATGACGACATCTCTCCCTGAATCCGCTCGGTAGATGGGCGGAGATGCTCGAAATCTACGATCCATGCAGAATTGTGTTCACCAAAGTCTGGGTTTGTGCCGCTGCTCATTTGCGGAGTATAGGGTCAATTTGCATCATGAGAAGTGCCTTTGGGATGAGTGCTGGCGATTCTGAGACCGTTGCGCTATTCACGATGACCAGTCGTAGGGGGAGAAGACCGCAATGCCTTGGCTAACAATTGGAACGCCGCGAAGTCTAATTGTGTGTAGTGGCACGTCAGTGACACCTTGCAAAAGTGCTTTCATCCCGAAGCTACTATCGGGGTCATCTGATCATGCAACAATGAAATTTATGTCAGCGCGATCCAGTTCACTGTCGCCGAACGATCTGGCCGGAGCATCGGTAGCGACCGTTCACGAAATCGTGCAGCGGGCTGCGGGAAAGCTCTCCGTACTGCAGGCGCGTCGGACGCACATACGTAAGCGCATTCAGGCATTGCTTCATCTTTCTAGAGCCCTTTCCGAGGATGCGGCCATTTCCCGCTCGAGTCGATCAGAAAAGGTGATCATCGCGATCGGCTCCTCTTGCAGCGCTCCTCTAGAAGGAAATGTCCGGCTGGATCGAACATCCGCATCGGCTGGATTACGCCGCGCATGTCGAATTGCACTCATCGAGACCGACGACGCAGAATGCGCCGAGCAGATTCTGGAACGAATTAGAAAAAGAAACTCAGTCTCGCTTGAAAATCTTGCTGATCCGTTGGCAGCCATTGTCGTTGAACTCAATCGGATGGCAAATGAGCGTGAAGCGTGTCGCTATTCGGAAGGCGAGATCGAACGCTGGCAACTGAGGCGTTCGTAAACGCATTGAGCGCCGGATTCACTGCTGCTTCACGAGAACTGCAACCGGAAAATCCTTGAGCACGGACGCCAGCGGCAATCTAGCATCATCACCGGATTCCTCAGAGCAGAGAACTTCTCCTGTGAACAGATTATGGTACGTCTCCGCCGGAATACGAAGCTGAAGAAACGTGTCCGGCCAGATTTCGCGGCCGCAAGGTAGAGCGCCCCTTCCTCCGAGCAGCCGGGAGATTAATCGCGGAACAACCACGATCAGAACCGATTCGCCGAAAGATCTCGTGTAAGAGATGACGTGATTAGCGCCAGAGCCTTCCGCGTATAACGCAGCATAATCTCCTTGCGTAAAGAGATCAGGCTGCGATCTGCGGAGGCCGAGTGCTTTCCATATCGTATAAATCTTTATTCTCCCGTCTTCCAGGTTGTCCGAAAGTTCCCGCGCATCCATCTGCAAATGATCCCCTGAAAGCTCTTCCGAAGCACGAATCTCCCGTAGCACGCTTTCGCGCGTTGCGTAATCGACGGGGCGGCGATTATCGGGATCGACCAGATCGAACCGCCAAAGCTCATTTCCTTGATAAATGTCTGGAACACCGGGAACGGTTAGTTTGATAAGTGTCTGGGCAAGGCTGTTCAGCATGCCAAAACGTAAAATCTTGCGCTGGAAGAGACCAACTTCGACGATGAAGGTTTTATCTGTCAGAACCGCGTTCACAAACTCGTTCATGCGCGATTCATAGGCTTCGTTGGGGCTGCTCCAACCGGTGCGGTCTTTTGCTTCGCGGATCGCCTTCAGCATGTACTCGCTGACTCGGCGAATGTAGTTGTGTTCGATTTCATTTGAAGTAGAGCGAACAGGCCATGTTCCGACGAGCGTTTGATACAGCAGGTATTCATCGTTAGCCGTTGGTACGTCCTCGTGTTTGTACTTTGAGTTCAGCTCTCGCCAATGCGATACACGCTCCCGCCAAACGTCAGGGATTTCAGATAGAACATTGATGCGGGCGCGTACATCTTCGGAACGTTTGGAATCGTGAGTGGAGGTTGCTAGCATGGCGTGCGGCCACGATCGAGCGCGGCGCTCCATCTCGCAGTGAAATTCCTGTGCTGAAACACCGAACCGCAAAGGGTGCCCGCCAACATCGTTCAGAGAAGTCAGCCTGTGATATCGGTACAAGCTGGTATCCTCGAAGCCTTTTGCCATTACGGCGCTGCTGTATTGCTGAAAGCGCATCGCGAAATGTGCAACTGAACTTTGGTAAAACTGGGCGTGTCCTTCAGCTTGTCGAGTAAGCAGCACTTCGCGGATGAAGTCGTAAACGGAAGAATCGGGAGATGTGCTCTTCGCTTTCGCGCAATCTATGGCTTCAGTGATGTGTTTGAGGTCGCTGGTCGAGACCTGGTGTCCCGTGACATAGGTGCGATAGACGGGGAAGCAGGCGATGGTTTCTGTGAGTGCGTCCCGCAGGCTTTTGACGGTGAAGTCGCAAGTGTGACGATCCGCGAGCGCGATCCGACTCAAATGGTTTGCCAGCACATTCAACTCACTGTTCAGCGAGCGATCCATCACCAGCTTCTTGCACTTGTAAACGAGAGCCTTGAAATCGAGAGCCTCTCCGATAAATGAATGGTACGCATCAGTAAGATGTCCCTCGCCGTCCGGATCAACGAACAGCCCGTTTACCAGGTTCGCGAAATCGTAGCCAGTGGTCCCGTGAATCGGCCACTCGTGTGACAGTTGTTCATCGCTCGATAGAACTTTTTCGATAACAACATAAACGCCCTTCGCGCCATTCTCGTTTGTGCTTGCTCCTGACTGCAAACGGGAAAAATATTCGGAGGGGTCATACAGGCCGTCAGGATGATCAATACGAAGACCGTCAATTTTCCGTTCGCGAAGCAATTGCAGAACGAACTCGTGGGTCTGCGTAAAGACTGCTTCGTTCTCCTGGCGCACGGCCGCAAGATCGTTCACGTCGAAAAATCGGCGGTAATTGATGTCGTCCGCGGCAGCGCGCCAGTATGCAAGACGAAATGCCTGATTTTTGATCAGCTCATGTAATGCATCAAGCGAGCCAGCTTCACCCGGCACGCCATTCATCTTCGAGGCTGTGCTCTCAATTACCGCGATGACATGATGCGACCGAGCACATAGCGCTGCGAGTCTCTTCTTATTTATCTCCTTGTCGCGATTACGTTCGGCGCGCTTCTCAGGTGCGTTGTCAGTGCGACCCGGCAGATGCCCGAAGGCAGTAATCAGACTTTGCAGCTCCAGCAAGTCCTCGTTGGATTCTCCGAGTTGCGACTGTAACTGCGCAGCCACCGCCGACAGTATCCGGGAATATTCTCGAGGGTTCACAGGGAAACGATGTTGAAAATAAAAGATGCTGAATTCACCTTTCTCCGGGTCAAAGCTCAACTTCAGCTCACCGCGATCGAGCACGATTCCGTATTGGTCTGCCAAAACCGGGACAAGCACCTTGCCTTGCAGTTCATCCTTCAGCGGCTCCCAATCGATATCGAAAAAATCTGCATAGGCGGAGGCCTCGCCATTTTCCAGAACATCGAGCCACCAAGCATTGTCGGCGCCCATCACTCCCATATGGTTGGGTACGATGTCGAGGATCTGTCCCATCCCATGTTCATGCAAGGTCGAGACAAACTTCTCGTATTCTTCTGGCGTTCCAATCTCAGGATTCAGGTGATGATGATCGATGATGTCGTAGCCGTGCATACTCCCTGGTCGAGCGCGCAAATAAGGCGACGCATAACAATGCGAAATACCCAGCGCAGCAAGGTACGGAACAATTTCGGTGGCGTGGGCAAAAGTGAAATGCTGATTGAACTGCAGGCGATAAGTCGAGAGCGGAATTCGAATCATTCTTGCAGCAACCAAACGGCTGAAAATGCGGGCAGCTTATTATCTTTCAATTCTTTGCAGCGAAACTGGTATAAAAGACGGCCATTCAGGCCTGCTGTGATGCTGATTTCGTGATCCGAGAAGTTCGCAAATAGCTTTAGCGCCCCTCCGCGCACAAACGGCCAGCGGACAGAAACGGCCTTCTCATCGAGAATATCGACTGTTGCACCCCCGGTCTTGATGTCATCAATCCTCGGAATGATGTGTTCACGCCTCCACGCAAGCAGGCCGGTGTAAAACTGAAGCCACTGGCTGTGTTCGGAATTATCCAGCGAATACCAGTTCAGCTTCGAGGCCAGGAAGGTGTTCCGACTGTTTGGATCGGGGATTCGGCCCCGTGCTTGATCTGAGCTGAAGGCTGCAAACTTGGCAAATTCTGAGCGACGCCCCTGCGTCACCTTTGCTGCGAGTTCA
>QHZW01000245.1 GCA_003224815.1 Acidobacteriota bacterium | reverse complement strand
TCTTGCTCTCAGCAGGTGAGAATAAGAAGAGGCTGGCGCTGCCGAACTCGCGCATTCTGATTCACCAACCCTCGATGGGAGGTTTGTCAGGACAAGCGACGGATATTGACATTCACGCGCGAGAGATTTTGCGTATGCGCGAGATCACGAACCAATTGCTGGCCAAACATAGTGGCCAGAAGCTGGACAAGGTCGAAAAAGACGTCGAGCGTGATTTCATTATGAACTCACAGCAGGCAAAGGAATACGGAATCGTTGACGATATTATCTATAAGACCCGCTAGCTTGTATGATCGCCCTTCTGCCGAGCGACTTCCCCGGGCGCTTGGCGCGAGAGACATCCAACCGGGAGGTTGGCTTGCTCCGGTGCAGTTTCACCGGAACGCGCGATCGGCGAAGCAGTCAGAGTTGCAGTTCAAAAGGGGTGCCGAGTGAAAAGTAAAACCGGGAATGAAGAGATTCTTCGCTGTTCGTTCTGCCATAAATCACAAGATGCTGTTGCTAAGCTGATCTCGTCCCCTAGCGATTACCCCCGCGCCTATATTTGCGACGAGTGCGTAGCAGTTTGCAATTCCATTCTGGAAGACGACCGCGCGGCAACGCCTGCGGCAAGCACGCCGAACCAACTGCCTAAGCCGCAGGAAGTTAAAACCTTCCTGGACGAATACGTGATCGGCCAAGAGCAGACGAAGAAGAAGCTTGCCGTCGCGGTTTACAACCACTACAAGCGCATCTACATGAATCGCCAGAAAGTTGGCGACGGCATCGAGCTCAGCAAATCGAACATCATGCTGATTGGGCCAACCGGCACCGGCAAAACTTTAATGGCGCAAACGCTGGCGCGCATGCTGGACGTCCCCTTCGCTATCGTTGATGCAACCACTCTTACCGAAGCCGGGTACGTCGGTGAAGACGTTGAAAACATTATCCTCAAACTGCTGCAGGCGGCAGACGGCGACGTAGGCCGCGCCCAGACCGGGATCATCTACATAGACGAGGTTGATAAGATCGGGCGCAAGGACGAGAACCCGTCAATCACTCGCGACGTTTCCGGCGAGGGCGTACAGCAGGCTCTGCTAAAGATTCTTGAAGGCACGATCGCCAACGTTCCTCCGCAGGGTGGACGCAAGCATCCCCACCAGGAATTCACCCCCGTGGACACCACCAACATCTTATTCATTTGCGGCGGCGCATTTGTGGGTCTGGACAAGATTATTGGTCGCCGCGCCGGCAAGAAGTCGCTCGGTTTCAAGGCGGAAGAGGAGCAACCAGCCGCAGAAGTCGCGGTCGAGCGCAAACGCAATTTTGAAATGATAAGTGACGTTCAGCCTGAAGACCTCATCAAATTTGGGTTGATTCCTGAATTTGTAGGGCGCTTGCCGGTTGTGGGTGTACTCGAAGACCTCGACGAGGTCACTCTGGTCGAGATTCTGACCCGCCCGAAGAACGCGATCGTCAAGCAGTACCAGCGCTTGTTTGAATTTGAGAACGTCCGCCTCAAGTTCAGCGACGAAGCCCTTCACGCGGTTGCCCGTCAGGCAATGGTCCGAAAGGTCGGTGCCCGCGGTTTGCGCATGATTCTAGAAGAGTTAATGCTCGATTTGATGTACCACCTCCCCAGTCAGAAGAAAGTAAAAGAATTCGAGGTCACTCGGGAGATGGTTGAAAAACGCAACGTTTCGCTTACTATGATGGAGAAGGCAGGATAAAGATAGCCCTTAGCTGTTAGCTCTTGGCTTTTTCGTGGGATGCGATCAGGCTTGCTACACTGGGTTTTAGGCTAAGAGTTAAAGGCTAATAGCTAGGAGCTGATTTTCTTCGTGACCACATCCAAGGAAAAATTCGAGACCAGAAAATTACCCATGATGCCCATCCGGGACGTGGTCATCTTTCCATACATGATGACGCCGTTCGTCGTCGGTCGGGAATCGAGCGTACGCGCCTTGGAAGAAGCTCTGGCCGCGGACAAGAAAATTTTTCTCGCCACTCAGCACGATGCCAGCGTGGATGAGCCCAAGTCGAACGAAATCTATCAGGTCGGAACTGTTGTCAATATCGTTCAGAGCCTGAAGCTCCCTGATGGCAACATCAAAGTTCTGGTTGAAGGAATTGAGCGCGGCAAAGTCCTGCAGATAACTGATGGCGAGGGATTCATGCAGGCCACAGTCCGCCTGGCGCGTTACGCCGTCGAAACCAATGCACAGCTCGAATCCTCGATGCAGCGGGTCACCTCGCTCTTCGAACAATACGTAAAGCTCTGCCAATCCCTTAACTACGAAACCATGATCGCAGCCGTCCGCATGGAAGATCCGGCAAAGCTGACCGACACCATCGCCGCCAATCTTCAGCTTTCGATTGAAGAAAAGCAGGAACTGCTCGAAATCTTTGATCCCGCGGAACGCCTCACGCGCATCGCCGAGGTTCTCGATGTTGAAATCGAAAAACTGAACATGGATCGCACCATCCAGTCGCGCGTGAAGCGGCAGATGGAGAAGGCGCAAAAAGAGTATTACCTCAACGAGAAGATCAAGGCCATCCAAAAGGAACTCGGCCGCGGCGAAAAGAGCGAGTTCGACGAACTGAAGAAGAAGATCGAATCTGCCGGCATGCCCAAGGAAGTAAAAGACAAGGCCGTCCAGGAACTCAAAAAACTTGAAGCCATGCCGCCGATGTCTGCCGAGTCAACCGTCTCGCGCAACTATCTCGACTGGCTCCTCGCAGTTCCCTGGAAGAAGCGGTCGAAAGAAATTCGCAATATCTCGCGGGCCGAAAAGATTCTGAACGAAGATCATTATGGTCTCGAGAAAATTAAGGAGCGCATCCTTGAATTTCTCGCCGTGCGTCAGTTGGTGAAGAACCCGAAAGGTTCCATTCTCTGCTTTGTTGGACCTCCAGGAGTCGGCAAAACCTCGCTTGGCATGTCCATCGCGAAAGCTACAGGCCGCAAGTTCATTCGCATGTCACTTGGTGGTGTGCGTGACGAAGCTGAAATCCGCGGCCATCGCCGCACCTATATCGGCGCCCTTCCCGGCCAGATCATCCAGATGATGAAGAAGGCCGGCACCAAGAACCCCGTCTTCATGCTCGACGAAGTGGACAAGATGTCTATGGATTTCCGTGGTGATCCGTCCGCGGCGCTACTTGAGGTTCTCGATCCCGAACAGAACTACATGTTCCAGGACCACTACCTCGATGTGGAATACGATTTGTCGCAGGTATTCTTCGTTGCTACAGCGAACGTAATGCACACCATTCCTCCGGCGCTGCAGGACCGCATGGAAGTGCTGCGCCTGCATGGCTACACCGAACCGGAAAAGGTCGAAATCGCGAAACAGTTCCTGGTCAAGAAGCAGATGGAGCAGGCCGGGCTGAACGACAAGAACGTCAAATTCACCGACGATGCGATCATCTCCCTGATTCGCAATTACACCCGCGAAGCCGGCGTGCGTAACCTGGAGCGCGAAATCGGCAACGTCTGCCGCAAGATTGCCCGCAAAGTCGTAAAAGAGGGCACGAATTACAACATCACGGTCACTGGCGAGAACGTGAACGACTTTCTTGGCGTCATCAAGTTCCGCGACACGCTTGCCCATGAAAAGAGCGAGGTCGGCCTCGTGACCGGACTTGCCTGGACCGAAGTCGGCGGTTCGATTCTGAGCACCGAAGCCACCGTGGTTGATGGCAAGGGTAAGCTCACGCTCACCGGTAAGCTTGGCGACGTGATGCAGGAATCGGCGCATGCGGCGATGTCATACATTCGCTCCCGCGCGCAGCGTCTCGGTCTGACTCGCGATTTCTATCGCAACTTCGATATTCACGTACACGTGCCTGAGGGTGCGATCCCGAAAGATGGGCCATCCGCCGGCATCACCATCGCAACCGCAATTGCCAGCGCACTCAGTAAAATTCCTGTTCGCCGCGACATCGCTATGACTGGCGAGATCACGCTCCGCGGTAAAGTGCTGCCAATTGGCGGACTGAAAGAGAAGCTTTTAGCCGCCCATCGTGCCGGCCTGTTCGAAGTCCTTCTTCCCAAGGACAATGAGAAAGACGTCGCCGAGGTTCCGGAAAATCTGCGCAATGCTATGAAGTTGCATTTCGTAGAGACCATGGATCAGGTGCTGGCGATCGCGCTAGAGCAGGCGTTGCCCGTGGTTGAAATCCCGGCTGACGCTACACAGCCCATGGCGCCACCGTTGGGCAGCGCAACTGAAGGTCCGACAGCGCGCCAGTAACAGGCTTTGCTTGGGGCTTGAGCTCTGATCCACAGTGGAGGCACGGGCGCCTCGCCCGTGCAGGCCCGCACATCACCCCAACTGACGTCAGGATTTTGGAGGCGCGGGCGTCCCCGCCCGTGCAGATTCAGGCACGAAGACCCGCACTACACAATCCATCGCCTCCGGATTACAATTTTGTTGAGCGCGTTATGCTTCCCGGGATGTCCATCAGCGTCAAAGGCACGACCGGCCTGATTATCGCTGCAGCCATCATCGTCGCCGTGCTCATAGCCTTTCCCGCTTATCGCGTGTTTTTCGCGATCAGCGTCGGCATCGGCGTTATCGTGGCCGGCATTCTCTACCTTCGCAACAAATATCGGCCTATCACCGACAAAGATGTGGATAACAAGCGCCCGCTCGGGCTAAGTTGATTGATCTGATTTTTTTCTTCGATTGGTTTAGCTTCTGTGATGTCGTGTCTTCGTGGTCATCTTTCTGGGTTTTGAGCCCAAAGCTCGCTTGCAACTTCCCTCAGGAAATCCGAAACTGAGTTGTGCGCGTATTATCCCGATTCATGACCTCGGCCACAGACCCCGCCCACTTCCCGGCTCCGGCGCTGCCTGAGGTTGCGTTTCTCGGCCGTTCCAATGTTGGCAAGTCGAGCCTCATCAACTCCCTGCTTGGTACAAAAATCGCCAAGACCAGTTCCAGCCCCGGGCGAACGCAGTCCATCAACTTCTTTGAAGTGCGCTGGGCTGGAAAGCCGCAGCCGGAGCTTGTTTTCGCTGATTTGCCGGGATACGGTTACGCCCGTGTTCCCAAAGCAATCACTGGACAGTGGTCGAGCTTTATCGATCCCTACCTCAAAGAGCGGCCTTGCCTCGCGCTGTGCCTGGCGCTGGTTGATGTGAATGTCCCGCCGCAGGAGAGCGACAAGCAATTACTGCAATTTCTCGCTTCTGCGGGCCGCCCGTCACTCATCGTCGGCACCAAGGCCGACAAGCTTTCCGGCAACACACTTCGCAAGTCGATGGACGCCTTCGCGGCAGTCCTTCCTGGCGTTCCTGTCGTCCCGTACTCGGCCCGTACCGGTTCAGGCCGTGACGAATTGTGGCGGGAAATTCGAGCCGCGATTCAAGAACCGCGCGAGGCGGCGATATGACGAATTCAATCAATGATTCATCGGTTCATTGAGTTGTTGAGTCATTGAGTCATTAAAAGAGCCTCCGATACGCCGTTCCAAGTGATTCAATCTCCGATGACTCAATCCTTTGTTACTTTCGAAACCGTCGTCCAGTTTGTCAATCCGCTATATTGATTCATCATGGCCTTATACCTCATAACCGGAGTTGCCGGTTTCATTGGATCATCTCTCGCCCGCGCGGTGCTTGCGCAGGGCGATCAAGTCCGGGGCATCGATAATCTCTCGACCGGCCCAAGTCCGTTCTTGATCCGCTCGGCAGCAATCGCGCCAACGTGGATGGTACGGTGCACGTGCTCATCGCCGCGCGTGATGCCAAGGTCAAGCGCGTCGTCTACGCAGCTTCATCTTCCGCTTACGGCGATACGCCTACACTTCCTAAACATGAGGGGATGCCACCAAATCCCATTTCGCCGTACGCCGTCGCCAAGCTCGCCAGCGAGTATTACATGACATCTTTCTATCGCTGCTATGGGCTGGAGACGGTCTGCTTACGATACTTCAATATTTTCGGCCCGCGGCAGGATCCAAGCTCTCCATATTCGGGCGTGCTCGCAAAGTTCATCACGCAAATGCTGAATGGCGAGCAGCCGACGATTCTCGGCGATGGCAAGCAGAGCCGCGACTTCACCTACATTGATAATGTGGTCTCCGCAAATCTTCTGGCCGCGAAAGCCCCGGCAATTCAGGCAGCAGGACAAGTGTTCAATGTCGCCACCGGAACCCGGATTGACCTAAACGAAACTTTTCACACGCTTAAGAAGATCATCGGATTCAAAGGCGAAGTAAACTACGGCCCCGATCGGGCTGGCGATGTGAAGCATTCGCTCGCCGATTTATCTCGGACCGAGAAGCATCTCGGCTACAAGCCGCTGGTCAACTTCGAAGAAGGATTGCGCCGTACCGTTGATTGGTATCGCGGGCAGCAGCAAGCTGCCGGAGCCTGCACAGCAGGTGTGGGGTGCGGGCGGGTGTGTGGCCCTCGCCCGCCAAAACGTGTATCGCTCTAGGGTGTGCGGCTCGATTGGTCCGACGCTTCTACGCCGCTTCGTTTGTAAGCAAATAAAAGAGTGTGTTCGCCGCTGCCGCCCGGAGCGAACTTCCATTGCTCTGCTGCCTGCATCGCCAGCCGCGAGAAATATTGGCTTGGCCCCGAAGTGACAAAAGTAGCGTGAGTCACGCTTCCAGACGGATCAACTTTCACTTTCACGCGGATTTTGATCGTCCCGCGAATCGTATTCAGCGCGCTGCGCGACGGGGTTGGCAGCACACGATTGACGACTTTGTTCGAGCCGGCATTTGGAGCCTGCGATGATGAGGCAACATTTGTACTGCTTGAGCCGGAGCCTGATTCGGCTGGCACGGCGGAAGATGAAGAAGTATTCGCGCTTTGTTCAGCCGATTGCGTTAAACTGCCGCGCATTAGAAATAACGCGACTGCGATTATGGCGGCAACTACGATGCCTGCCACGACCAGCGGCAGACGCGACTTTTCAGCTCTCGGTTGGGGCTGACGAGCGTTACTCGGAACCGGGGCCACAGAAGCAGCAGCGGCCACCTTGGGCGGCGCGACTGTATGCTTTGCCGCGGCAACTTTCTTCCCCGCGATCCGCGCCTGAATATCCCCAACCGTCCAGCGTGCTGCCGAATCTTCAATCAGCGCATGAGTCACGATGTCCGCGAAGGGCTGCTGCAGTTTTAAGTTCTGGTCGTTTTTTCGCGGCACGCGCTGCGTGAGCATCTCCGCCAGAGTTGCGCCTAAAGACCAGACGTCAGCAGCCGGCGAAAGCTGCCCGCGCACGGCCTCGGGAGCGTCGTAAACCGTAGCGGCCGTTTTCTGCGGCTGAGGCCCGGGCGCCTGAATCCCATCACAGGAAAGTTTCAGTTGCTCATGCACCGCCATGATGTTCGATGGTTTGATGTGCGCGTGCACCAGCCCCTGGCCATGAACGTAAGTCAGCGCATCGAGCACAGGCGGTAACGTCGCATCCACTTCTTCAGTGCTCAGAGCACGTTGCGGAAGCACCTGCCCCAGGTTTTCTTCCGCATGCTCGGTAACAACGAACAAGAGATCATTGCCGGCCAGCCAGCATCGTCCACCATCGAAGATACGAATCAGATTAGGATGGGAAAGTTTTGTCGCTCGGCGCCAGGCAGTAAGTTGCGCATCAGGATCGCACGCGCTCGCGCGCACCAGTTTGATGGCCGCTCTGGTTGCGCCCCCGGAGACTTTCGTCAGAAAGACAGCTTTGTCTTCCGATCCGCCAAGATACTGATCGAGAGGAAAACGGCCATCGACCATTTGCCCCTGCCACTAGGCTTTGGAAATTGCGGAAAAGTGAAGGATTTCTAAGTGTTAGTTCCGAGTTCTCGCGGGATTCTGGAACTGCGGCTTCGAATCGTCAGGCGTAGCCAGATACCTTTCCGCAAACTTCAGGAATGTCGGCCAGTTTGGTCCAGGCGTATGCCCGCCGGAGTGCTGGCGGAAAGCGATGTCGCCATCAATCAAAGTGGTTTCGAGGGGAGGAAAGTCGCTCGTGCCCAAATCTTTTTTGCTGAGCAATCTATACACCGGACCTGCGCCAACCGCTGCCAGGAACATACCTTTCGGGTCCACCCACCCATCGCCCTTCTCTGCACTGCCCGCGCTGATGAAAACTGGCCGTGGCGCAGCAAGTGCGATCAACTCGTGCGCATCAATCGGCAGATCGTTCTCGGTCAACGGCCCGTCATACTTAAGAAAATTCCCTGCCATCCAGTAATATTCTCCGCCCGCGATGTTCCCAATCTGCTCGCCATAATTTCGCCGGTACAGCTTTGCACCGCTCTCGCCCGACGAACTGATGTACCCGATCGCGAATCGCGGATCGTAAGCAATCGCGACCAGTGCGGCCTTGCCGTAACGCGAATGGCCATCAATGCCCACGCGTTTCGCATCAACCGCTTTGTCGCTCTCGAAGTAATCGAGCGCCCGACTCGCACCCCACGCCCACGCGCGCAGAACGCCCCAGTCATCCAGCTTGCGCGGTTGGCCTGTGTTTACCAGGCCAATGATGCCTTGCGTTAGACCGTCACCATTATCGGCCTGAACGCTGGTTGGAATGTATTCTGCGTAGCCCCACCCCTTCGCTAGCACTTGCTGTTGCCGCGTTGGCCGCTTTCCGGAGTGAAGAATTGCGGAAATCGCTTTTTCAGATCCGCGAGAACTTCGGGGCTTAGCGCCAGTTCCATGATCACCGGCACGGGATTCTTCGCGTTCGCAGGCGTCGAGAGCGTCAGCTGAATATCAACCTTGATCGCGGGATAAGCAGAGTTCTCCACATGACCGATGAGTTGTTTCGTGATGACTGGAACATCTCCGTTCATCTTGACGGTGCTGACGACTTGCCAGTTCACCTTGGGAACGTTTGACGGAACGCGCCCATAGATTTCACGGTCGAAGAGTTCCACGATTTCAGGACGCCGCTCGCTCCACCACTGATTCGCGGTCGTCACTCCTTTGCCATCGTTCAGACGCAGAGGATCAGGGAGCTTTGAGATCGGTCCGGCTTTCGATTCGTCGTAGTTGGCCGCATTCGGCGACTTGGGATCCCCATCGGCTCCGCGCCGAATTGAGGTGATGTGCAGGAGATCCATCATGCGCTGGTGGTCCGGCTCGGCGGTGAGGTGAGCGGGAGGAGCATCGGTTAGGGATTGTGCCGGCAACACCGTCGGAGCCGCGCCGAGAACCGTGGTAAGCAGAATGGCCATAGTTTTCATTGCAGCCAGTCTAATGGAGCAGGGTGAAATTGTGACGTCCTGATCGGCTGCTAAACTATCTATTCACTCTTATGTTTGAGAACCTTCAGGAACGCCTTCAACGTACCTTCAAATCCCTGCGCGGCCAGGCGACGCTCACCGAAGAAAATATTCAGGAGACGCTCCGCGAACTCCGCCTCGCCCTGCTCGAAGCCGACGTCAATTTCAAGGTTGTAAAGCAGTTCATTGACCGGGTGCAGGCCAAAGCCGTTGGGCAGCAGGTCATGTCGGCGCTTTCGCCGGGCGAGCAGGTCATCAAGATTGTTCGCGATGAGCTTGCTGAAGTGTTGGGCAAAGACACTGCCCGGTTGAAGTTCGCATCACAGCCGCCCACGGTAGTACTGATGGCTGGCCTGCAAGGTTCCGGTAAGACGACGACCTCTGGCAAGTTGGCGCACTGGTTCAAGAACGGAGGCCATCGCCCCCTGCTAGTCT
>QHZW01000244.1 GCA_003224815.1 Acidobacteriota bacterium | reverse complement strand
CTTTTTTAGATGTCATCACCGCACAGGAAACGCTGCTCAGCAATCAGCGCCTTGCAACCCAAATCCTTGGGCAACGCCTCACCACGTCAGTATTGTTGGTCAAGGCGCTTGGCGGCGGCTGGGATAGCGCGAGTCTCGCGTCCGTCCGCATTAAGCCCAGTCTCAAACAAGCTGTGCAGCAGTAGTTGAAACCCGATCCTCTACGTAGCCGAGCATAGTGGTACCCTGTGAGTCCAATAAACAATAAATTTCAGCGAATCGTGAGGAGATCATGAGACTACGTAAGGTAGTTATCAGTGTATTGTTCCTTGTACTCTGTACCGCCGCAGGCGCAGCCGACCGCAAGTACATCGTGAAGCCGCGACCAGCCGACAGCAAGGCGCTGCCGTTCAGCGAAGGCGTGCTCTTGGGCAATACGCTATACATAGCGGGCCATATCGGTCTCGACGCCAAGACCAACATGCCTCCAGCAAGTCCAGAGGAGGAAGCCAGGCTGGTGATGAACGACATCAAGCAGACGGTCGAATCCGCGGGGTTAGCTATGGACGACGTCGTGTCTATCCAAGTCTTCTGCACGGATCTGAAGCTATACGATACGTTCAACAGTGTTTACAAGACTTACTTCCACGGCGACTATCCTGCGCGAGCTTTTCTGGGGGCCGCGAACTTGCTGCGTGGCGGGAGATATGAGGTCATGGGCATTGCGGTCAAACGGTCGCAGTGACCAATGCTCTTTATAGCGGCGTGTTCACAGTGTTCTGAGGTCCTCATCTACTTTGCATCATCGAGGCACCACGATAGCGTCAGTAGGCCTAATAGAACATCAGCACGACCCAGTACGCTCCACCGGGATACTTCTGCGTTCGCGCATAACACGTGCCTGCCGAGTAGGTATGCAATCCACGTTGCGAAATCACTTTCGAAATTGCTGATGGAAGAGTTTCCGGCTGCATGCTGGTGTATCGCAGCATATACGCGCCGGACGGAGGCGCCTCTGCAGTGAGAGAATCCGATTGCGCCATCGCACACGCGCTCGCGTTAGCACTGTTGTTGCTGGCGCGTTGCAGTCGTGGCATCTTCGCTTGTGCCCGCAATTGCTCAACGCTTTCCGCTACCAGTTCTTGCGCCTGCTTCACTGAATATGAAGGCAGGCTGTCACCAAAATCTTGCGCGACATAAATTCGATTATCTTTCCGGAACACTCCAATACCTGCGATGTTAAAGCTCGGACTTAGAAGATTGTCCCGGTGCGGTGGCGAAGCCATCAGCGCCTGATGCGCATCATCGGCAGTCGTGGCAATGGCAACGTTCTCGCCTTCACGGTCCAGATGCAGTGCTGAGTTTGCCGAAATCCGCTGGGTTAGCGCCGGCTCGCCCGAGAACTGATGCGACAACTCTTTCCTTGACGCCATCTCTGCTGCGTGTGCACGGGCGGCCTTGACCAGCCCCTCGTCCATTTTCAGCGGAGGCCGTCCCGCTCGCACCCGATCGGCGTTTGCCATCTCCAGCAATTGCTTTTCGGCGGTTGTGTCGTAACTTGGTCGATCGTAGGGCGAGACCTGCTGCCATGAGCTATGCGGAGCCGTATCTGCGGCTGCTTCAGCCGAATTTGCGGCAGAGGCGCTCAGCGCACTCAACAACACGAGAATTAGGGCCCAGAACATATGTGTCCGGTCCTGAACCCGCCAAACCGGCGTTTCAGACCGTCATGCCTACGTTCCAGATGCGCCCAGGAGAAACTACTTTGCTTGGGAAAGAATAGTCTCTAGAATCCGGTCAGGCACCTTACACCGGAGATATTACGAAGTGGCCACTCTCCCATTACTTCTAGGCCTGATTATCGTCCTGAACGTGGTACTACTTTTGTGGGTAATATTGCACCAAAGGTCGGGGAGCTCCCAAGATGCTGGAATTAAAAGCCTTGTGGACCGCTCCGAGGCCTTGCAAAAGGCGTTGACCGAGCAGTTCTCCTCAGCCGCGGCCGACATGGCCTCGCGCCTGGAACGCACCAAGGGCGATCTGCGGCAGCAGGTTTCCGACCGACTGGGTGAAGGTTTTACACAGGTCAGGAGCGCGGTCGAGGAGCAAATGAAGGCCGGACGGCAGGAGCAGTCCGAGCGCCTGGCCGAGACCCGCAGCGAATTAACCGGGGCCATGGCCCTGACCACCTCTGCCCTCAAGACCGAGTTCGACCGATTGAATCAGCAGACCGCCGAGAGCCTCGAATCGATTCGCGAGCGTGTGGATGCAAAGCTGATGGCCATCACCGAGCAGGTGCAGTCCAAGCTCGATCAGAACATCAAGGAAGGATTTGCGCAGTTTGAAAAAGTGCAGCAGCATCTTCGGGCTGCCGAAGAGCAGCTGCGTCAGGTTGGAGCGATTGGCGATTCGATTAACGATCTGAATAATCTTTTGAAGCTGCCGCACCTTCGCGGGCAATTCGGTGAAGCCAGCCTTGAGCGCCTGTTGTCCGACTTCCTTCCCGCGCACATGTTTGAGATGCAGTGTTCTGTGAACGGTGGCGGACGCGTGGACGCGATGATCAATTTTCCGGATCGCCGCCTTCCCATTGATGCCAAGTTTCCGCGCGAGCAAGTCCTCGCGTTTTTCGAGGAGAGCACGAAAGAGGAACTCGACGATGCGCGCGTCGAATTCGTGCGCGTGATGAAAGCCGAGGCGAAGAGAATCAGGGCGTACATTCATCCGGAGCACGGCACGACCGAAATAGCATTGATGTATCTGCCCAGCGAAACGCTTTACATGGAAGCCGTGCGCAATCGTGAGCTTGCCGATTGGCTGAACCAGCAACATGTCTTTCCGGTGTCACCGAACACACTGCTCATGACGTTGCATACCATATCTCTGGTACACAAATGGTACGAGGTTGCCACTCGCTTCGAGAAGAGCCGGCAGGAACTGGCGAAAGCGCAGAAATCGTTCGATCACTTTCAGAATCAGTTCGAAAATGTAGGGAAGAGCCTCGGCAAAGCGCAGGAAGCTTTCGACAAAGCTTCAACGCACTTGAAAACGTACCGTGGCCGGGTCAGTGCATTGAGCGGACAAGAGCAGCTTGAGCTTGATTCTGCCGGTGACAACTCGCTGCCGCTGACAGATAAAGCGAGCGCATAGACCCCCACCAGTCGTGCATCACGTGCTGCGCAATCGCGCCAGTCCGATTCCGGCGCCAACCAGCAGAGACCCTGCCACGCGGTTCGTCAGTTTCTCGAAGCGCGGACTTCGCGCTGTGGCCAGCGCGCGTCCGGCGAGCTGTCCATAAGTGAAGAGAATGATGAACTCGACCACGATGGAACTCGCCCCAAGAATGAAAATCTGTAGCGCCACGTTGCGGTGCGCGTCGATGAACTGCGGCAGTATGGCTACAAAGAAGAGAAGCGCCTTGGGATTTGCAGCTTGAAGCAAAAATCCATTACGAAGAATCCGCCATCCCGTACGTGAATTTGTTTTTTCTTCCGGCAGTGACAACACCGAAGTCTTCCCGAAGAAACTGGCCAGGCCCAGGTAGACGAGATAAGCAGCGCCAATCCACTTGATCAGGAAGAACAGCTTGTAGGACGCGACAATCACCGCGCCCAGGCTAGTTGCCGAAAGCGCGAAGTACATCGCATTAGAGCTGAGAATTCCCCCACTGGCCCAAACCGATTTTCCAGGCCCTCGGCGGATCGCCTGCGAAAGTACGTAGAGCACAGCCGGCCCCGGGCTGATGCTCAACATCGCTTCGGTCATCACGAATAACAGCCAGAGTTGGAGTTTCATGAACTGCTTCTTGCGTTGTCAGCCACTTGAGAATTTCCTGCCACAATCGTTTTCCGTTTTGGCCCTTGCTGATTGCTGACTGAGCAATCGCGCCCCGGGAAGCCTTGTTACACCATCTCCGTTCCCCACAGATCATGCAGGTGAACGATGCCCCGCAGCTTGCCTTCATCAACCACGACCAGCGATGTAATCTTCTTCTCTTCCATAATCGCCAGCGCAGTGGCTGCGAATTCCTGACTCGAAATTGTCTTGGGATTCTTAGTCATGCATTCGCCAGCAGTGAGGTCCAGCGCGTCTTTGCCCCGACGTTCCAGCAGACGCCGCAGATCGCCGTCGCTGATTACTCCTAGCAGGTGTTCACCATCTGCAACCGTTGTCATCCCAAGCTTCTTGCGGGACATCTCGTAAATAACTTCCGGCATGCGCGTTTCCGAAGAAACGCGCGGCACTGCATCGTCCGAGTGCATCAGCGCTTCGACCCGCGCAAGTCGCTTGCCGAGTTTCCCGCCGGGATGCAGATTGGCAAAATCTTCTTCTTTAAATCCCTTCTTGTGAGACAGAGCTACGGCGAGAGCATCGCCGAGCGCAAGCATCGCTGTGGTTGAGGCCGTAGGCGCGAGGCCGAGCGCGCAGGCTTCTTCGGCTACTGCGCAGCTGAGAAAAACATCTGCTCCGGAAGCAAGCGTGGAACCGTGCCGAGACCGCCCTGTTTCCGAAACGCTTTCGTCACAAGTGATTGCAATCAGTGGAAGTTTTAAGCGCTTTATCGTTGCGAGCAGTTCCAGGATTTCATGCGTCTCGCCGCTCGCAGACAGCGCGATCACCACGTCGCCCTTGGCAAGCATGCCAAGATCACCATGCAACGCTTCCACTGGATGCATGAACAGAGCAGGTGTTCCCGTGGAACTGAGCGTCGCAGCAATTTTCCGAGCAATGAGACCGCTCTTTCCCATGCCCGTGACGACCACTCGCCCAGCGCAGCACGAGAGCAGTTCGATGGCCCTGTCGAAGGCGTCCGCCATCGGACCCGCGAGGCGGTCAGCCAGCGCCTGCAAGGCTTGTGCCTCCACCCTGACAACATCTTCGCCAATATTTTTCATGGAAGATGAAGCAAGATGTTAGCAAAAGGCAGTGGCTAGTGGTTAGTGACTTGTCAGGCCTGAAAAAATAGGTCAGTTGCCGCACCGGGCACTGACCTCTAACAATCATTCACTGCTCACTAGCCAGTAGCCACAAGTTTGCTCACCACACATGGCACGCGTTCTCGCTCACCATCGGTTGGCCCTTTTTGCAGCCGAAGGCGTCATCGAATTCCGGCATGTTCTGGACCACACCGTTCACCCGCCATTTGCCTGGCGAGTGCGGATTCGTTGTCACCTGCGCCCGCGAATATTCAGGACGCCGGAGTTCACACCATACCCGGCTGAAGCCGAGAAAGAACCGCTGATCTGGTGTGTACCCACCGATTGTCTGGCCTGAACTTCCATTCTTATCGTCGGCAATGAAATGATGCAGCGCCATCAGCGCGATTCGCGCTCCCCCGTTATCCGCTGTGTTCTCGCCCAGGGTAAGCCGGCCATTCAGTTTCAGATCATCGACGGCACTAAAGCCGCTGTACTCGTTGGCCACGCAACTGGCGCGCTCTTCAAATCGCTTGCCATCTTCGGGAGTCCACCAGTCGCGCAGATTGCCTTGCGGGTCATACTTGCGCCCCTGATCGTCAAAGCCGTGGGTGAGTTCATGACCGATCACCACTCCAATACCGCCAAAATTGGTAGCGTCATCGGCATTCTTGTCGAAGAACGGCGGCTGCAGAATTCCCGCAGGAAACACAATCTCGTTCCTCGGCGGCGAGTAGTAGGCGTTTACCGTTGGCGGCGTCATGCCCCATTCATTCCGGTCCAGCGGCTTGCCAATTTTATTGATGTTGCGCCGCGCCTCGAATTCATTCGCACGCAGGAAATTACCCACCA
>QHZW01000505.1 GCA_003224815.1 Acidobacteriota bacterium | reverse complement strand
TTCAGCGCAATACAACTTAACAATTCAGCGCCAGCTGACGAACGATATGAAGTTCGAGATCGGTTACGTCGGATCACAAGGGCACCGGCTCCTGGCAACACACGACATTAACTATGGAAATGCCCAGACATGCCTTGATCTCGAGGCACTCGCGGTAGCTTATCCGGGAGACGGTAGTTCCGGTCCATCAGGTGCCGGCATCGGTACCGACTGTGGCCCATACTATTCGGACACTGGATTCTTCATTCCAACCCAGGCCTATGACTCGAGTGGAACCCTGGTGAATGTGCAAGCCCCCGCCGGTGGATTGCATCTTCCATACACAGCCAACGGTGATGGTCCTGCCGTTATTCCGTGTGCAACCACTCTGAGCACTGTAGCTCCCGGAGGAGTTACACTCATCGGTCTACGCCGGTACTCCTCACCGCAGTGTGATCCTCTAAGTCCAACTGCCGCCGGCTGCCCCGCCGATTTCATTCCGGTCTTCAGCAGCATCTTCGCCCAAGACACGATTGCCAACTCGGCCTATAACTCATTGCAAGCGTCGTTAGATAAACGCTTCGCTCACGGTCTGCAGTTCACGGTTGCGTACACGTTCAGTAAGTCATTCGACCAGGCATCCAGTTTTGAGGGCATCCTGAATCCAATCGATCCGCGCATCAGCCGTTCGCTCTCGGCATTTGACGCGAGGCACCGCTTGGTAATGAGCTACTACTGGCAAGTGCCTAAGCACAACTTCAACAGTTTCGCTGACAAGTTGGTGAACGGCTGGGCTCTTTCGGGTATCACTACCTTTCAGACGGGATTTCCGATTCGCATCTCAACTGTGGCCGATAATGAATTGATGTATAGCTTCGATTTCGAACTGCCCGGTCAGCCAGCCCAGGTTGCGCCATTCCACACAATGAAGCCGCAGTCCAACAACGGCTACTACTTCGACCCTAATAGTTTCACGGACAACGCCACGGATGACAGTGCTCCTCCCTGCAGTGCGGGGGCCCAATACGAATGCTTCGACCCATCGCTATTGGGAACTCTCGGAAATGCGAAGCGCACGATCTGCTGTGGGCCACACATCAGCAACACGGACCTGGCGATTTTGAGGACTTTCCCCGTATCCGAACGCATGCATGTTGATCAGTTTGCTCTAAAATTGTTCTTCTAGGCTAGAATCCGGGCGGGCCCTCGCCGCCCGGACATAAATCTAATGGCCGTACACTCTGCGGCTTGAGACTCTTCGGAGAACCACGATGTACCCCGATCTACAAAAAGAACTAGATACCTTTGTGCGCCGCACGCCCAAGTCGGCTGACGCCCACAAGAAGAACCTGAAGCGCATCCCTCTCGGCGTAGCCAGTAATTACCGTGCTTACGACCCGCATCCGATTTTCGTAAAAGAGGGATCCGGGTCCCACTTCCGCGATCTGGACGGCAATGACTACCTCGACCACAACCTTTGCTTCGGCGCGTTGATGGCCGGACACTGCCATCCCGCAGTGATGAGCGCCGTCGAGAAGCGCCTGAGCACCGGCACGATGTTTGGCATGCCGCACGATATGGAGTGGGAACTGGCCGAGGAAATTTGCCAACGCTTTCCGGTCGAGATGGTGCGTTTCGGCAACAGCGGCACGGAAGTTACGATGCACGCTGTTCGCATGGCGCGCGCTTTCACTGGCCGTGACAAAATTGTGAAGTTCGAAGGCACATATCACGGACTGCACGATAACGCTCTCGTGAGCGTTAAACCGCATGCACCCGACTTCGGCGACATCAACGCGCCTACATCCGTTCCCGGCGGACTGGGTGTGCCCAAATCCACACTCGAGAATGTTTTGATCTCGACCTTCAACGATTTGAAGACGGTCGAACTCCGATTCAAAGAGAATCCCGGCCAGATTGCCGCCATCATTCTCGAACCCATCCTGATGAACGTCGGGTTATGCATGCCGGAGCCCGGTTTCCTCGAAGGGTTGCGCGATATCGCGACGAAAAATGACGCACTGTTGATCTTTGATGAAGTTAAGACCGGAGCCAAACTGGGATGGGGCGGCGCCTCTGAATATTTTGGTGTCAATCCAGACATAATTTGCCTGGCGAAATCCATCGGCGGCGGCTTGCCGTTGGCAGCGTTCGGAACTCACAGGTCCGTTATGGATTTGATCTCCCAGCACAAGGTCTTTCACGGCGGCACGTACAACACCAATCCGGTTTCGATGGCCGCCGGCCTCGCGACTTTCCGCAGTGTCCTCACGCGCGAGAACTACGTACACGTTGAGAAGTTGGAAAAGAAACTGACTGACGGCTACCGTCAAATTGTCGCTAAGAGCGGCCTACAGGGATACATCATCAGCGCCGGCGCAAATGGCGCGCTGATGCTTTACCCGAGCGAGATTCGCAACTACCGCGACTGGCTGACGGTCGATATCGACCTATGGCGGCACTACTGGTTCGGGATGGTCAACCGCGGCGTCATGGCGCAGCCCTACTGGTGGGATGAGCAGTGGACCATTTCCGTGCAGCACACCGAGCGCGACATCGATCAGCATATCGCTGCATTTGCGGATATCGCTCCGTCGCTCGCCAAAGCGCAGCAGGAGCGCTCAGCCGTAGTGGCCGCGCACTAAGTATCAGGTGTGGGGCGGGCACTCCTGCCCGCCCTGCCTTCCAGGGGGCATTTTTGTCGGGCGAAGCGAATCACGGTAACCAGCCGAATCTAAAGCGTGTACTCGGACGCTGGGACTTGGTGCTGCTATTTGTCGTGGCCGTTTTCAACCTGAACGTTG
>QHZW01000504.1 GCA_003224815.1 Acidobacteriota bacterium | reverse complement strand
ACTTCGAACAAGTTCAAGAGCGACGCCACCACGGAATTCTTCGATGTTAGCGGCAACTCCTATCGCAAGGGCTGCGCTTCTGCCGTAGCACAGCGCTTAGAGCAGTAAATAACTTGTGGTTGGTCCTAACGGAGAGGCGGTGTTGTCCGCACCGCCTCTGGGCCGTTTTTGGAACAACGCGGGGGCGTTGCGCCGCACTTTGTCCACCAGGGCACATATTCAAAGTTCCCAGAAAGGAAGATCACGAGATGAACAAGGCTATCGCGTCGGCTCTGCTTTTGGCTGTGCCAGCTCTCTTTGTGCTTGGGCGAAACATGCTAACTCAAACCGACCAGAATCGGCGTGTCAGCAAGAAGTCCGACGGCTGAATGCCGAAGAAACCCAGGCTTTCCTCCACAGAGATGCCAAAGCGTTAGCAACTTTGTGGTCGGATGATTTGGCTGTTACCAATCCACTAAACAAGTTCGTAACCAAGCAGCAGGTTTTGGGGATGATCGATTCCGGCTTGTTGGTGATCACGTCCTACGCGCGGAGCATCGAGTACATTCGGGTCTATGGGGATACGGCGATCGTGGCGGGAAGTGAGACAGTGGTGTAGGGAGGCAAAATGCCGAACGCCGGAAAGATCGAGCATCTCCGCTTTACAGGGATCTGGATGAAACAGGGTGGAGGCTGGAAGGAGATCGCTCGACACGCCAACATCGTGCCTCCCCAATGACCAAATAACGTCCGCATAATTGCGACCAGAGATGGTGGTCGGCGATTGTTCGATTTTGACGGGCGACCTGAAGTAATCCCAAGATAAGAGTTGCCGACCATCCACTCGTTGAAGTGCCGAAACTCGGTCGCCGTGTAGAATGCCGCAATGGTGTCGCGCTCACTCGTTTTCATAGTTGCGATTCTTTTCGCAGCCCTCACCGCGCGCGATCTCATTCGTTTGCTGGATGCAGCAGGTGTTCGACAAGCACTCCTTCTGTCGCTAGCTTACCAATACGGCAATCCCAACAATCCGCCGGTCCAAGACGAATACGCGCGCGTCAAAGAGGAAAACGACTGGACCGCACAACGGGTTTCAGAGTATCCCGATCGGCTCCGTGGCTTTTGCGGTGTCGATCCGCTAAAGTCCTATGCCATTGCCGAAATTGGGCGATGCGCCAAGGACGTCTACGTCCACTACGGTCTTAAGCTGCACTTTGGCAATTCCGATGTAAATATCGACGATCCGCGCGACGTAGCTCAATTGCGCCGTGTCTTTCGGGCTGCTGACGAACATGGGATGGCAATCGTAGTCCACATGAGGCCATCTGTTACTCGCAATCGACCGTACGGCGCCAAAGAAGCAGAAATATTTCTGAGTGAGGTTCTTCCTTCTGCCCCCAATGTACCCATTCAGATCGCGCATCTTGCCGGGGCGGGTGGATTCGACGACCTCTCAGTTGACAGAGCGCTTTCGGTTTTTATCAGTGCCATCGCTAGACACGATCCTCGAATGAAGAACGTCAATTTCGATATCTGCGGAGTCGCTGGAATCGGCCAATGGCAGGAGAGAAAAGCATTGATAGTGGAACGGAACCGTCAGATTGGGGTCAGTCGAATTCTCTGGGGATCGGACGGTGCGTTTGGCGGCGGCGTGACTCCTGTGCAGGCTTTGGATTCCTATCGACAGCTGCCACTAACAAAAGAGGAGTTTCACATCATCGATACAAATCTCGCCCCGTATATGCGCTGAATCTCTCGGTCTGTCCTATTTGAATGGATTGTCACGGTTTCGCCAGGATCGCGGGGGAACCGTAAAGTGTCTGAGGTGGGCTGACCATCCTAGTGCGGTCAAGGAGGACCGCGAACGATGTCATGGAGAAACCTGGGGAGAGACGCTGACGGAAAAGCCGGTCTGGCACGTGGTTCGCGAGTATGCCATGAAGGCTGGGATCGACAAGTTAGCGCCGCACGATCTCCGCAGAACCTGTGTGCAGCTTTGCTACGCTGCCGGAGGCGAACTGGAGCAAATCCAGTTTCTGCTCGGTCACCTTGTGAGATTCATCGTTCAACCTACCGCTGTATGCGAGTGTTTCGGGGACGCGAGGGATTGCTTGCGGCGGTAGATGTGGTGTAGATTCCTGTCACTTTGGAAGTTGCGCGCCAAAGGAGGCTTATGAAGCGCTCCACTTTGTTCCACGCTGTATTTGCGACTGCTATTGGCGTATCGCTGCTCGGTCCGTTGCTAGCGGGTCAGGGTACCAAGATGGATCCCAACGCGAAGACGATGACGATCGAGGGCGCCGTTCGCGACCTCGCTTGTCCGGTCCAAAATCCGGCTGGGACCGCCACCAACTTTAGTTTGAAGTGCACTCTGGAGCGTTAGACACGGCTCACCGATCATCATCCTCACCAATGACGGATTCATCTATTTCCCAATCTCTGC
>QHZW01000243.1 GCA_003224815.1 Acidobacteriota bacterium | reverse complement strand
GCGCTTGATCTCAGCATCTTTTCGGTCGAGTTCGAGTTTCAATGCTTCGGCTGGGGAACCGTGCGTCTCCTCAACTGAGAGTGTCCCATCTTTCGCCTGAGTTTGGCGCAAGGTGGGAACGACGAACCTGGATACAACGTTTTCTAGTTGATGATCTTTCCTGAAGTGCTGTAGCGAACCCTCTCCTGTGATCGCCTCAACCCGCCGAACCCCGGACGAAACGCTGCCTTCCTTCAGAATCTTAATGAGCCCAATTTCGCCGGTCGCCCCGGTGTGCGTGCCGCCGCACAGCTCGGTCGAGAAGTCGCCAATCTTGATCACACGCACGCGGTCGCCATACTTCTCGCCAAACAACGCCATTGCGTGATACTCGTTCACCGCCACATCAATGGGCATGTTCTCGATGACTTCGACCTTTTTGTTACCCAACACTTCCCTATTGATCAGGTCTTCGATGTCTTGCAGTTCTTCGTCTTCGACTGCCGTGAAATGCGAAAAATCAAACCTCAAATGATTCGGCGCCACCAGCGATCCCGCCTGCTTAACATGTTTGCCCAGTACCTCGCGCAGCCCGGCCTGAAGAAGATGGGTAGCGGTGTGATTGCGCATGGTGGATTGGCGGATGGAGGTGTCCACAACGGCGTCAACTTTGTCGCCGACGCGAATCGGTTGTTTCGCAACGACCTGATGTGCGCGCACACCCTGAACGGGATAATAGGTTCCCTTGACCTCTGCGACGACGGCGTTCAGTTCATCGCTGTACAGTGTGCCCCGATCGCCGACTTGTCCGCCGGACTCTGCATAAAAGGGCGTGTGATCGAGGATGATCTCGCCCTCTTCGCCGGGTTTGAGTTCCTGCACGCCTTGTCCGTTCTTGATAATGGCCAGAACTTCGCAATCTTCGGAGCGAGTTTGCAGATATCCTTCAAAAACAGATTTCGGAAGCTGTCGATATGCAGGATTCGCGGTCTGCTTGGCGGCACCTTTCCAGGAGGCTCGAGCGCGCTCGCGCTGCTCGGCCATGGAACGGTCGAAACTGGATTGATCGAATCCGATACCCAGATCGCGGCAGGCGTCCTGAATGAAGTCGATTGGCAGCCCGAAAGTGTCATATAACCTAAATGCATCTTCGCCTGACAGCCAGCTGCCTCTTTCGCGAACGTACTTCATTTCTTCGTCAGATGTTTCCGTCACTGACAATTGATCGAGGTGCCTTTTCAACTCTCTATCAGAAATTCCGGCCAGCCACTTCCGCCCCTGCTCTAGGTAGTCCTGAAGTTTGTCCAACCCAACTTCCATTGTGTGGTGGAACCTTCGCTCTTCCTCATGCACCACTCGAATCACCTGACCAGAGGCCGTCAGTTCCGGATAAACGCCCGACATCATTTTTTGAACATCAATCACCATTTCAGTCAGTACCACTGGCCTTTTTTGCCCGAGGAACCACGCGTGGCGCATCGCTCGCCTCATAATTTTCCTCAGGACGTAACCTCGGCCTTCGTTGGAGGGCAGCACCCCATCGGCGATTAGGAATGCAGTAGCACGTGCATGGTCTGCGATCACTCGCAGGGAAGCAGCAGATTTGTGGGCTTGCGTCGAGCTTTGCTCGGCCGGGCGGGTGGGGGCACCCGCCCCTACATGAGCATTGGTCAACTCCGCCGCTCTCTTAATCAGCGGCACAAACAAATCCGTCTCATAATTCGAGATCACGTTTTGCAGCACTGCGGTCACGCGCTCCAGTCCCATGCCGGTGTCGATCGAAGGCTTGGGCAGCGAATTCAGCTTGCCGGTTGCGTCCCGATCAAACTGCATGAACACCAAGTTCCAAATCTCGACGTAGCGGCCGCAGTCGCAGCCGAAGGCGCAGTCGGTGTGGCCCTGATCGGATGCGCGCGGGCCCATGTCGTAGTGGATCTCGCTGCAGGGGCCGCAGGGGCCGGTGTCACCCATCTGCCAGAAGTTGTCTTTCAGCCCGAACTCGAAAATCCTCTCTTTGGGGACGCCTTGCGCGATCCACAATTCGTAGGCTTCAGCATCGCGTGGCACGCCGCCTTCGCCATTGAAGATGGTGACGTAGAGCTCGTCTTTTGGAATGCCGAACCACTCTGGCGAAGTGATCAATTCCCAGGCATAGGCGATCGCGTCTTTCTTGAAGTAGTCGCCGAAGGAAAAATTTCCCAGCATTTCGAAAAACGTGTGATGACGATTGGTGAAGCCGACATTTTCAAGATCGTTGTGCTTGCCGCCGGCACGCACGCATTTCTGTGAAGTAGTCGCGCGCGAGTAATCGCGCTTTTCGAGGCCGAGGAAGACGTCTTTGAACTGGTTCATCCCGGCATTCGTGAATAACAGCGTGGGATCGTTATGCGGCACGAGCGACGACGAATGCACCTCGCGGTGCCCCTTCTGGATGAAGAAGTCGAGGAATTTCCGTCGGACCTGGGAACCGGTGAGCATGGAAAATCAATTTTAACTGACTACAGGGAATTGAATGCTGAAGCGCTTCGGCTCCTGACGCCATACCGTCTTGGTTGTTCCCGAGGCGCAGCTATGCCATCCTCTGTATGCATTTTTCTTGAGGAGACGCCAATGCCCTGCAATCCCACCATTCTGCGACAAGTGCCACTCTTCGCCCTGCTTGATGATGAAGAGAGCGCCGTCCTTGCCGGCCAGGTCGAAGTTAAAACCTTTGCGCCACGCCAGCGGATCTACAAGATTGGCGATCCGGGGGGCCAGGCTTACGTGATGGTTTCGGGGTTGGTCAGGCTCACCACGATCGACGAAGATCACCAGGAAGTAGTGGTCGATGAGCCTTCACCCGGAGAATTTTTTGGCTTCGCGTCGATGCTGGAGCAGACGCCACACCAGACCATGGCCACCGCGCAGGAGCAGACAGTTTGCATCGAAGTGGATCGTCATGATATTTCAATCCTGCTTGAGCGCAAGCCCCACGCGGGAATGGATATGCTCACCGTACTCGGGCGCCAGTTCCACGCGTCTCAAAAGCTGGTGCGGGTGCGTGCGAATCGCAATCCTAACGAAATCATCGAAGAAGAAGAAACGTTTGGCGAGCGCATTGCCGATACCGTGGCAAGTTTTGGCGGATCGTGGACGTTCATTGTCTCCTTCGCGATTGTCCTGATCGCCTACTCATCAACCAATGTAGTACTACGGCAGCGAGCGTGGGACCCCTATCCCTTCATACTTTTGAACTTGTTTCTGTCCATGCTTGCCGCGATCCAAGCCCCGGTCATCATGATGAGCCAGAACCGCCAGGACAAGAAAGACCGTGTGCGCAGCGAACTTGATTTCGACGTGAACCGGCGGGCTGAGGCCGAGATTCAAGCACTCGCGAACAAGATGAATATCCTCGGCGACAAGATCGGAGATGTGGAGGAGTTACTAAGAAAGAAACTCACGGTGTGAGACCCCGAAGGAGAAATTCAAAACACGAACGTCTATTCCGATTCTCCTTCGAATTGAGTCAGCGTTTCCTCTTCTATATCCCACTTACGCAAGATCGCGAAGATAGTTTTCGATGTGAATCCTGCGCGCACGAGCTGACGAAAAATGCGCGCCGCTTGCTTCTTGTCTTTTGGCTTCTGCAGGCGTTTACGCAACAAGTAAGCACGTGCCTGCTTTTCTTCATTCACTTCGGAAAAAACCGAGTCAACAGCTTTCTCCAGCACTTCGCCGTGAACGCCCTTGATCTTCAGTTCTGTGACTATTCGACGACGGCCGAATTTTTCGTTGTCTCGACGAAATGCAGAGTATGAGGCGGCATACTGGGCGTCGTTTAAATAGCCCTGGTCCTTCAAGCGGCGGATAACAAGTTCGATCAACGTGCGCCCGATCTCGGTGTCCGCGTCGGCATGTTGGCGAAGTAACCGCTTCAATTCAGCTACCGAACGCATTCGACGTCCAAGCACGCCCACGGCATACTCGTACAACTCGGACTCACTTTCGTACTTGCGGCGTGCAAAACCCATGATTGCTATACGTTAGCAGCGACGTCGCGATTCGGGAACTCTTAACAGTATGTTTACATACATTTTGATGACATTGGGAACTTCCCCTCGTCTATATACGTAAAGACAGACAGGAGTTGGAAATGCTTACCGTGAGAGTTGAACGTGCCGGAGACGTCGTAGTGCTGAAGACCGCAGGACGAATTGTGCGGGGCAGCGAATCCGTTTTGCGCAACGCGGTCGTGTCCGAGAAATTGGCGCGCACGATAGTGCTTGATTTGTCGGAGATCGAAACGCTCGATGCCGGCGGACTGACCCTGCTGGTTTCATTGCACCGCTGGACGGAGAGCAACCGTACGCACTTCAAGCTGGTCAATCCGCGTCCCTTCGTACATGAGATGCTGACGCGCACCCACCTTGATTGTGTGTTCGATATTTCTACCTTTCATGATGCGCTGGCTGTGCTCGGTGATTGCGAATGTCACCGGGCAGACGCGCATCGTGTACACGCGCACGCCTCGGCGTAAGTCCCTCGCTTATTTCGCAGCCGGAGTAATGTCACTCACCGGCAAATCCCAATGCGCTAAAAGAATCTCGAAGCGCCGCTTCTCCTCGCGCTCGTATGTATCGTGATCGGGCCAGAGCTGCTTGATCAGATTTTCCTCGTCTGGATTTGCGGTGGTCGCTACGGTGGAATTCTTGAACCTGATGGTCACCCGATAATCCCAACGCGCATCTTCAGTCATGTGGTTTGAGGGAGTTTCAATTTTGACCGAGAGCATGCGCCCGCTTTCGACGATCTTCTTGAGCAGCGGATAGTGATTCTTGAGGAAGAGTTGCAGAAATTCCTGCTGATGTCCCCACTGCACTTTGTAGTAGTACTCCATCGTGTAAGGCTGATCGGCCGAACCCTGGGGAGGAGCGCCCTGGGCAAGGGCTAATGAGGCAACAATCGAGAACAGGAACAACATCGCGAGATGACGCACGTGAAGGCCTCCAGCTATGCCGATTTTTTCGCGACAACATCGTAAATCTCTCGAGTCGGGAGGGCTGGCAAGTTGTATGGTGAGCGCATCTGGAAAACACTCAAGCCGAGAGAAGCTAAAAAGTCGAACACTTCGGCAACATTCACACCCAAAGATGGATGGAGATCGAGCAAGACAACAAGATGGGGATTTGCCCGGATCGTCTCTGCGGCCCCCCGGAGCACCTGGAGTTCTGCGCCTTCTACGTCAATCTTGAGTATGTTGACCGACTGAATTTTCGAGTCTCGCAGCAGTCCGTCTAAAGTGCGCGTCTTGACCTTTACGAAACCGTGGTCTCTTTCGGGGGCACCGCTCAGTAAAGTATGAAAGCCGCTCTTTGCGCCAAGATGAAGGGCCGCCTCTCCGTCGTGGTCGCTTAGGGCAACGTTACATAACTGAATGTTCTCGTATCCATTCAGTTGAACACTTCGAGTAATCCAGCCGAAGTTTTTGGGCTCAGGTTCAACACAGATAACTTTGCCCCGCGGTCCCACAATCTTGGCGGCAAGCAGCGCGAAGTCACCTTTGTTGCCACCGACATCAACGAACGAGTCTCCCGGTCTCAGAAAATTCTGGACCGCCTTGGTCTTCTCCGGTTCGTACAGCCAGAAGCAGCGCTCAAGCATCATCGAAGATTCTTTGATGTTGAGGTAAATCTTCCCTCCAGGCACTGAGCAAACAAAATACCTGTCAGGAATACACCAGCGAATCTTGTCGTGATGGTTTATCAGCAGCCGTTTGGCAAAACGAACTGGCGATTTTCGCAGGAGTTTGGGCATTAGGGATCGAGGCTCTTGCGGACTTATCATGACCGTCGGCAAACGAATCTATCCTGCGACAGCTTCTCTTTCTGCGT
>QHZW01000503.1 GCA_003224815.1 Acidobacteriota bacterium | reverse complement strand
AGTAGAACACCAACCACTGCCGTCGCGAACCAAACCCTCAACGAAAATCACGTTGGGCACTTGGCCGTTCTTTTTCCACTCATGCACCGGTTCGACGCAGTGGGCAATCGCCAGCAGTTGGTCGTGAGCGGCGTTACCGCGAATGCGTACAGCTATCGTCTCATCCTGGCAACAAGTAGTTCGCTGCGATGGTCCGGAAATCTGCAAGTTGCCGCTGTTTCGTGACCTCATTCCAGTCCAGTTCGCTCGCCATCAAGTCAGCTACAGTCGGCGCCATTTCCAGTGCAGCCCTGGCATTTAGAAATAGTGCTCGCGTTCTCCGTGCCAGCACGTCCTCCACCGTCCGAGCCATCTCCTGGCGAGCCGACCAAACTACCTCGGCTTTCAGATAGGGAAGAGACGAATGTAGAAGCTCGCCCAAGGCTGGATGTTGGCGGATGACTTCGCGAATTTCTCGCGCATCCTCGCCGTAAACAGCAAGAGCAGGAGGAACACCTTCGTCCGAAACAGGGAAGCCATGGATTCTCAGATGGCGGGTAACGCATGGTTTCTCGGGCAACTGCGCCATCGTGGCAGCCTGATCCACGCAATCTTCGGCCATGTGCCTATAGGTGGTCCATTTCCCGCCGCAGATCGTCATCAGCCCGGAGCCATCGATGTGGATGATGTGGTCGCGAGAGAGTGCCGCAGTGCTGACCGTACCCTCTGCGCGAACCAGCGGACGAATGCCTGCGAATACACTCAGCACGTCTCTGCGTGTGGGCGCCTTGGCAAGGTACTCGCCTGCCGTGCTGAGAATGAACTCGATTTCCTGCTCCATCGCGACCGGTTCCAGTGCCGCCGACGCGATCGGCGTGTCCGTCGTTCCCACCAGAACGTGCCCATGCCATGGGATTGCGAAGAGCACGCGTCCATCGCTGGTGTGCGGCACCATGATCGCGCTGTTGCCCGGCAGAAAGTCGCAGCTGAAAACCAGATGCACGCCCTGACTGGGCGCGATCAACGGCTTTACTGAAGGGTCAGCAGATCGACGAAGATTGTCGCTGAAAGCACCCGTCGCATTGATGACTACACGCGCGGAGGCGCAGAGTTCTTCTCCGCTTTCAATATCACGCGCGAGAACGCCATCCACGAAATCTTGCGCATCGCGAGTTACGCCCGTGACCTGCACATAATTCAGCAGCGTCGCGCCCTGCTCAAAAGCGGTAAAGGCCATGTGTATAAGCAAGCGCGCATCATCGAACTGTCCGTCGAAATAGACTGCGCCGCCGCGCAGGCCCATGGTTTTCAGAGTGGGCAGGTGTTGCAGTGTTTCTTCGCGCGAGAGCAGGCGTGACTTGCCAAAGCCATACTTGCCGGCAAGCACTTGATACAACTTCAGTCCCAGTCCATAAAAAGGAGCTTCCCACCACTCATAGTTTGGGACGACAAACGCAAGGTCTCGCACCAGGTGCGGCGCGTTCTGCAGCAGAAGACCGCGCTCCTTGAGCGCTTCCATCACCAGGCCGATGTCGCCTTTTTCCAGGTATCACGGACCGGGATGCTGCCGAACACGGTCCCACGCTGCTGCGCGATTCATTCGTAATTCCAGTTAACTGATACCGATGAGGTTCACAATCCCCGCCGCAATTCCCGCGCCGACAAGTGGCCCGATGATGGGTACAAGCGCGTAGCCCCAATCGGAACTGGCTTTAGGCTTTATGGGGAGCACGGCATGCGCCAGTCTCGGTCCGAAGTCGCGGGCCGGATTGATGGCGTACCCTGTCGGTCCGCCTAAGCTCAGTCCCAGAACCCACACCAGAACCCCCCAAAACCAGGGGCTGAAGCCCGGGGCCAAGCCCGCTGGCGCGAGCGCCTTGCTACCAAAACTGAATCCCACGACGACAAGCAAAATCGTCACGATCATCTCGCACAGAAAGTTTGCGGGAATGTTTCGAATTGCCGGTTGCGTACAGAATATCGACAGTTTCGTCCCAGGATCAGGTGTCTCCTTCCAATGCGGCAGGTACACCAGCCATACTAGAATCGCACCGGTGAACGCCCCAAGAACTTGAGCAGTCCAGAAGAGGCCCACGTTCGACCAGTTCTTCGAAAGGATCGCGACCGCCAGCGTGATTGCCGGATTAATGTGTGCACCGGGACTGCCACACGCGACTGCCGTACAAATCCCTGCGACCACAGCCATTCCCCAAGCCGTGGCAATAACGATCCAGCCGGAATTCTCTCCTTTGGATTTCTTCAATAAAACATTAGCCACCACACCATCGCCCAATACGATCAGCACCAGAGTGCCCATGAATTCCCCGAGGAACGGACCATGCATGGTGATCTCCCTTTTTCGTAATGAATGCCATCTGTGCCCCGAATCGCTACTCCGCCCAATCAAAGCTGCGCGTAACCGCCTTTTTCCAGAAGTGATACAGCCGCTCTCGTGAGCTTGCGTCCAGTTTTGGTTCCCAGCGGCGATCCACGGCCCAGTTCGCCGCGAGTTCGTCAGTATTCTCAAAGAATCCAACCGCCAGCCCCGCCGCATA
>QHZW01000242.1 GCA_003224815.1 Acidobacteriota bacterium | reverse complement strand
CCGGCTAAGTACGGGAACATCCAGTGTGTACGTCAGCCGCAATCTGCGTCAATCACCGATGCGGTTCCCAAAGTTCATCGGACCTAAGTGTGCTTGTCTGCCTTCTATCCTTGCTTCAGGTTAATGGTGTCCTGCGTGATCTGATCGAAGGTGGTCACCGCTTTGGCATTGGCCTCAAAGGCGCGCTGCGCCACGATCAGATTCGCGAACTCAGTTGCGATGTCCACGTTTGAAAGTTCCAATGCGCCGCCCGAGAGTGATCCACGACCGCCCGTACCCGGTGAACCAACCACTGCCTGCCCGGACGCAAGTGTTTCGGTAAAGAGATTGCTGCCGATACGTTGCAGCCCCTGTACATCGCCGAATTCGGCCAGAGCGATCTGACCCAATGCTGCAGTCCGGCCGTTACTGAAAGATCCGGTCACCGTGCCGTCTGATCCAATGCTGAAGTTGACTAGTGTGCCGCTGGCGCTCCCGCCTTGCTGCGTCGATGATGTGCTGCTTGCTCCCGCGACTTGGGTTATAACCGGCACCGTTCCGTTGAAGAAGTTCCAATCGAAGGTCATATCGGCCGCGCCGTCGGCCAGCCCGTTGATCGCGATACCCGTGAGATTACCCACTGCACCTGATACCGAACCGCCGGCAGTTGGTGTGACGGCAGTCAGCTTGCCGGTTCCGTCGAACGTTAATGAACCGCTGGCCAGAGTCGCGGAGCCGGAGACGTCGCCAGCAGGAATGCCGACGGAGTAGTTCCAACTGCCCGCGGCAGTTTTTGCGAAGTCAAATGTTAGGACGTGGCTGGTGCCAAGCGAATCGAAGATGGTAACCGGCGTAGAAAAGGTGTTACCAATCGCAGCTCCCGCATCCAGGTTGGCCGAAATCTGCAATGAACCAGTAGCCGTGGGAGGACTGATGGTTCCAGCCCCAAGTTGCAATGGGCTGAGTCCAAGGCTGGGAGTGACCGTGCCGCTCACCGCTGGATATCCCATGACCTGCGCTCCATCTTGCGTAACCAGGAAATTATTCTTGTCGATGGCGAAATTGCCAGCGCGCGTGTAGTCGGTAGCCCCGTTTTTCTGGACTACGAAAAATCCCTCGCCCTGAATGGCAACATCCGTCGACACACCCGTGGATTCCACGCTGCCTTGCGTGAACATACCCGGCATGCTTCCTACTTGCACTCCCGCGCCCAATTGCACAGGATCGCCGGAGCCAGTGGTGCCTAGGTTGGCATAAAACAAGTCGCCAAAGGAAACGCGAACGTTCTTGTAGTTTACGTAGACGTCGACTACGTTCGTGCATGTATCGAACGACAGATTCCACACGTGTTCGATGATCATCGCCCGTGTCACCCGTCGGCCGGCATTCAGCATGAGGTATTCCAGCAGCCCGAATTCCTTGGATGTCAGCTCGATACGTTTGCCCGCGCGCTCCACTCGCCGCTCCACGCGATCCAGTTTCAAGTCGATCACGTTCAGTACGGACGCCACAGGCAGATGACTTCTCCGCAGCAGTGCGCGGATCCTCGCCGAAAGCTCAGCAAATGAAAAAGGCTTGCTCATGTAGTCGTCAGCTCCGAGGTCGAGGCACTCTACCCGATCTTCCACCCGGTTGCGACCCGTCAGTACCAAAATCGGCATGCTTGTCTTTTTGGCGCGCAGATGGCGCAAGATGGCAACTCCATCCGCTTGCGCGAGGTTCAAGTCAAGCACAACCAGGTCATAGTTCATTTCGCAAGCCATCGACTTTGCCAGGTCGCCTTCGTGGCTGATATCTACGGCGTAGTGTTCGGACTCAAGCCGCTTCCGCACGAAATTGGCCAGAGCCGGATCTTCTTCTGCAATCAGAATACGCATGGGAATCCTTTAATTCGAAGATGAATTCATTCTTAATGACCCAAGGGCACAACTCAATGCCTTGCGCGTAAACGAAAGGCTTAACTGTGCAGAAATGGAACAATCACGAGGGTTGCCCGAACGGTTAAGTGCTCTCCCACACAAACCGGAGTTGCCAGAGCATAATGGAACCCAAGGCGCGATTAATGGAGTTCTGGATCCGGAGAGCACTCAAATCAATTTTCCTGCCCGGCGGAGTCCTCCTCCTGGGGGCGCTGCTTCTGCTCAAGCCGGGCTTGATGGCATTTCCTCCGCTCGGCATCAGTTTTTTCTATTACGCAGTCTTTGTCGCAGCCGCGCTGCTGGCGTGGCGCTTTCATTCCACGCGTATTTTGTTCTGCGTGGTCGCGCTATTGCTGGGACACCATGCCATCGTGTCCTTCGGACAAGGTCAACTGAACGCCTCAGGCGTTGCGCGAGCCGTCTTCGAGTTGGTTGCTTTCTTTATCCCGCTCGATTTCATCCTGCTGACGTGGTTCCCCGAACGCGGTACCGAAGGCCGTACACTGTTCTGGTTTCTACTGTTGCTTCTTATTGAGTCAATGCTGGTCGCCGTGATTGCACGGCCTGACCAGACTCCACCCGGAATTCTGCACGGCAGACTGATTCACGATTATCACTTGCATCTGACCCAGCCTTCGCTTCTGTTGTTCATCCTTGCGGCCGGCCTGCTGCTGTACCGGATCGTTGAACACCACAAGCCCATCGACAATGGAATGCTTTGGGCTCTGCTGGCAACGGGTCTAGGTTTGGAATCCGGGGCGGCGGGGCGAATTGGAACCGCGTATTTCGGAGTGGCCGGCTTCATACTGGCTAGTTGCATCATTGAGAACTCCTACTCACTGGCCTATCAAGACGAACTGACAGGCCTGAACTCCCGCCGCGCCTTCAATGATGCGCTCCTGCGCCTGAAGCATCCGTTTGCGATCGCTGTTGTGGACATCGACCACTTCAAGAACATCAACGACAATTACGGCCATGACACCGGAGACCAGGTCTTGCGGTTGGTGGCCTCGAAGCTGGCGCGGGTCAGTGGAGGTGGCCAAACCTTTCGCGTAGGTGGTGAAGAGTTTACGATTTTGTTTCCCGCACGCACCGCGAGCGATACCGCCGATCATCTGGAACTCTTGCGCCTGAACATCGAGGGCGCATCTTTTCGCTTTCGCACTGGACATGAGCGCCGCAAAGCGTCACGCGAATCTGACCGCCGCGCTCCGAGCACTCGCCGAAGCCGCGAGTCTTTACCTCGCGCTTCAGGAATGCTGTCGGTCACAGTCAGCATTGGTCTGGCGGAGTCGCAACCGAAAGCACGTGCCGATGAGGTCATCGAGGAAGCCGATAAGGCTCTGTACCGCGCGAAGCGGGGAGGAAGAAATAAGCTTGAAATTGCGTTGGTGCAGCGCAAAGTGAAGCGCATGGTAAAAACGAGAAAATCCGTACAATCCTAACTGCCTGAAGAGTTCTCGCGCTTGGTGCGCTCCATTGCCAATTCCACAATTTGCTCGATCAACTGTGTATAAGAACGCCCGGATTTCTTCGCCGCCATGGCAAATTCATGTTTGCTTGAAAGCCACGGGTTCGGATTCGCTTCAATCACGTACACTTCACCTTCCGGCGTAAGACGCATATCAATGCGGCCATAATCGCGCAGTTTTACCGCACGATAGGCTGCTAATGCTGTGTCGGCAAGCTTCTGCGCTGTCGCTTCATCCAGATCATCGGCGACCTTTGACTTGGTCAGCTTGTAAGCCTTGGTTTCGCGCTCGAATTTAACATCGCGACTGGCGATTCTTGGTGTTCCCTCCGGCAGTTGCGAAAGATCGAGTTCCACGAGTGGCAGCACCTCGGTCTTCTCGTAACTGCCGAGGATTGCCGCATAGATTTCCCGTCCTTCTATATATTCCTCTATCAGCGCTGGAGAATCGAACTCGTTTTGTACATACTCGACGCGCTCCATCAATTCCTTGACGCTGTTTACCACGGCCTCCGCATCAATCCCGATCGACCCATCCTCGAGTTGCGGTTTCACGATCAGCGGAAACTTCACGTCATGCGCGTGATCAATGTTTCCGCGGTACGCCGTTGCAAAATATGGTGTACGAATCTCGTGGAAATGGAACATCTTCTTGGCCGTAGCCTTGTCTTGCGCAAGAAAATGTGCGTGTGGGCCGGCGCCCGTATAGGGCAACCCAATCAAATCCATGTAGGCGGCCACGTTCATTTCTTTCGTGTCGTCGCCTGCGTAGGATTCCGTCAGATTGAAGACCAGATCCGCGCCGCACTTTGCCAGACCATGCAACGATTGTGGCCGCCCATCCAGAACATAATAGGAAGGCTCGTGCTCCAATTTTGTGAGCGCATCGAATATCTCCTCGCGATCTTCTTTTTCTTTGCGCTTGCGCCCCGATTCGGCCGCCTTCTCCGATTCCGGAATGTCCTCTTCTCCCCAAACGTCATATAACACGGCGACCTTTAACTTGTCGCTCATCAATCCTCCGTCTACGCCTGAAAAGATTTGCTGCGCGCCAGGTGATTCATAATCATTGTGGTGATAAACACAGTGAACTCCGAGAGTTGCTCCGGCTGTTTTCGTTTATCCACCGTGAGCCCCATCTCTGCACTGCGTTTCGCAACTGACTCCATCAGTTTGCGTACCAGCGGCCGCGGCATTGCCGTCCAGCTGGCAATCTGATCGATCAGCGTCTTCCGGTGGCGCTCCAGAAAACTTTGTGCTGGCTCAGCATTATTCTTTCTCACTATTCTCGGAAACACAGCCGTCAGATCATCATCCACGTTCACGTCCAGCAGGGGCATCTGCTCGGTTTCGTGCCGGTAGAATTCGGCGATCGTCATCTCCATGTCTTGGACGGTGATGTCCGGTGTCCCACGCTTCCGCAACGGGTCCACATTCCCCAAGTCGCGTCCGATACGATCCATGTACTGCAACTTCGCCATCGCTCCCCAGCCGCGATACTTCTTCCGCCAGTTCGAGCGCGGCGTCATCCAGACAGCAAACGTTTCGGCGAAGTCCTCGTCAGGATGCTTCTGCGCATACCATCCCGGCAGGTAACGCACGTAATCTCTCGAGAAAAGCACCGGACGATAATTCTCGCGATACGGCCGCCTGTACGGTCCGAAGATCTGCTTCCATTCGGGCGTGCGATGCAAACGGTATGCATAGTTGAACGCGTGCCCCGCCTCGTGCCGGAGGTATTTCATGATCTCTCGAGTATCTTCAAGATCGTTGTTTTCGCGCTCGATCTGAGCCAGATCAGGCCGCGCCAGATAAAAAGGTATCCCGATGGTTGGCTCGCCCGACGGGCATCCCCACTCGTCGGTCAGGTAACACACTGGCCGGAATTTCATGATCCTCTTATCTTCCAGTTCCCGGTAAAGCTGCTGTACGAATCTGTCCACCCCCGATCCTTCAATCGTCAACCCGAGATCGCAGATTCGCGCGTTCAGTAGCGAGGGCGGCTCAGTTGGAGCTGCACCGTCGGGCTTCGACGGCGCTGGCGCTTGCTCCACATTGGGTTGCTCGGAATCCATCCTATGGATGATTGTATGAAAGTTGCGCCTGTAGCGGCAGTGAGGAGACAGGGACATCTCCTCCGTTCCCATTCAAGGAGTTGCACGCATTCGACACAAGTCGCCGGCGATCTTCTTTTATTGCTCTACTCGTATTGCCTCTACGGGCTTGTTGTCTTGGGGTTTGGACTCACTGGTTGACAGGT
>QHZW01000502.1 GCA_003224815.1 Acidobacteriota bacterium | reverse complement strand
GAGGGATCGACAGTTTCACGGGTCACGCAGAAAAAGAATTTTCCGCCGGACGCGGTCAGATATTCAGCCGAGCTAGCGTGATTAATCTTTAGTCGACGCGCAGCTACAAGATCGCGCAACGGCAGAATCGTAAACGGAACGCCCGTGGAGACGGTCTGAATCGGAAGATCGGGAGCAATGTCGCTGAGCGGAATGCCGGTGACCTCCGCAATTTTTGTGCGATCGTGAATGACGCCGAACGTCGGGTCAATCTGGGTCATCTCGCCGAAAGCGGGCTGGCCGGAGGAATCTTCGAAGCGAACGGGAATGGTGCCGACATTCAGCTCAAGCCGGATTTCCGTTGCCCCGGTATTGCCTCGCAGGGCGAATGCGGTACCTAACGTCGGATGCCCTGCGAAAGGCAGTTCTTCCTGGACGGTGAAGATGCGGACGCGGCTGCCGCGTTCTCTCTCGACTGTTTTTTCGCGCGGGAAGATAAACGTGGTTTCGGACAGATTCATCTCGCGGGCGATGGCTTGCATCTCGTCATCGTTTAGGCCGGTTGCGTCCGGATAGACCGCGAGAGGGTTGCCTTCGAGCGGCCGCGCAGTGAAGACATCAAATTGAAGAAAATTGAACTTGCGGAGCGACATGTACATTGGATTGGCGCATCGGAGCAAAAGCACTAAAATTTTCGCTCGGCAGCGAAATTGCTTCCGTTCTCGAATACGGCTCGAAAGTATGAGCATTGCCGCATCGATTCAATCAAGAACCCTGCTCTTCCTGGCGGTTTTGCCATTGGTCGCCGCGCCGGCCCAATCGCAGTCGCCGGACTCCAACCATCCACCAGCTTATAGGACTTGGAAAATGCAGTTCCAGCCACGGCGCAGACACTCTTTCGATTGGGTTCGCTTTCGAAGCCTCTCACTGCGATCGGAGCCATGGAGCTGTGGGAAGCGGGCAAGCTCGACCTGAATGCTCCCGTGCGAAAGTACTGTCCTACATTTCCCGACAAAGGAGTTGTGATCACCACCCGTGAACTGCTGGGGCATTTGTCCGGAGTCCGCCACTATCATTCTGAGTCGATCGAAGATCCTGAAGTTTCGAACATCGCGCACTTCGATGATCCCATTCAGGGGGGATTGCGTTTTTTTAAAAATGATCCGCTATTGTCAAAACCGGGGACGCAGTTCCATTATTCGACTCAGGGATACACGGTGGTGGGCTGCGCAATTGAGGGAGCGTCAAAGCAGAAATATGTGGATTACATGCGCCAGAATGTGTTCCTGCCGAATGGTATGACGCAGACGGTGGTCGATGACCGTTACGCGATAATTCCAGGCCGCACCCAGTTTTACCAGAAAGACAAGTCAGGGAAGGTGGTGAATGCTGAATTCCTGGATTCAAGCTACAAGATTCCCGGCGGCGGATGGCTGTCAAATGCGGAGGACATGGCGCGCTTTGAGGTGGCGCTGCTTGCGAACCGGCTGGTCAAACAATCGACACTCGATTTGAATAGCGGCGGGCAACAGGGGACGAGTACAAATCTTTTAATCGCGCCGGAGAGTAAGAGCGCAGTAGTGGTGCTCATCAATATGGAAAATGTTTCGGCGGACCGGCTATCAAAACAGTTGCTGCAGATTGTTTTGCAAAATGGAATTCCTTCAACACAGCAGTGATCGGGTAGTGGTGCCGTTTGCAAACATGCTAGGCCATCCTCACTGTGAGACACAATGAGTCTAAATGCTTCTGATGTAACCTCTCTTTCCAAAGCACTCTCCTGTTGGGAGTATGCCGAATACATCTTCGCCACGCTGGTCGCTGTTGCCTGTGCCGGAGAATATGTGGCGGAGTTCACGAATTGGTTTACAGGCGGAGTAAAAGAACGGAAAGATAGACTCGCTAAGCGTTCAACGTTGCTTCTAGTAGCCGCACTCGCATTTGAACTCGTCTGCCTCGTAAGAACTAATTCCCTGTCGGAGCAACTCATCGGGTCTCTGAGCGATAAAGCGGAGAACGCAGACCAGAAAGCCCAATCAGCAATTGATAAATCAGGGATTGCGGAGAGCAACGCCACGGCTGCCATCGGCAAGGGTAACGAGGCATTAGACAAAGTTGGTGCGGCGAAACAAGCAGCAGATCGCGCGAAGGATGAAGCTGACATTCTGTTACGAAGGGCAGAAGAATTGCGCAAGCAAGTGGTTGCATTAAGCCCGCGCAATCTCACGGTAGAGCAGCAAGGCCAGATTGCGCAGTCATTAAAGCGAGTTGGCGGTGCCCATCCGACAGTTATTGAGTCGTATGGAATGGATGGAGAGGGCACCGCGTTGGCTACCCAACTCATTCGGACTTTCGAGGCAACGGGCGGGGGAACACCTGGCGACGGACGTGCCGACAAGATAGTGTCTGGAGGCTTTGAGTGGGGGATTTCGATTCGCGGGCCAGAGTATGAAATGTCGTATATGACTGTTCTGCGGGACGCGCTCGTTAATATCGGCAGGTTAGAGAAGGCATCTGTTAATGGCCCAACTACGCAGGCAACCGCGCAAATGTCTGGGCGGGCAGCCATCAGTGGGGTGGCGCAGATAGGAGGCGGCGGCCAACTTGTACGACCGCCTATTCCAACATCAGGGCCGGTGTACGTCTTGGTAGGGATACGGCCGCCACCAGTACTCCCAAAAAGCGGTAAGCAATAAAGCAGCAGGGCTGTGCAAAGAAGCGGCACCAGTGCCAGTGATCGCGAAGGTTTGACGACAATTTTTGCCGTGCGTATGCTTATAGCCGTGCAAATCTGCTCAATACTTGGTTGTTGTAGAGGCGCGCCGGGGTGGGTAACCGACGGTTTTTGGCCCATCCGACGCAACGCGGGTGGGCTTCGCTATTTACAGGCAGTTTAGCGCGCACTGAAATCGAAACATTCGTTAAGAAATCTCAAATCTGAAGGAGATATTTATGAGCACAGCAACTTTGACATCAGCGCCAGCTATGCTGCGCATCAACGACATTGCGCCTGACTTTACGGCGGAAACAACTCAGGGAGCGATCCGGTTTCATGAATGGATCGGCGATGGGTGGGCCGTATTGTTTTCTCATCCGAAAGATTTCACGCCTGTATGCACTTGACCGTCGCCCCGGTCACCAGCCACAGCAAGTGGTCAGCGGACATCGAGGAGACGCAAGGGCACAAGGTCAACTATCCGATGATCGGCGATCCGCAATTAAAGGTTGCGCAGTTGTACGGCATGCTGCCGGCGGAAAGCGGGACCACGTCCGAAGGACGCACGCCGGCGGATAATGCCACGGTGCGAACTGTGTTCATTATCGGACCAGATAAAAGGATTAAGACGATGTTGATTTATCCGATGAGCACGGGCCGGAATTTTGCTGAGGTACTGCGCATCCTGGACTCGTTACAGTTGACGGCAAAGATGGGAGTTTCAACGCCGGTGAACTGGCAGCCAGGCGGAGATGTGGTCGTACCCGCGGCCATGCCGGAAGAGGAAGTGAAGAGGAAATTTCCGAATGGGATTAAGACTTTAAAGCCGTATTTGCGGATGGGATCCTTGCCAAAGTCATAAGTCGGCAAGGAACTGGTTGCCCCACCCTTTTCGCGTACTTTGCGGAAGGGTGGGAATCTTCAAACTCGGATTTCATCTTTTCTTTGGCAGGATTTCTCCCATGCGGCGAATTTGTGCTCCTACGCCGCGCAGCTTTTCCTCGATATTCTCGTAACCGCGATCGATGTGATAGACGCGGTCGATGATGGTTTCGCCGTCGGCGACCAACGCCGCAATAACCAGAGAGGCCGAAGCGCGAAGATCAGAAGCCAGCACAGCCGCGCCGCTCAGCGGAGACTTGCCCTGTACCACCGCGCGGCGTCCTTCGATTTTGATGTTTGCGCCCATGCGAACCATTTCGAGTGCATGCATAAAACGATTTTCGAAGATGTTTTCCGTGATCACTGATGTGCCTTCAGCCTGAGTCGCGAGGGCCATGTATTGCGCCTGCATGTCAGTGGGGAAGCCGGGATATTCTTCGGTGATTACGTCTGCGGCCTTCAGATCACTAGTTCCCTCAACCCGCACGGAATCCCGCGTGTTCTTCGTCTTCACCCCGACTTCTTGCAACCGTTGCAGCAGCGCGCCGAGGTGAGCAGGCTCGCAGCCGGAGATGTTGAGATCGCCGTCGGTGAGAGCGCCCGCAATGATGAAGGTAGCGGCTTCGATGCGGTCGGGAATAATG
>QHZW01000241.1 GCA_003224815.1 Acidobacteriota bacterium | reverse complement strand
AGTGAGTGATCTAGATTTATCGTCAATAGGACGCATACCCTGCTATGCCGCTTTCCGGCGATCACGGAAATCACGAACCCGATCGTGGGCCGCCAATACGCTCTGTGCCTGACGTTCCACTAGTGCGCGCACCTGATCTGGCAGGTCCGCATCCAGTGCTTCTTTGTAAGTTTTCTTAGCGGCGTCTTCTCCCAGTTCAACACTGTTGAGAATCGCCTGATCGCCAAGTCCGAGATCGGCTTTGGCTTCAAACCACGCCCGATGTAGTGCACCGGCCACGCTGCCCGAGATATCAGGTTTGTTTTCACCGACCTGCTTCGCTACTTCTGTAAGTTCGGCCAGTAGCCTGGTGCGCTCTTTCGACTGCTCCGTGAAGTAGCCTTTCAATTCCGGGTCACTGATTATCGCGGCCGCGTGTACATACCCGGTCTCTCCATCGCGACAGGCTTCGATGAGGTCATGCAACAATTCCAGTATTTTCGTCTGGTCTGCCATAGATCCTCCGTCTAACTTTCTCACGATCTAAGATGCTATTTGGTTCGCCCCAGCAAACTTGATCGCCGATATCATTGACCGCTCTCGTACACAGAAAGCCACTATATCGGCGATACAGTTTCCAAGTGATCTGACTACGTTTTCTTGCGGATAGTACCCGGTACAGGAATTGGCAATCTAAGCCGCGTGCACCGTGATAGCGTGAAGGCTTGATGCCATGCAACGTGTCCTTCGTCTTAGAAAACCGATTGGGCTCGCTCCGGTGGAAGCCATTTGCGTTCAGTGCAAACGCGTATTCAAGGTCCCGATTACGTTACTGAGCCGCTCGCAAAATGCAATCACAAGTCTGCAGCAGCAGTTTGACAGACATGAATGCAAACGCGAGGATACCGCTCCGACATCTCAGGTGAGAGCAGAACGGGGCCTACTTTGAAAATTGCCCTTATTGCTACTCCATTTATTTCCGTGCCTCCGGCCGATTACGGCGGCACCGAGTTGTTCGTCGCACATCTGGCAGAAGGTCTTCAAAGTGCCGGCGTTGAGACGGTCGTTTACGCCAACGGCGAATCGACCGTCAGCACGAAGTGTCGTTCGATCTACGCACGGTCAGAGTGGCCGACCAAGAGCGTGGAGAAAGCCTGGCTTCGGGAGCTGAATCATGAAAGCTGGGCTGTGCACGACGCCGCCACATATTGTGACATCATTCATGTGCAATCCGCTCAGGCTGCTATGCTGTCACGCTTCGTCAAGCAGACCGTCGTCCTGACGTTACATGGCCCACACGAGCTGGGGCTCAGCGAAGTGTACGCCTTCTACCCTGATGTTTATTACGTTTGCATCAGCGATGCGCAATGTAAACAGGAAGCCATGCCGCGGATGCGCACGATCCACCACGGGATCGATTTAAACCAGTACCGGCTGGTTAAGCAGAAACAACAATATTTGAGCTTCATCGGTCGGATCGCGCCCATCAAAGGCACTCACCTCGCAATCGAGGTCGCAAAACGTACTGGCATTCCACTGAAAATCGCAGGTGAAGTTCAACCTGTCAACCGGGAGTACTTCGAACGGAAGATCAAACCCGAGCTCGACGGAAGCCTCGTAGAGTACATCGGTCCAGCTAATCTTGAAGTCAAGAACGAACTGTTGGGCAACTCCATGGCAATGTTATTCCCGATTCAGTGGAATGAACCTTTCGGTTTAGTCATGGTTGAAGCGATGGCTTGTGGCACGCCAGTCTTGGCTATGCCCGGGGGGTCCGTGCAGGAGGTCGTGCGCGATGGAATATCAGGGTATACGTGCAGATCGGTTAGACAAATGGTGAAAAGGGCACGGGACATGAATTTCGATCCTGTTGCAATCCGACACTACGTTGCAGAAAACTTCTCGATTGAGCGCATGGTAAGCGCGTACATCGAACTCTACAAAGATGCGATCGCTCACAGCAATTTGCGGGAAGCCGCCTAAATGATTCCACCAACAGTATTTTGCCAAACTGATTTAAGAAGTTCTTGGTGTAAAAAACACTAAGTTCTCCTAGAAAACACTTGCTAAATCTTCCATCGAAAGATTCAGAGGTAGAACAAGGTGTCGGAACCTAGAAAATGCATCGATTACGCCGCCTGTTCCAGGACCACCACCGGGCCCGAGCCCGATCGGAACCTGAGCCCGGGGTCAGATCCCCATGATTTCTCCGGAGCCTGAGCGTGATCCAGACTTGGTTCCACAGCCCATTCCTGAACCATGGCAATTTAGTTAGGGTATTCAGCTCGTCAGTCGCTGCCAAGAGGCTTAACTACTACAGGTACGATTCATCTCTTGAAGTTCTGCGGTGTTAGAATCTCATCTATGCTAAACATAGATGGAGTTATCCACGAACTACGACAAGAACGCGCCCGCATCGATCAAGCTATTCAAGCCCTTACCTCTCTGAACGGAACCTCTTCCAAAGCGGCACCTACTCGAACTATGTCCGCCTCAGCACGCCGGCGCATTGCTGCCGCCCAGCGCGCACGTTGGGCAAAACAGAGGGCTATACGGACTCCGTCTGGCACTGCTCGGCCAAAGCGCCGGATCTCCCCGGCGGGTATTGCAAGAATAAGAGCAGCTGCCAAAGCACGCTGGGCGAAAGTCAGAGCGGCTGCTAAAAAATAGGCAAGGCTTTCTCCGATCTTTTACGTGTTCTCATGCACCAACCTGTTAAAGAACGGGTCGCAAAGTTACGAGAAGAAATATCACCAAATTAGAGAAGCGAATCGCCAGTACGTGCAAGGGGCAAGAGATTTTCCGGTGACGTGGACCACCAAAGGCGGGCCGAGCGATTGCAGGAAATCCTGAACGAATTGGCATCACTGATTGATAGAAAAAAACCTTGAGTACTTCGTAATCGAAGAGCGAATCACGCACCTATAGTAAACAGTCTGTTCGATGGCATTTTGTCGACTGTTGTTGCGTGTGGCTGAGTTAGGAAAGCAGTTGGTTTCGATATCATGCCTCGCGAGTAACCTGCGAGCAGCAATTGCAGCCGTGCCGCAAACCGATTTCTATAGTGTTGCGAAGTGCGACTTCTTTGTATTGCAAGCGGAGCGATGTTATCGGCCTGGTGTGACACTCATAACAAGGTCTTTGAGGCGTTCGCTGAAATCGGCAGTTAGCGACCAAGGGCTCGGCTGCCGAACAATGTGAAGCGACCCTGCGTCTCGAGAACGCGGTAATCACTCGAACCGTTTTCCTTGCGATAGAACCGAATAGTCGCGGCGGAATCGCCGACGCGAAGTCCTTCGAGTGTGATTTTCGGCAACCAGTCCGGCAGATGAGGATCCACTATCAACGTGTTTAGCGGAGCGTAGGGATATATCCCCAGCAAGCCCTGCAGGAGCGAGAACATGGCCGACGATGACCAGGCTTGTGGCCAATTCGTTCTAGGATAGAGAGCCGGAAAAGGATGCGCGTCATCGCGGGAATGTCCGCTAAACACCTCGGGGAGACGATAGAAATCGAAGATACTCGCGGCTTCAAAAAGAGCTCGACAGATCCTGTGTAGGTGGTTCCACAGTCCAAAACGCATGAACCCCATGGCGAAGGCGCCGTGCTCAACTGGCCAAACTGATCCACGATGGTAGCTGTAGGGATTAAAAGCAGGATTCTCTGACGATAGCGTGCGAATGCCCCAACCGGTAAACATGTCATCAGAAAGGAGTCGATCCGCGACTCTGAGGACAAGAGCCTCGTCGGCAATTCCAGTCGCGATACAATGTCCCGGATCAGAGCTGATGGCTCGGATTTGCCGTCCCTTTGAATCGAGACCCAGGGCAAAGAAGCCTTCCTCCTCCATCCAAAAAACTTCATTGAATCGCTTTTTGAGTTCTTGTGCCTCCCGATATAGCCGCTTGGCATCTTCCTTTCTGTCCATCCACCATAGGACTTCGGCAAACTGCAATTTCGAAGCGTAAACAAAACCCTGTTCTTCGCAAGTCGCGATAGGCGGATCCACTTGTGCGCCACGCTCGTTGACGATTGCATCTCCCGAATCTTTCCAGCCTTGGTGTCTTCCGCCTTGCTCAGAGTGCGATTGGTAATAATAGAAGCCGTCGTTCAGCAAGTGGGTGTACTGGTCCAGCCATTTCAGGGCGCCTAGCGCGGGATCGATCAGTGGCTGACGAAGAGGCCGTCGTCAGACCCATGGACGATGACTCCATCAGAGTTGACCTGGAGCACAGTGCGATTTCTGCTGATTTGAAATTTCTCCCGGTGGGGGCGAATACGCACGAGGGAGGATGGATTAACGTCAAACATTCTGTTGCAGCAGAAATGATTTACTAGCGCTGCTTCTCCTTAATGAGCTGCCTTGAATCGCTGGATTCCGACAAATTGCACTGTTCTGAATCGAGATCCACCACACCATAACGATGGATCTTCCAAGTTGAGAGTTGCATGCCGCAATCGCTTATTGCAGCGAACCGCAAGGGGGCCTAATTCTTACGCCTCTGTCGTTTACACGCGACCCCTCAAGTGAATAGAAAACATTGTAGCTAGTCGCGGCATCCTAATGCGGGAGAGTGCCTATGGAAAGCAGAGCGAAGCTATTGGGCCACCCGGTTCATCCGATGCTGATCGTATTTCCGTTAGGTCTGCTTGCTACTGCGATTGCGTTCGACATTGTGGGCTTGGTTAGTGGAGACAACTCCTGGTTCGGAATTTCCTTCTGGATGATTGCGGCGGGAATTATTGGCGGATTGCTGGCCGCGGTCTTCGGGCTGATCGATTGGTGGGCGATTCCCTCTGGGACGAGGGCAAAAGCAATCGGCCTATGGCATGGTGTCGGAAATGTGCTCGTCGTCCTTTTGTTTGTTGTGAGTTGGTTTATGCGTAAGCCGATACCAACTCAACCCAGCACAGGTGCGTTTACGCTTTCGTTCATCGCTGTGGCGCTGGCTTTAGTTACGAGCTGGCTGGGAGGCGAGTTAGTGGACCGTCTGGGCGTGGGAGTTGACCGGGGTGCGCACCTCGATGCTCCGAGTTCACTCTCCGGCCGACCAGCGACAGAGTCAATGACGACACGCGAGATACGGAGAGCGGCGTAGCCGGTTTACTGCGATATGGGACCTCGTCATCGGAATTCACGTCTTCTCGTACGGTTCGGCTAACGAGGATTGGCGGGTGCCATTACCTACGGCCTGGTCCCACACTGACGCGGACCTGCTGGGCGTGATTGACGCCGACCTGCAACATCCGCCTGAACTATTCTGATCAGCAAAGTCGTGGATGGCTGCGATATTGCCATTGCCAGCAGCTACGTCCAGCCCCATAGCATTGTCGGATGGCCGGGGCAGGAAGGAAAAAGCAAGGTCAACGTTATGATGGAGTACATTACCTCTCGCCGCCGAGACGGCTTTGCGTTCAAGCCAGGTGCGCGCACCGGAAACTTCCCTCTACGATAGAGAACAGTGGTGCGGTAAAAACTCGGACCACATCAACCCTGCGATCGATGCTCAAATCTGATTGGCGCTGAACTCCCGTTCTCTCCCGGTTAATAACGTTACATCTTCCAGGCTGTAGCCGGACGGTAAGCCCTTCTATAGTGGCGGCATGGGCACAAACGGAACCAACACTGAAAAAGGTTTTCACGTCTTCGCCACGCAGGCAGCCAATTGGGTGGGAACGAAATGGGCGTTCCTCGCCGCCTTGCTCGTAATCGCACTGTGGATTGTGACCGGGCCATACTTCCACTACTCCGATACGTGGCAACTTATTATCAATACCGGCACCACGGTCGTCACTT
>QHZW01000240.1 GCA_003224815.1 Acidobacteriota bacterium | reverse complement strand
ACCGGCCGCGACGCCGGCTCCTACTGCCCCTCCGCCTGGACAGAAGTAAATGGGAAACGGACCTCCGTCCATCATAGTGACAGGAATCTTCGGGAACCTGGGTCGGCGATTGTTGCCGATGCTTTCCGGTTTCCGGGTCGTGGGCGTAGATTTCCGTCCGCCGGCAACCGATCCCGCGTTGCAATTTGAGCAGATGGACTTGGGCGAAGAGTCGTCCTGCCTGCAGTTCATCCAGTTACTCCGGGACGTTCGTCCAGTAGCCGTGGTTCACTTGGCATTCGTAGTGGACGCTGTCCGCACCGGCGTTCTCGACCGCGAGCGCATGTGGAAAGTGAACGTCGCCGGAACTGCACGAGTGATGGAGGCCGTAACCGAAGCCAATCGCGATTGGCCGATGGTCGAGAAGTTCATCTTTCTTAGCAGCGTTTCTGCCTATGGTCCAGGGTTGTCGAAACCTGCAAGGGAAGAAACGCCTCTTGCTGCCCACACCTACACTTACGGCGTGCATAAGATGGAGGCCGATCGAGTCGTGCAACAGCGCGCGCCTGCGCTGCGCGGATGCAGTGTTTATATCCTTCGTCCTCACATCTTCGCGGGGGCCAGTGTGGACAATTACTTTATGGAGGGGTTTCGCGGCATTCCAGGCGGAAGCAGTGCGCGTGCTGCCCGCATGCGGGAAAATGGAACACGGCTTCCGTGCTTGCTGCCGTCAGGCAAGCAGTACCTGCAGAATCGGGTGCAGTTCGTCCACGTTGATGATGTCGCCCGAATAATTTCGTTCATCCTGAAGAAGTCTGAACCTGAAGCGCAACGGCTCACGATTCTCAATGTTGCCGGGCGAGGTCAGCCCCTGAGTTACGAAGAATGCATTTCCATCGCCAAGGCCAAACTGATACGGGTTCCAGGCGAAACATTGTTTGCTCTGGCGCTGCGGTTTCTGTGGAAGCTGAAGATCTCAACCATTCCTCCCGACATCGTTCCCTACTTGACCTCTGACACTGTTATGGACACCTTGCGTCTTGCCGAGTTTCTCGGGCCTGAATACAAGGACGTGGTCCGCTACTCGTGCTCCGAGGGTTTCGCCGATTGCTTCAAGTGGGGTGATCGGTCGGCTGAAAAGAAAGAGACTGCTGCGCCGGCCTAGCGGCGTCCGCGGTACAAACCGGCAATCCCGAATGTATAAGGCGTCCAGGAGGGATCCTGAAAACCGGCCTCTCTCATACGTTCGATCAATTCTTGCGGGCTGGGAAAACGCGCTACGGAAGCGGGCAGATACGAGTAGGCACCATTGTTGCCCGAGATGAGCCTGCCAATTCTGGGAAGAACCGACTTGAAGTACAAGTGATAAATCTTCCCGCGCAGGCCCGGCGGATCATTGAACTCCAGAATGCCGTACTCCCCTCCCGGCTTGAGAACACGGCGAATTTCCCGCAGGCCGGCATCGTAGTCAGCGAGATTACGAAAGCCGAAAGCGGAGGTCACCAGATCGAAGCGTTCATCCGGAAACGGAAGTTGCAGCGCGTCAGCTTCAATCCAGTTCACCATGCGTGCCGGCGAGCACTTCCCAAATGCCCGCTTTAGCATGGCATGCGAGAAATCTGCGCCCGTGATATCAGCCTCTGCGCCCTGTTCTCGCAGCGCAAATGCCATATCTCCCGTTCCGCAACACAGATCAAGCACCCGCGTTCCGGGACGCGACAAAGCAGTGGCGAAACTTCGCGCGGTTCGCCGCCACCAGAGTTTGTCCACATTTGCGGACAGCAGATGATTGAGAAGGTCATAACGCGGCGCGATGGATGTGAACATCTCCCGGACCGCACGGGAGGCCGATGCTGTGTCCGTTGCGCCTTCGGGGGCAGCGCCTTGAATGCCTCTAGGATTTGTGGACTGCTCAGGCACGCGAGTCCTGTCTGAGCTCAGTCAGCGCTGCGGAGATTGCGGCTTCGGGCACGTTCTTTACGATCTCAACCTTGCCGATCTCTCGCGGCAGAACGAAATTCACCATACCGGCTTCGGTCTTTTTGTCCGATTGCAGTAGGCGCAGGGCCCTGCCGGTTTGTAGAGTTACGACGGGGAGGTTCCCCCAGGCCCGAACCGCATTTCGGATTCGTTCATACAGTGCGCGATCGCACATCCCGATTTCCAAAGATATTCGCGCCGCCGCTTGCATGCCCCAGGCGACGGCTTCGCCATGAAGAAAATGCTTGTACGCGGTAGCCGATTCCAGTGCATGGCCGAGCGTATGACCGAGATTCAGCACCCGGCGCAGGTCGCCCTCTTTTTCATCTGCGGAAACAACTTCAGCTTTCAGCCGTACCGATTCGGCGATCGCCCACATCAAGAATTCGCAATCTTTTCGCAAAGCTTTGATTGTCGTCTTCTCTAATTGCTCGAATAACGTCGCGTTGCCAATGATTCCGGCCTTTAATGCCTCGTACATGCCTGCCCGAAACTCGCGATCTGGAAGAGTCGCCAATGTATCCGGATCGATCAGAACCAGCTCGGGCTGATAGAACGTACCAATAAGGTTCTTCCCTGATTTCAGGTTGACGCCCGTCTTGCCGCCAATCGCGGCATCGAGTTGTGCTTGCACCGTCGTCGGTATCTGCACCAGTTTGACGCCTCGCATATAAACAGATGCGAGCATTCCGGCGACGTCACCCACCACTCCACCGCCAAGCGCGATCACCACTGCCTTGCGGTCCGCACCCAATCGAATCATCTCTTCAGCGAGCGACTCAAGAGTTGACAGTCGTTTGAAGCGCTCGCCGTTGCGCATTTCAATGAACTCAGGCGCAAATCCCGAAATCTGCAACGACTTCGCCAGTGCTTTTCCCCAGCGTTTTCGCACCGGTGCAACTGTGACGACGAAAGTTGGCCGAACCCCTCCGAGACTTTCCCTCAGGACTTCGCCGGAGCGTGCGAGCAGACCGCCGCCAATCATTGCTTCATATTCGGCGGACTCTGTTTTTATGGGAATGCGAAGCATCGGTCATTCATCATAGCAAGCCATCGCTGCAACGCTGCGCATGGCTACGTTCAGTGGCGGGTGAGAGTGCTCGCGGCAAGTTTCAACGCATTCACTTCTGATACTCTTTCGTTGAATTCTCCTCTCAGTGAAAAAGCTACTGCTCATCGCGATTTTATTGCCCGTCCTGGGTGGCCTGGGTTGGTGGTACTTCCACGAGAGAGAACTCCCTGACTTCGACCCTGCGTATCACGAGTACGCTTACATCACGAATGGCAAGAGCAACACCGTATCAGTGATCGATCTGCGCACCTTCCGGCTCATGCGCACTCTGCGCGTGGGAACCCAGCCGACCGGAGTTGCCACGAATTCGAAGAGGAATGAAGTCTACGTTGTGAACACGGGCTCTGCCAACGTCAGCGTAATCGATGCCGAACACAACACTGTTGTCGCGACTATCGGCGTGCACGGAATGCCATATTTCATCGACGTTGCCGGTGATGGAAAACGTGCGTACGTGGCAAACTCCGGATCTGAAAATGTCTCGGTTATCGACCTCGATCGACGAACGTTGATCGCAAGCGTTCGTGTGGGAAACGCGCCCGGGCTGGCACGGGTTACGCCGGACGGGAACGCTCTGGTCGTCAGCAATCGCGAAAGTGATTCGGTGTCATTGATCGATACGCGCGCCTTGCGTGTACGCAGCACGATTCCAATCTGTCATCAGCCAGAGGACATCGCCATACTTCCCGACAGCAGCAAGGCATTCGTGGCGTGCTCGGGCTCGGCGCAGGTCGCCTCTGTTGATCTCAAGAACGACAAGTTGATTGCGCTTCTTGATGTTGGCAAGACTCCCGTGAGTCTTGCCTTAAAGCCTGATGGCGGCGAACTGATCGTGTGCAACTTTGACTCGGACAGCGTTTCAATCATCGAAACGTCCACCGATGAAGTCAGTGGCAGCTATCTTATAGGAACGCATCCTACGCGCGCCGTGGTTTCGAGCGACAATTCGCGGCTGTATGTCAGCAATTTCGGATCGAACGCAATTGCCGTTTACGACATTGAAATTGGGAGGATCGTCGCCACACTCACTGTGGGCTCGCAGCCCGATGGACTTGCGCTCTCAGCCAGTCAGAATTATCTTCTGGTGCTCGATTCGCAGTCGGGCGACGTGACTGTCATTCAAAAGCGTAAGCCGCGCAAACTTGAACCGGGTGAATACGGGCTCCTGACGATGATCCCCGCCGGCGAGCGCCCGAATAATATCGCAGTGAAGTCATTTATGCTTCCGCCTAAATGACGGCGGCAGCATTGCCACATCGCTACAATCCTCGCAGGCTTAAAAGCAAGGCGGCGGCGATCTCGAACGTGGTTGCTGACCTTAACGGTTTAGGCAGCAAAGAAAGCAGGACGTGCCCCAGCCATGTCCGATCCAGGCCGGCGACTCGTTTGCCGCCGGCGGGACCGTTCGCACGACAATGGCTATTTACATGTAGCCGTGAAACCCCGTCCGCTGGTTGGGTCGCTGTTGTTCAGAATTATTGTTCCGGTGATGGTTCCATTCGCACTGATCCCCGCCACCTGAGTCGAAAACGAATTCGGATACGAAATTACTTTGAACGTCCCATTTTCGTAGACGAATGAGGTGGACGGTTCGTTAGATGTTGACACTCCAACCACTTTGTTAGCGTTGCTGATGCCAAACACTTGCGTGGCGTTCGCGCCGAAATCAAGCGGTGCCCACTGACCATTGTGGTAGATGAAGCCATGCTCACCCGCGCTGTCGGAGAACCAGCCGGCAACCGTGCCGCTGTCGTTAATTCCCGTCGCGAGGGTGTACTGCGATCCGGGATAGTTGAGATTCACGAAACTCCCGTTACTGTATCGCTTGAAGCCGTGGGAGCCTTCACTCGAATCCAGATACCATCCCACGATACTGTTGTATTTGTTAATTCCCGTCAGCCTGGTTGCAAATACCGCTTTCGGATGCACAATGGAAGTGAAGGTCGAACCCTTCAGCATGAACCCCTTGGCGATGGTCGAAGCCGATTGACTTGAATACACGCCGATGTTGACTCCGCTGTCATTGCGGGCAGCGAAATAAGTGGACGCTGAATTAGGAACGCTGTAATACGTAATTCCACCGCCTGTAAAACGCGTAAAACCCTGGTCAACAGCGGCTTGGCCGACAACGGTTGAATAGTCGTTGACTCCGTTCGGAGCAAGATTCTTCCCCGAAGGATTGAGCTGAAACAACTTGAAGGTGCACGAGGCTTGGGTTTGGGCCTGCAAGATTCCGGCAGATGTAAACGAGCAGATCAGCAGCGTAAATGCGCCCGCACGAAACAGCGAATATCTTACATTTGACATGGAAAGCAACTCCTTGAGTCGGTCGAGGATGTTTGACTGGGGCCGTGATCGCGCGATGAGATGTCGGTGAAATCGGCGCGAGTTGCTGCCTTAGAATCAGAATACGGAATACAGAGCAGGACTACTAAGAGAGGTAAGAAGGCGAAGAAGAATGCGCTCAGGGATATGTGAGAAACGTCAGAAAGAATTACGCATTCGCGCCGCAACACTTTTTGTATTTCTTGCCTGAGCCGCAGGGGCAAGGATCGTTGCGGCCCACTTTCGCGCTGCCCCGCACAACCTGCTGCACCGGCTCGCGATCACCGGCACCTGCCATGCGGGCCTGCTCCAGTTCACGTTTTTTGCGGCGCTGAAAAGCCTCTTCGAGATCGTCCATCGACGTAGACACTTTACGCGGTGGGCGATGACCATTACCGTCAGTGCCGTAACTCCGCCCGCCTCGCCACGTTGAATAATCTGCATGAGGTACAGATAGCGCGTGGTGTCTTCCTGAAAGCGCTGCATCATGGCTTCAAACATGTCAAATGACTCGCGCTTGTACTCAACCAGCGGATCTTTCTGCCCATAGCCGCGAAGACCAATGCCCTCTTTCAGGTGGTCCATGTTCAACAAGTGGTCTTTCCACTGTTGATCGAGCACGCTCAACATGATCATGCGCTCGTGATAGCGCATCGCATCCGGGCCGATGAGTTGCTCTTTTGCTTCATAGCGCTGCTTGAGCTTCTCGAAGACTGCGTCACCTAATTCCTGGCGATTCAGAGTCTCGGCTTGCACGCCTTCAGCGATAATGTCCACGCCGCAGCGGGTGAAGATCGCGTCTTTCAGACCCTTGATATCCCACTGCCCGGGGTGCGCCTTCTCCGGCGCGTACTGTTCGAGCAAGTCACTGAGAATTCCGGCAACGTAATCTTCCAGGATAAGATCCTTTTGATCGACCCCTTCAAGCAACCGACGGCGTAGACCATATACCGCCTCGCGCTGCTTATTCATCACGTCGTCATATTCGAGCAGGTGTTTGCGGGCTTCAAAGTGCTGCGCTTCGACCGCTTCCTGTGCTTTTTCGATTCGGCGACTGATGAGTTTCGACTCGATCGGCACGCCTTCTTCCATCCCGAGACGCTGAAGAAGCGTGGAAACCCACTCCTTCGCGAAGATGCGCATCAGGTCGTCTTCTAAAGAAAGATAGAAGCGTGAGGCTCCCGGATCGCCCTGACGGCCGGCGCGTCCGCGAAGCTGATTGTCAATGCGGCGGGCTTCGTGACGCTCAGTGCCGAGAATGAACAATCCGCCCGCTGCTATGACTTCGTCATGCTCTTTGTCGGTCTGCCCTTTGTGGCGGTTCAGTGTCTCTTCCCAAAGGTCTGTCGGCACCGCATATTCGTTCCCGGCGTAGTACCACACCGTGCTTTTGGTCTCGTCAACATTGGTGCGGATTGCACCCTGCGCGGCACGCAACTGCTGCGCAATTCCCTTCTTCACGCATTCCTGCTTGGCCGTAAACTCAGGATTTCCGCCCAGCAGAATGTCGGTGCCGCGACCGGCCATATTGGTCGCGATGGTGACCATGTTTTTGCGCCCGGCCTGGGCGACGATCTCGGCTTCTTTTTCGTGCTGCTTGGCGTTCAGGACGTAATGCTTGATTCCCTTCTTCTTCAGCAGATCGGAGAGCCGCTCCGATTTTTCGATCGAAGTTGTTCCGACCAGCACTGGCTGCCCTGCGGCGTTCAGCTTCTGAATTTCGTCCGCGGCGGCAAAATACTTTTCTTTTTCCGTACGATAGACGAGATCCGGATTTTCAACTCGCCGCATGGGGCGATTGGTCGGAATGACGGTGACATCGAGGCTGTAGATTTTGCCGAATTCTGTGGCTTCCGTCTCGGCGGTACCGGTCATGCCTCCAAGCTTCTTGTACATGCGGAAATAATTCTGGAAGGTAATGGTCGCGAGTGTCTGGTTCTCGCGCTCAATCTTCACGCCTTCTTTGGCTTCCACGGCCTGATGCAAGCCATCGGACCAGCGCCGGCCGGGCATTAAGCGCCCAGTAAATTCATCCACAATGATGACTTCACCGTCTTTGACCACGTATTCGACGTCGCGATGATAAAGTGAGTGTGCCTTGATCGCAGTCTCGACGTGATGTTTCAGGTCCCAGTTTTCGGGATCGGCGATATTGCCAATTCCGAGCAGGCCTTCAACTTTTTCCCAGCCTTCGTCGGTGACCGTGATATTGCGGCGCTTTTCATCAACAACGAAATCGCCGGTCATCTCTGCTGGCTCGCCCGGAGGGCCAGGAATTTCTTCGCCCTTTTCCAAACGGGGGATGATTCGGTTCACGCGCGCGTATTTATCGGTAGATTCCTCACTGGCACCGGAAATGATCAGCGGCGTTCGGGCCTCGTCAATAAGAATCGAATCGACTTCGTCCACGATGGCGAAGTTGTGGCCACGTTGCACGCAATCTTTCAAGTCGAACTTCATATT
>QHZW01000080.1 GCA_003224815.1 Acidobacteriota bacterium | reverse complement strand
GGCTTGGCCGAGCCAGGCGGGTGAGGGCACCCGCCCCTACACGGACAAAGAAGGGTTTAAGCAGCGTGGAATTTTTTCGTAATCCTAATATCGATTTCCTCGGCAAGAAATGGTACTTCATTGCCTTTTCGCTGATCTTCAGCGTCGCCGGCATTTGCTCAATGCTGTTCTGGCACGGCATTCCGCTGGGCATTGATTTCCGGGCGGGCACGCTGGTTTACGTGAAGTATTCCCATACTCCGGACAGTAATGCGATCCGCGCTGCCATGGACCGCGCCGGGCTGGCCAATGTCCGTATTCAGACCTATGGTACGGCAGGCAGCAATGAAGAGTTGCTCGATATTCCACAGGCGAGTGAAGCGGCAGGACTTGAAAATCCGAGAGAGAAGGTTATAGCTGCGCTGCAAGGAAATGCCCCTGCCGGTAAGCAGGACCTGAATAACACTAGTTCCGCGGCGCTGAGTAATTATCTATTACAGAAAGATCCCCTGCATCTCGGCACTGATGCTCAGCAGCGCTATACCGCGCTGGGTCACACTATTGCCGATTTCCGGGACAAGACGAAGGGCGGCGTTCTGGCCCGCTTCGACGAACTCAGAGGCGCGGTTGACCCTGCAGTTATCTCGTCGCTGCAGGATGGGTTCTTCCTCTCTGATTTTGGTGTCTATCAGGTAGAGAGCGTAGGACCGCAAGTCGGAGCGCAGTTGAGGAAACAGGCAATTTTGGCGACGTTGTATTCACTTGCAGGAATGCTGGTCTATCTGGCATTCAGGTTCGAGTGGATTTACGGCGTAGCGGCTGTCATTACGGTTTTCCACGATACCCTAATCACCCTAGGCGCGTTTTCGCTTACGAATAAACCTATATCGCTCACCGTGATAGCGGCAATCCTGACCCTGATCGGCTATTCGAACAATGACACCATCGTAGTCTTTGACCGCATCCGGGAAAACCTGAAGCTGATGCGGCGCGAGAAGCTGTCCGACATCGTCAATCGCAGCATCAACCAGACCCTGAGCCGGACCATCTTGACGGCGGGTTTAACATTCCTCACTGTACTTGCTTTGTACCTTTTTGGGGGCGAAGTTCTGCATGGCTTCTCCTTTGCCCTAGTAATTGGCATCTTAATCGGGACTTATTCGTCAATCGCGATCGCCGCTCCTATTCTGGTGGCGTATCAGGATTGGCGCTCGAACCGGAACCAGCCGGCAGCCACCCTCCCCTCAGGGCCGGGTCGTAAGCCGTCAGGGCCGGGACAAAAAGAGAAGGCCAAAGCCCGAGCTTAGTCGTCCGTCGTCCCGGGCAAATGTTCGCTCTGTTGTTGGCAGTGCGGTTCGCTGGCTGGAGTTCCTGGTCCGGTAAATTATTGCTGGCTTCGGGAACAACGTGATAGTAGCTGGTGTCTAAAGAATCGTAGTTCTGCGCAGGGAGAAACTTATGTTTGAGGACAGCCTGATCGAATCAGGTGGAAAGCTGAGAACAGCGCGTGGCAAGACGTCCACCATCGCGTTTATCGTGCAAATCGTCATCATCGGAGTCATGATCTTGATTCCGCTGATGTTCACGGAAGCTCTGCCCAAAGCGATGACCATGACATTTTTGGCAGCGCCCCCTCCCCCTCCCCCTCCACCTCCACCACCTGCCGCTGTGAAGGTGGTGAAGCAGATAGAGACTGACATCGTCAATAACCAACTTCGCACGCCCACCAAGATTCCAAAGAAGGTGGAGATAATCAAAGAAGAAGAAGCTCCCCCGCCGAATATGGGCGTTGTCGGCGGCGTTCCCGGCGGAGTGCCCGGCGGTCAGATGAACGGAGTTATCGGCGGAATTATCAGTTCGACGCCAACGGCCATTCCAAAAGTAGCCACTCCTCAGCGCGTGCGCGTTTCTGCCGGCGTGACCCAGGGTTTGAAAATTAAGAACGTTAACCCGACCTATCCGCAAATGGCGAAGATCGCCCGCGTACAGGGGCCCGTGGTTCTGGCTGCCGTCATCGGCAAAGATGGGACCATTCAAAACCTGCACGTCCTGAGTACCGCTTCGCCGCTGCTGAACCAGGCGGCCATTGATGCCGTGAAGGAGTGGCGTTACCGGCCTTACATTTTGAACGGCGAACCGGTAGAAGTGGACACGCAAATAACGGTCAACTTCACGTTGTCTGGCGGTTAAGCATCTCAGCAATGAGACCTCATCAAATTGGGGTCTCATTGCTTCGTAGTTCTCGAAAGTGCCACAGTTTGCCGTGCCAAGGTGCAGGGCCAAACTTGGAGTTTGTAAGTTCCAGAAATTCGGACCAAGTTCCTGAGGAGGAAAGCAACTCATGTTTGTAGATCATGTCGCAGCATCGCACCTGGTAGCACACGTCTCTTCGACGGCCACCTGGCTCCTTCAAGAAGCGACCGAGCCGCAGTGGGACCCGATCTCTCTATGGAAGCAGATGGGCTGGGTCGCCCGTACAGTCGTTATTATTCTGTTCATCATGTCAGGCTGGTCTTTCGGCGTGATGATTGACCGCTGGATGGCCTTCAACGCAGCCCGTAAGCAATCGCGGGCTTTTGCTCCGGCAGTGGCTGGCGCCCTGCGGGACGGAAAAATCGACGAAGCAATCAAGGTCGCGGAGCGCAATAAGCGCAGCCACCTCGCCAAGGTGGTTACAGCCGGTCTCATGGAATTTCGGGCTCACCAGGATTCAAGCGACATTCCCGGCGAGACCATCGAAGCTTCCAAGCGCGCCCTTGAGCGCACCGAGGCAATCGTTCACGCCGAATTGAAGCGCGGCCTGGGCGGACTTGCAACCATCGGCTCGACGGCTCCGTTCGTTGGTCTGTTCGGAACGGTGATGGGCATTCTGAACGCTTTTAAAGGTATTTCCAGCAGCCGTCAGACTGGTCTGACTGCCGTCGCTGGTGGTATCGCTGAAGCGCTCGTGACCACGGCATTCGGTTTGCTCGTGGCCATCCCTGCCGTCATGATGTTCAACTATCTCACCGGTCGCGTGGAAGCATTCGACGTTGAAATGGATAACTCGTCGAGCGAACTGATCGACTACTTCCTAAAGCGCCGGGGAGCAGTGCGCCGGTAAGACTGGAACGAATTGTTCCGATCTGAACGCGCGGAATGAGTTGCTAGGGTCCGGAGCAAGCCTCCGGACCCACCTCTACCAAGTTGGCGCTTTTGGGCTGTGAGTTTCGACCTAGGAGACGTAGGAGACGTAGGAGAAGATATATGGGAATTGCAAAACGGGACGAAGGGGCGAAGGTCAATTCCAACATCAACGTCACCCCCATGGTGGATGTAATGCTGGTGCTTCTGATTATCTTCATGGTCATTACGCCCATGTTGCAGAAGGACATTACCGTTGACCTGGCTAAAGTGAACAATCCCGAGCAGATGACCGACGCTGACAAGGAAGATGCCATGGTTGTCGCGGTCACACGCGACGGCGCAATTTTCCTCGGCCGCGACCGCATCGAGGCGGAGCAGTTAACCAACAAAATTAAGGACAAGATCGCCGCCAGATCTGACAAGCGGGTTTATGTTCGATCAGACGCGCGCGCAAAATACAAGAGCGTAGTTGACGTAGTCGATAACGTCCGCGCAGCCGGCGTGGACGATCTGGGACTGCTCACTGAGCAGAAGCCGGACATCCGCAAGGGCGCTCCAAGCGCTCCTACCCCCGTGGCAGGTGGCACAGAGTAGCTGGCATTAGAGAAACTGGCATTAAGGAGAATTTCCTATGGGAATGGCAATTGGCGGTAAGGGTGGCCAAAGTTGCGAAATTAACGTGACCCCGCTTATCGATGTACTGCTCGTACTTCTTATTATTTTTATGGTGATCACGCCTGTGGTATCGAAGGGCCTGGACGCGCTGGTGCCGCAACCACCTCCGCCGAACGCTCCTAAGAACCAGCCCAATGACCGCACAATTGTTGTTCAGGTGATCGACAAGGGGCCGGGGCAGACACCGAGTTTGAAGATCAATCAGGACGACGTCAGCTGGAACGACCTGCAAGGACGTCTTACCGACATATTCAAGACCCGCGCCGAGAAAGTCATGTTCGTGAAAGGCGACGATAATATCCCGTTTGCTGATGTCGCGAATGTAATCGACATTGCGCATGGCTCGGGCGTGGATAAGGTTGGCTTGATCACGGCCAAGATTGAAGCCGGCGGCTAGACAGTTTGCTGTCGCTGGTTGTTGGTGGTTAGTTGTCAGTGGCCGGAGCATGCGCCTCTGACAACTGGCAACTTACAACTGCACGATGCGCACCGTGTGCGAGAGTCGCTTCCTGTGGTATCGTATGCGGCTGTGTGATGCGGCGTTATTCTGAGGGGGCAATAATTTAATGAAGACAGGCCTGAGATTGGCAATTGTTGCGGCCGCGGCTTTTTGCGTATTCTCCAATTCCGGCTGTAACAAACTGATGGCGCGCGACCAGTTGAACAAAGGCGTCGCCGCTTACAAAAACGCAAAATACGAACAGGCGATTAACAATTTCAGAAGGGCCGTGGAACTCGACGACAGCCTTTCAAATGCGAAGCTGTACCTGGCAACAGCGTATGCCCAGCAATATATTCCCGGCGTCGATTCACCCGAAAATCTGCAGAACGCGAACGCTGCGATTGAGCAGTACAAGTCTGTGTTGGAACACGACCCCAAGAATGTGAACAGCATCAAGGGAATCGCATACTTGTACCTGCAGATGAAAAAGTTCGAGGATGCAAAGACTTACTACCGCAAGGCTATTGATCTTGATCAAAACGACCCCGAGGCCTACTACTCAGTAGGCGTGATTGACTGGACGCAGGCTTATCAGCCACGCATGGAAGAGCGCGCAAAACTCGGGCTAAAGCCTGACGAGCCACTGAAGGACAAGAAAGCATGCGCGTCTCTCCGGGACGGGCAGGGGCCTGTGATTCAGGACGGCATGGATAACCTGAACAAAGCCCTATCACTCCGCCAAGACTATGACGACGCTATGGCGTACATGAACTTGCTCTACCGCGAGAAGGCCGACCGCGAATGCGATGAGCCTGACCAGCGCGCCACCGATGTGAAGACCGCCGATGAGTGGGTGGACAAGACGATGGACGCGAAGAAAAGGAAGTCAGAAAAATCGTCAGGAGCCAATGGCATCACGTTGGACCAAAAAAAGTAAGACTTAGTCTGCAAGGAAAGCCTCTCGAGAGGCTTTTTCATTTGGGTTTGAATCAGCAACTAAGGAAGCGTGATTTCGCACGCAAGAATGTTTCTTCCAAAGTCGTGGGTTGCAGGACAATCAAACTGTCTTAGCTCTGCGCGGAAATCGGGTTCGTTGTCCACCAACCAACCCGATTGAAATATCCAAACCTTTTCATTCGAACGCAGATTAAAAGCTGTTTTGAGCGCCAGCAGATCTTTCGGGAATGTCTCGGCATGAAAAATCCATTGCCGCGGATCGAGCGAGAATACCTGCATATCGTTGCACGGCGCTATCGAAAAATGCTGGATCACGCCGCTGAAAGGCACCACTTTGCTGCCGCAAAGATAGTAGCTGAGCAGAAGTCCGCCCTGATTGTCGGTGACGATCAGCGAACGGGTGCCCGCGTTTTGTTTCAGGAAACTCACCGCCGATAACATCTGCGCTCGGTTCTGGTCGCGATGGCGGATGTATTCGCCCGTCGGGGATGGAAACAGGTTGCAGACCAATAAAACCAGGCCAATGCCTGCGCCCTTCATCCACGCGCGCTTCGTTTTGAAGTGGGCAAGCGCAATCGCAATTGCCGGCAGTATGAAAATCGCCAAATACGAACTATGGCGCGTGCCGCCGTAGGGGTAAA
>QHZW01000079.1:7799-13762 GCA_003224815.1 Acidobacteriota bacterium | reverse complement strand
GCTCATGCTGAGCACGTGGGGCTTGCAGTTTATCGATTACGATAATGACGGCTGGCTAGATGTAGTTTTATGCAACGGCTACCCAGATGACACCGCTGACGAACGCAACAATGGCATTACCTATCGCCAGCCGATTCTGCTGCTTCACAATTCTGTCGGAAAGAAGATGGAGAACGTGAGCGCCACGGCCGGCCCGGCGTTTCAGAAACGTTATACGGCCCGCGGACTCGCGGTGGGGGATCTGAACAATGATGGCTATCCAGACATAGTGTTCACGGAGAACGGCGGGCCTCCACACATTTTGATGAACCGCGGCGTTGGCAATAACTGGCTGGGACTAAAACTTGAAGCCAAGGTGGCCAATCCGGCTGCTGCTGGTGCCGTAATTCGTTGGCACACAAGCGGCGAGACATTTTCTATGCTGAAAACAGCCGGTGGCAGCTTTCTTTCGAGTCACGATCCGCGCGTGATCATGGGAACAGCGAAGACACAAATTGATTGGATTGAAGTGCAATGGCCGGGGCCGAGCAAGAGCCTCGATCGTATCGAAAAACCCGGCATGAATCAGTACATCACAATTAGAGAAGGCCAAGGCTCCCGGTAGGAGTGAGACGTGCTACCTCGTATATGGGCATTTCTGTTTTCCTCGCTTGTTGCCGTGCAGGCCATGCAATCACCACCACTGCGAGATATGGTGCAAGCCGCCCAGCAGGCCGAAAAGCAAGGCGACATGCCTCGCGCAATTCAGATATACGGCGAGATGTTGCGCATAAAGCCGCATTCGGTAGCGGCGGAGTTCCATCTTGCTCTGGCGTACGATTCGCAGCAAAGATTCTCGGAAGCCATCGCCCTGCTGACGGAAATCATCAGGCACGATCCAGAGATGGCAGATGCCTATCTACTCCGAGGCAAAGACTATTACGAGATCAATCAATACCAGAATGCGATCCAATCTCTGCAGCGTGCCCGTGAACTGGAACCGAAGAATGAACAAGTCCACTTCTATCTCGGCGCCACGTATTATCAGTTGAAAGAGTACGGACGGGCGGCCCTCGCTTATCTTCAACAAATTCGAATTCAGCCGCAGGAGAGCGATCTCTATTTTCAACTGCTGCAGAGTTACCAGGCGCTAGAAAACAACGCTCTGCAAAGGATCAATCAAAACCAGCAGGGTAGGTATTTTGCATTACTTCTCGAAGCAGAAAAAAATATCAACCATCAGGATTTGATTACCGCCGAGAGTCAGCTTCGGCCTGCTATCGCGATCTTTCCCGAGGCTCCGGAGGCGTGGTTGCTTCTTCGCCAAATAAACACAAAGCGTGGAGAGGAAGAAGAGGCTAAGGCAAACTTAAATAAAGTTGTGCAGCTAGAGGCGAAAGGCCTTCCCAGCTTCCGCGGATTGGCTACATGGGAAATTGCCCCGAAAGCCGGATGTCTCCCCATCAGTACACTGGCCACGGCATACTGCAAGGCTACCCACGACGAACTAGGGATGGCCACAAAGCTGGCGCAAGAAGCTGCTGCGTCTGGCGCCAACGATCCACGAACTTTGTATTGGTTGGCCCAGATCTACAGCCGCCTGACGCAAAAAACAACCGCGCGACTGGCTCGAATTGCCCCAGATTCCTCGGGCTTGCACAAGCTGTACGCCCGGACGTTTGACGAAAACGGACGTAGGGCGGAGGCGGAGAGTGAATACGAAAAGGCAGTAGGAGCTGATTATCAGGACGCATCCACATTCGTCGAGTACGCAAATTTTCGTGTCAAGAATCAAGAGTTCCCGCAAGCCATTGGGCTTCTAGAGCGTGCCTTGCAACTCACGCCCTACGACTTCAACGTACACTTGCTTCTCGCCCAAGCCCATATTCATAACAGCCAACCTGATTCAGCAGTTCCCTATTTCCGCGAGGTTCTGAAGGCAAACCCGGAAAACATACAACTAAGAATCGACTTGGCAGAATGCCTCTACAGCCTGGATCAAGCTCTTGAGGCGGTCAAGGTTTTGGAGGAAGCTCCTGTGGATCCAGATGGTCGCATAGCTTACGTGCTGGCAAAGTACTACGCCCGCCAGGGGGAAAAAGAAAAGGCCTTCGCTGCATTGGAAGTATTTCGTCAGCGGCAAAAGCAAATAGCGAAGTAAGTTCTAGGTGGAAATACCCAGCAACGCCAACGTATCTCTCTCAAACATCTCTTCCATCTTGTCCATGTCCAGCCGTGGAAGCGCTGTGCCCTGCAGCATGTCGTTCAGTTTGCGCATGCCGGAAAGACTGGCATCGACGGTGGTGAAAGGAAAATCTGTCCCGAAGAGAAGCTTGGGCCAGACGCCATACTCCTGCAGCAACATCAGCGAATGATAGAGCTGGAACGGACGATAGTGCAGCGCGGAGCAGTCGGCGTATACGTTGGCATGCTTGCGGATGGTCGCTATGCATTCCCCTTCGTACGGATGGCCCAGATGCGCCAACACCATTTTCACGTCAGGAAAACGGTTGGCGACGTTGTCCAATAATCTCGGAAGGGTGCATTCCAGCGGCGCCTTATCGATGAACGTAGTCCCGGTGTGCAGCAGAACCGGGAGCCCGTTCTTGCTGGCATACTGCCAAAGATGATCGATCTCCCGACTATCGGGCCTGAAGCCCGCGTACATAGGCATCAGTTTGATGCCCTTCATCCCGAGGTTCTTGTGGCCTTCCTCCAACTCGTCCTGCCAGCCCTTGACCATCGGATCAAGACTCAGAAACCCAATGAGGCGATCGGGATGCTGTGAAACGTATTCCGCCACCGGCTGGTCTGGTACCCACATGCCGGAAAGCTTCGCCTTTCCTCCAAACACGATGGTTTTATCGCAGCTCAACGCCGTGGGGTGATAGTCTTCCCAGCGCACGGTCATATCCACTTCCACACCGTTGCGTGAGCGCAGTGACTGCTGCTTGAAATCTTCCGTGAAGTGTTCGGGATAGCGAAAATAATGACTGTGAACGTCAACGATCATTGTTACGTAAAGCCCCCGGAGGTTTTTAGTGCGACTCGCTCAAGATTTGCCGAACTTTGGTGGTGATCCAAGCTTCATTCTTGGGAAAATCCTCGTAGCTTTTGATGTCCGAAAGAAGGTCAGAGTCAGGCTTGATCCCGGCGGTCTGCAAGACTGCGTAATCCTGCAAAGACTCCCCAAACACTTCCCAGCGAATCGAATCGATCGGTCCATCCGCGCCAGGGTAAACCTCAAATGGATCGCCATAAGGAATTCCCGGCCAGTCGCCACCGGCTCCTTCCTGAAATACATTTAGCAGATTCTGCGTATCCATTTTGTACCAGTAGTTATATCCCCAATGCAGAAAGCCCGTGGCATGCAACCGGTAAAACAGCCATCCGCTCATGCGAATTTTGGCTAGCGGCGTATCAAACAACCGGTTGAGATAGTTGCCGCGCGGGCCGGTACAAAAATAAACCCAATGCGGAATGCCGGCGGCAATGTATTTTTGCGCGGAAGGTAAGATCGGCACCGGGATGTCCGTGACTCCCTGCTTGCCGTATTCTACGTCGCTGAGGGCGTCCATTACCCTCATCCACGGCGCCAGTTGTTTCAATAGCAGCCGGGCCTTTTTGTAGTTTTCGAACTGTTCACCGCTGCCCGGCTCGTCAGAAACGTGAAAAAAAGTACGGTCAGCAGGTAGGCCTTCTTCATCGAGAAACTTTCGCAGAGCAGGCAGATACTGCTCGAGAAAATCTCGGAATACCCCGCTGGTAGCATCCGATTCAGTCGGCCACAGAAGCGACCACTTGTCGCCATCCCGGCGATAAACGTGAACTGGATTCTTCACTCCCCAATAAAGCCACAGATGAGGGAACTCGAAGTACTCCATGCCGGTATGCTTTCCCATTTCAATAAAGCGCTTCACATCGCTGAAATCGAACTGGTACTTGCCCGGAGAAGGTTCAGTAACCTTTAACAGCTGCGGAGGGCGGGGCACAATCTCGCGGCGAGTGTGGAAGATCGGCACCATGATGACGTTCGACCCGTGCGCCGTCATGTCTTTCAAGTAAAGTTCAGCCTCTTGCCACCACTTTTCGCTGAACGGTTCAGTCTTGTAGTAGTCGTAGATTGCGTCGGCATGCCACCAGTGCGTCACCGGAAAATCGTGGCGTGCGCGAATGGTAAAAGGACGCACATCCACGTGCGCGGTCAACTCCCCAACAACAGTGCTCTCCTTTGTTTTCGCATTTACTGAACTGAGCACAACTTTGATTTGTCTAGGTCCAGGCTTGACATCCGGCGGCACCATCAGGTTAATCCAGAACGATTGGTTCTCCCACGGGCCGACATCGGCCGACGATTCTGGAAAGAGGGGGTCCGGAACCATTCCCGGAATGTACGGGACACCGTCTTCTTCGGAAACATCTACATTGGTGGTGCGATGCGGCATGGGAACATATCCGACACGGCGCACCCGCACCTTAACGTCGGTGCTGCCTTCAACTCTGCATTCAACATGCAGTTTGGCGGCGGTGCCATTGCGCAGGCATGCCTGAAAGGAAAGCGTCTGGTTGCGGGCGGCAATCAAATTGAGATACGAACTGGCTCCTGCCGGAGAGTTGGGGAAGACGCGGTGCAACGACGTCTCTATCCAGGCTTTTATTCCCTTGGAGGGATCTTGCGCGCGCGCGGAAAACGCCCCCCCTAGCAGCAAAACAAAAACTAACGCCGAGCGAAGTCGCCCGGCGTTGGTGTATTTGGGTGTTCTCAACATCCTCAGGCCCGAGTTCCTCTCGATCGGCTAGAACAAGAATCGCAACCCGAACTGCATGGTGCGGGCCGACTCGGCCTCGAATATCTTGCCGAAATTTGCGGTGTCGTTCACATTCAGAGTGCTTCCGCCCGATCGAATAATGTAGTTAACGTTGTTGAACAGGTTGTAGGTCTCCCAACGGAACTGGAAGTACTTGTTCTCCGAGACGTGGAAGTTTTTAGATAGTCCACTGTTGATCTGAAAGAAGCCCGGGCCCTCAACATCTCCCACTCCGGAGTTGCCGAAAGTAAATTGGGCCGCAGGGGCGTAAGCTGCTGTGTTGAACCACGCGTTCTTGCTGGGATTAGAAATTCTTGGATCTCCCACCAAGTCGGCCCGGCTCTGTTGCCCATTGCCCAAGTTTCCGTTGTTGTTGAAAATGCTCAGCGGCTGTCCCGAATGCGCGGTCTCGTAAGCAGACAGCTGCCAGCCTCCGAGAATTTTATTGACCACGCCGTTTACGCTGCTGCCCCATCGGCGTGAGCGTCCGTATGGCACCTCCCAGACCACGGTAGCCGACTGAATATGCCGGAAGTCGAATGCAGCCCGGTGACGGTTATAGCTGTCAGGCGAATAGGCCAACAGAGCTGAGAACTCATCATCTGGAAGGTTGTCAGCCATTGTCCGGGAGAATGAATATGAAAAAGTGAATGCCAATCCGTTGTCGAATCGGCGCTCGGCTTTCGTTTGCAAGCCGTGATACCAATTCTCTCCCAGGTTGGCAATCGTGTGCACAATGCCGAAACGAGGATATGGCCTGTCCGCCTGCAGGTCGGCATGGAAGCCAACCGTCGGAATGTTGTTTTCGATTCCGGCAATTTCGTTGGGAACTCGGGTGCCCACATAAGAAACCGTCAATACAGTCTTCAGTGGCATGGCGGTTTGAACGGAAACATTCCACTGCGCCGTTCGCGTGGGCTTGATATCCACCAGCGGTGAGTAGACGTCGAAGCTGTTGGGCGCAGCTAAAGTGCCAGCCCACACCGTTTCCCAGTCCTGCAAGGTCCCGGTTCCGAAGGTCTGTCCGTAGACGGTCCAAGTCGGCACGTTAACTTCAGATGCGCCCCGGTTTCCGGTGAAGATGTTGTAGTAGAGGCCGTATCCTGCACGTACTACGAAATCTTTCTTTGCGAAAGGACGGTAAGTCATTCCCAAGCGAGGCGCCCAATGTCCATT
>QHZW01000079.1:0-7730 GCA_003224815.1 Acidobacteriota bacterium | reverse complement strand
TCCGGATTCCACACGCTGCAAAGGTTCAGATAACAGTGCTGAGAGAGATACCGCTCATATCGGACTCCAAGATCCAGCGTCAGATTTTGGCGGATCTTCCAGGTATCAGCTCCATAGACTCCAATGTAAGGGGCTCGATCTTGGCCAAACGTTTTCAAAGCATCGTTGAGGTTGGTCGAGTTCGTAAGTCCGAGCAAGTAATCGGCGAACCCATTACCGGTGTATTGTCCGTTGAAACCGAAAGTTCCCCGGGCCGATGCTGATCCATGCCCACCGAAAGCGTGTCGGTCTCCGTATTCGACACCCGTACTAATGATGTGGGCACGGTGAATGTGACTTAGCGATGCCTTGCCGTTGTATTGACTGTTCCACTGCGCGCCTGGAACTCCCCATCCTCCGGCAAAACTTATTCCCTCATAGCCGTTTACGTTAATGTCCGGCGGTCCAATCCATTCCTCGCGGCCAGCGGTTGGAATTCCTTGAATTCCGGCCAACTCAGAATCGTTCTGCTTTCCGAGCGCCGGATTTGAATAGTCGTCGCGAGTCTTCAGAAAACCGGCAGTCGCAGTAAACAGCGTGTTATTGGAGATCGTCCAAGTGTAGTTGGCGCCAAAATTATGCTGGTGCAGGGTGTTGGGAGCGAAGGTTGAAGGATCTGCGCTGTATCCAATCTGGATAGTCGGTTGGCGGAGATATTCGTAACGGCCATAGATTCGCTGCCTGTCAGTAATCTGATGATCGATACGGGTCAGATACTCCCAAGTCTTGTCGGGAGCTGAAGAGGCGAAGATGTAACGGTTGCCCGGAGAGTTCGGAGTAACGAATAAAGGAAGAAAATACTTAGATGCTCCCGTGATACGGTCATCAGGAATTATGTTGCCGGGAAAAGGCGAGCCGGTCGTCGGGTCAATAATTGGAGTCGCCAGTGAACTGAAATCCCCCGACAAGAAGGCTGTTGGCACCCCCGACTCATTCTTTAAGACCGCGTTGCGGATGACCGTACCCTGGAAACTTCCGAAGATGAACGTCTTGTTCTTGATGATGGGCCCGCCTAAGGTGCCACCAAACTGGTTGTAACGTACATGCGGCTTCGGTTGCGTCTTATCTGCGAAAGCATTGTAAGCATTGAACATGTCGTTCTGCACGAACTCGAATGCGCTGCCATGAAAGGAGTTCGTACCGGACTTGGTAATGACTATGACCTGGCTGGGATCCCGTCCCGCCTCCGCGCCCGCATTGATGGGCTGAACGTTGAACTCGGCTACGGCCTCAACGTTGGGAACCCCTGGACCTGGGAAGTACGCATACCATTAGGCGTACCGAGATAGCGCATCCCCGGGACCAACCCGACCAGGCCAAGAGGATTTCGGTCTGCCAGAGGTAGCTCGCGGATCTGCTGCATTTGGATAACAGTCTCGACCGTCGCCTTCTCTGTCTGAATGGCGTCACTCGTCCCCTGCACAGATATGACTTCGGACGAGCCACCAACCTCGAGAACGGCTGTGATACGATTGCGGTCGCCCACAGTCAACTGCGTTTGCGGACTCTCCCATTTTTTGAATCCTTGGGCTTCCACTGTCACCCGGTAATTGCCCGCGGGTAAAGATAGGATATTGAAATTCCCGCTCGCGTCGCTTTGGGATTGCGTCGACAGGCCGTTCGCGAGATTCAGTGCGATGATGTGCGCCCCGGCTATGCTCGCTCCCGAAGGGTCGGAAACGGTCCCTGTGATCGCGGCTTGAGTGCCGACTTGAGCAAGCACCAAGCCTGACAATAAAATTAGACAGAACACGCAACTTAGAATCGAACGCATATCCCTACCCCCTCAGCGATCGTTTTGTAATTTCTAGGTGAAGCCATTTCGAATGTTCTCCAACCTGAGCCACGCTTGTTTCCAATTTTCGTTCGCTATCATTGCCGCGTGGAATGAATACGTTCAAGCTATTTCGCTAAATCATCCATTACGCTGGACGAAAGCCTTGCATGCGCACTGCAGAGAACAATCGCATTAAGCGCCCTAAATCTTGCGAATCACGCCGATACAAAATCGCGTTTGCTTTGGCTTTCGATTTTAGACAGGTTTGAAAGCGGTCAGTCGCGTGGAGCGATGAGGTACTCGCAAGATCATCGGCCGCCAATCGGGCCAACCACAGAATCAAAGAACGCCGTACTTGGCGTACACATCCGAAAGATAGGCGCCATCTAGCAACGCTCTGCGGCTATGGTTTTCCTTGATTACCTTATTTTCCGCAATCTTGAGGCTCTCATGAAGCACACTGGCGGGAATCACCACAACTCCATCGAAATCGGCGAAGATTAGATCGCCGGGCGTAACCAAAATTCCACCACATTGCACAGGAATGTTGTAGTCGATAACCAGCCCTCGCCCCTTGGAATCAACGGGCTTAATACCCATGGCAAATACGGGAAAGCCAAGCCTCTGGATGCTCTTAACGTCACGCACCAGCCCATCGATTACCGCGCCTCGCGCGCCGCGGGCTCGTGCGGCCGTCGATAGTAACTCTCCCCAGGGAGCATTGCGCTTTGATTCTCCCGTCGAGACTGCGACTACTTCGCCGGGCAGAATGCTATCGATGGCTTCAATTTCTAATCCGTAAGGATCCGCAGGCTCATAGAAAACGTCCTGGCACTGAATGGTCCTGGCCCATCCGGTAAATTTCGCATGTGGATCCAGCGGCCTCAGGTACTCCCGCATCGCACAATCATGGTGCCCCAACTCGTCCAGGGCGTCGGCGATCACCGCGGTGTAGAGCGTGGCCTCGATATGGTTAAACAAGTCAACGTCTGTTTCCACCGCAGCTCTTCCCTGTGCCCGCGCGCCGTTTGTTCTCTCGCTACCGTTATCCACTGAAAGGTCCCCTTACGTAAACAGGCCCATCTTGTATAGAGTTCGCACTGGAGAACGGTCAAGATTTATCCCCGCTTCGTCCAGAATGATGGACTTTTAACTTTTACTTGGCGCGGCTATAGCGATCTACTCGTACCCGAGCAGTGATTGCGTGCGCCAACATGTTTTCCAGTTCACACTGGCGCTCAGTTACCTCGCCGGTCTCAATGCTGGCCTTGGCGGTCATGTGTTGATAGGTGCAAGTCTTGAGAAATTTTCCTACCCAAACGCCGCCTGTATAGCGCGCAGCCCGGCTGGTGGGAAGAATGTGGTTGGTGCCTATGGTTTTGTCGCCATAGGCAACCGTGGTTTCTTCGCCGATAAAAAGTGACCCGTAGTTCGTCAGTCTGTCGAAGTACTTATCCCGATCGCGAACGTGCAATTCGAGATGCTCGGGTGCGTAGTCATCGCTGATCCGTATAGCTTCCTCTTCGCTTTCGACGAGATACACAATTCCGTTATCGCGCCAGGAGAGAGACGCAACATCTCGCGTCGGCAATACAGCCAATTGTTTTTCCGCTTCCTGAATGGTCTGTTTCGCGAAACCCTCGCTCATGCAAATCAGGCAAATTCCGCTGTTGGGATCGTGCTCCGCTTGGCCGAGCAAATCACAGGCGACTAGTACCGGATCAGCAGAATCATCCGCAACAATCAGTATTTCCGTAGGACCGGCCAGCAGATCTATGCCACAGCGTCCAAAGAGTTGGCGCTTGGCCTCAGCGACGAAGCGGTTTCCTGCGCCGCAGAGCACGTCCACCGGGTCCATTCCATCGAGGCCGAAGGCCATCAAGGCCAATGCAGGAACTCCGCCAAGTGTGTAAATGAAATCCGCACCGGCCTTCTTGATGGCATTAATCGTGGCCGGAAAGTAGCCACTTCCCTTCACTGGTGGCGTACAGGCAACGACGCGCTTGACTCCGGCCACTCGCGCCGGAATGATACTCATTTGCGCCGAGCCAAACATGGGATAGCGCCCACCGGGAATATAACTTCCGACTGAATTTACCGGAATGTGCCGGTGCCCCAGAATCACACCCGGCCGAATTTCGACTTCCAGCGGCAATAGAGTTTTCAGCTGCGCCTCAGCAAAAGAGCGCACATTTCCCTGGCAATAATCGGTGTCACGAATGGCACGGTCGCTGACCTTCGCAATTCCTTGCTGTATCTCCGACTCACTCAGCCGGAAAGATGGAGGATCCCATTGATCGAACTGCTGGCTGTACTTGCGGACGGCGTCCATGCCGTTCTTTTCTAAATCCAGAAGCATTTTCGAAACCACCGAAGCGGTTTCGGGATCCTGCTCAAACAGCCGATGCCCTCCGGGTTTAATGACTTTCACGGCGTGTCGCTCCTAAAGTTCAAGCTGATTGGACCACACAGCGTCTAACGGCCGACACCTTTCGTCCAAAGCGCTGGATGATTCTTGGATAACGGTTAGCACAGAAACCGCTCGATTACATTTCTCGTGATCCGCGATAAGTTGGCATCCGGGAAAAGCGACGATACCCAGGTGATAGATCCCACAGAAAAGACTGCGCCGTGCCCTTGCTTGAAATGAACCACGTCTCCACCGCCGTCATTGGGATTAGTTCCCTTTGCCAGGTGCTCAATACCTTCTGGAGAACTGGCGGTGACTTTGTCCGTTTCGTGCCCGGACGCTCCTCCAGGAACACGCTCATGCAGACTCTGCTCGCCGAAGAGATCGTCGTTGCGCAGGCCGGTCCCCTCAAATACCCAATGATCGGGATCAATGACGCGATATGGCGCAGAGGTCATTACCCCATGATCGGTGAATGCAACCCCTAACAGCGTCGCCTCCGAGGCGAAGGTGCGATGCATGCGCGACTCGTGTCCCGATTGTGGATCGCCGGTGTCGTCGAACGAAATGCAATGCATGGTGGAATCGGCCTCCAGCGTGACCTCGCAGTTCACCCCGTTTCCTCCCAGGTACATGAGTCGGCCGCCCTTTTCCCGAATCCAGGTCTGGATCCTGCGAAACATCTCGCGCGTCCAATACTCGGGATGCACAGAAATGATCAAGATCTTATAAGCGTCAAGCGGCAGTGTGCCGTCATGCAGTTGGGCATCGGCGTAGAAATCGTAGGCGAACCCTTCGCGCTCCAGCCAGCCCAGCAGACGCCATTCGCCTGGTGCCTGTCCGCACTGTACTCGTCCCTGGATTGGATCTTCGATTGAAGAATCACTCCACGGGGAGTTATCGAAAATGTCATTTCCAATCTCCGGCCGCTCGAAGGATAGCGGTTTGAATTCTTTGTCGGGAATTGACCAAACGCTGGCGGCGGTGGCATAGCGGCTGAGATCCTGGCGGGCATTCACCGTAGGACTTGCCGGCAAGCCGCCGGGATTGATGTAGTTCGAACGGCCACCAAAATTGTTGTATGCGTTCCAGGTGTTGGTGGAAGCCAGCACCGCCATCTTGGCGGTCGGCTGTTTTGGCGCCACCACCCAGGGAAAGGAAAATGTCTTGCCGGACGGCGTTCGCGCCCACAAATAATGGAGGCCACTCCGTTCCGGCGCCGTTACGAATTGTTGTATATGCGGAGAAGGATATCCGTGGCGATTCCAATCCACGCCGGTCTGCGAATAGTCCCCATCGGGCGTGATCTGGACGGTGGCCCGGGGGCCATGCTCATCAAACCAGCTCAACATCCGCACGAGCTCTTTCTTCAGCCCATAGCGCCACAGCGTGAGTTGAAATTGCTCAGGACTATGAGCGCGAATTTCTGATTTCTCGCCAGAACGCACCCATTTTGGCCACATGAAACCCAGCAGACTATCGCTCAAAAGTCTGAATTGATAGGGATCACCAGCACCCAGCTGGCACTCCACCCGCTTCGCTCCATAACCGGGCTTAGAAAGAGTTACGCGATACGAACCAGGCGGAAGATCACCGTAAAAAGCGCCTTGCGGGGAGGAACTGAGAATCGACATCGAACTATCGGCATGAGATTCAAACTCGGCTCGCACGTCCACTAACGCGAGATAGTTTTCATCGGATACAAAGGCGAGAATCTTCATATGAGGTTGGCTAAGGATTGAGACTGGGAATTCGATGGCTGGCAGTCAGCGCACCATCCACTGGAATCACGGCGCCATTAATAAAGGCGGCGTCATCTGAGGCAAGGAAAAGAGCACAGGCGGCCACGTCCTGGACTTTGCCAAATTGGCCACCCGGATAGAGCGCCCGTAACTGCGCCCCAAGTTCGGGGTGTTCTTGATAATAAAGTTCAGAGCTCTCGCTGCCAATAGTGCCGGGGCAAATTACATTGGCGCGAATTCCATAGCGTGCATAGTGGGCCGCGGTAAGGCGAGTAAGAGAAATGATGCCACCTTTCGCGGCCGTGTAGGCCGCCAGATTTATTCCCATCAGCGCATTGGCTGAACTTAAATTCACGATGGCTCCGGCCTTGCGTGGCACCATCGATTTCAATGCCTCGCGCGTGCAGAGGAAGACACTCTTCAGACAGATTGCGAGGACCCGGTCCCAGTTCTCGCCGGACAATTCCATCAAATATCCATCACCCTGAACTGTCGCCGCGTTATTGATGAGAATGTCGATCTGCCCAGCGGCATCGAAAATTCTTGTGACATCTGTCTCGGAGCTGACGTCCGCAGTAATTGCGCCGCACCGGCCACCGCGAGAGATGATCTGTGCCGCAGTATCTTTGTTGTTCTTCTCATCCCAATCAACCGCGACGATTTCAGCCCCGGTGGTGGCGAAGCGCAAAGCGATCTCCCGGCCGATTCCAGTTGCGGTCCCGGTAATCAACGTCTTCTTTCCTTTTAGTTTCATACTCGGCATCCTGCCAAACAATTCTCGATATTCTCTCATCGGAATTGTCTAGGCACTCAATCCCGGCCAGCGGACTGGACGCAGAGACAGTCCAGCAAATCGTTCAACCCAATGGACTGCCTTTGGCTGCCGCACCTGGCTAGCGGCCAGCGCTCTAACGACAAGCGTTTCCCCTTCATGGCATGGGACTACGTCGAGGATCCGCGCATCCTGCAATCCATGCACGAGGCCGGCATTACTTCCGTCGCCTTTGTGCGTCCCAAGACGCTGAACGACTGTCAAAAATACAATCTGAAATGCATTGTGTTCGATGAGCGATTGTCGGGCGACCTCTGGTCGAAGCCTTTCAATGGCGATTTGTTTCGCAAGAATCTTTCCTCCATAATCAAAGAAGTGGGCAATCATCCCGCGCTTTGGGGCTACCACGTAAAAGACGAACCTCCCGAGAGCGATTTTCCGGAGCTCGCAAAAGCGGTTGCTGGGGTAAACGAACTGGCTCCGGGCAAATGGCCCTACATCAACCTATTTCCCGGTGAAGGCGACTCTTATGACAAATACCTGGACCACTTTGTCGATATCGTCCACCCGGCAGCATTGTCCTACGATCGCTATTCGATTATCGGCGAACCCGGGAGCGGAGGGCTCGATCCCATTTTCTGGGAAAACCTGGCGCAGGTTCGAGACGCCGCCCAACGCCACCACTTACCTTTCTGGAACATTGTTTTGAGTTCTCCCCACTGGCGCTATCGCGATCTGACAGAAGCGGATATTCGCCTGCAAGTCTGGGCTTCGCTGGCCTATGGCGTCCGCGGTATTTCTTATTACAAGTTTGTGTCCAAAGAACTTCCCATCCTGAATGCGGACGATCTGGGCAACTGGCGGGGTGGGCCGCTCAATCAATTCGAGGAAAAGACCCCGACGTGGGACTGGCTCCGCGACACCGACCGGCAAGTTCAAAACATCGCGCCCGTGTACCTACAGCTTCGCACCGACGATGTCTATCACCTT
>QHZW01000078.1 GCA_003224815.1 Acidobacteriota bacterium | reverse complement strand
CAAAAACTCCGGCCTCGTTGATTGCCGGATTATTGCGGTACCCATCGTTCATGTCGGTGCCGTCGAGCAGGAAGTTGTTGGATCGCCCGCGTGCACCGTTCATTGAAAACTCGCCAAATGATCCCGGCGAATCCGTGATCTGATCCGGCGATCCCGCAACCCCAGGGTTCAAGTAGATGAGCTTTGTATAGTCACGCCCATTGATCGGCAGGTCTTTCACTGTTTCCTGAGTCAGTACTCCGCCAAGAGTGTCAGTCGTAGTCTCGACAATGGGCAGCGTCTCGCCGGAAACCTCAACCGTCTCGCTAACCTGCCCCGTCTTCATGCTGACATCAACCCGCTTCTCCGATGCAACGTCCACTGCAACGTTACTCGTGACCGACTTTTGAAAACCCGTTTGCGAAACGGTCACCGTGTATGTGCCAATTGGCAACTCGGGCACCGAGTAGCTCCCGTCGCCGCTGGTCGCGGTGCTCCGCTCAAGTCCGGTGTTCACGTTGCGCACGTTCACCGTCGCGCCAGCAACCACCGCGCCCTGCGGATCGGTTACTGTGCCTAAGATCGTGCCGCGGAAAGTCTGCGCGAACAACGAAGTTGAAAGCAGAGAAATTGAAATCAGCAGAAAACATACACCCGCGCCCAAACGCACTTTCATACCGGCCTCTCGTCAATTAAGAGTTGGTGGACGGCGGGATTGTAACGCACCCGAGCGTGCGTCTTCCAGCTAACAATTCAACGACTTAGGTCCATATTGATGGGAAAATTGTGAACCCCCAAAGCCAATCGTTATTCCGTCCGTTCGGCAAGTTCAGTTTTTGTCGGGAGTCACCATGATGATGAACAAGAATTCAGTGATTTAGCTGGGGCTGATGCTGACAGCTCATCGCAAAAGATTTACCTGAGTGCTGACAGCTAAAAGTTGAACGCCACGCCGCCGCGAACTGCGCGTGCTGACTGCACCAGGTACACAGTCCGGTGGTCCTGTCCGACTACGGGGACGTACCCCTGGGCCAGCAGATTGCGTATCTCTATTAGAAGATCCATGTGCCCAGGTAATGAGGCCATTCCCGGTACCGGTTGCCGAATGAAGAAATCGAGGAAAGGATCGGCTTGTCCCGCGGAGCTATTGAACATATCTACAGGCGTCAGCGTGCGTCCGCTGGTCCAGCCGTATGAAGCAATCCAATGCGTCTTCGCTCCCGGGACTCCGCCGCTCAACTTCCCCGAGACCGCATGACGATACCGCAACGCGGTTGCATCGCGCGCGTCTTGCAGCGTCGCGTCGTTCTTTTCTAAATCGAGCGCACCGCCAAAACTGTAATCGATGGTCGCTGAGATGTCGGAAAGCAACTGCCGTTGCAGTACCAATCTCATTCCGCGCGTATCGAGATTATTTCCCTGATAGGTAAATGTCCCCGAATAAGGGTCAGGCAGCACATCTCCATCCGCAGCAGATAAAGTTCCCACTCCGGTCAACGCCGGGTTGGCGATCCGGTCAAAGAAAACCGCCGCCTGCATGCTGGTTTTACCTTCTTTATGTGAAACCGCGATTTCCTGATGGTGCGCGCGCTCTAGAGCCGGCGCGTATCCGTTGACGCTCATGCGCGGGTCGGTTTCGCTTAAGTCTGCTGGTGCAGAATCGAATCCTTTTTCCCCGCGCCGGTCAGGACGCGAAGTCGTGTAGCGGTACTCAACAAGTGTGTCCGGCGACAGATGCGCCGCAATCGACCCAAATGGACGGAACGCCGTTACTCTTCCCATGAATTGGATCGTCTGAAGTTCGCTTCCGAACTTCAGCTCCAACACATCGCCGACGGCGATATCGTCGGACGTAGAAAGCGCTAGTGCTTGCAAGTCCGCGTTTCGCAGCCCGAGACCAGGCGTAGAGAGACGCCGCATCGTAATCGCGATTTCTGGCGTGGAGCCATTGGCCATCTGGTGCTTATATGAGGTCCGCATTACCGCATTCGGCAGCCCAGGTCCGTAGCCGACGTCGCCGCCCACGCGCAAGGTATCAGAAGCGAAAAATGATTTCTCGACGCTGAAGCCGGTGCTTAAGTCCGAAAGTGATCCGAAGCCTTGCGAAGACGATCCCGCCAGAAATGAGAGTGTGCCCTTCAGATTTGACGACGGGTCGTTCGCCTTTGCGACTACAACCGGCGATCCATCAGGCATGATTCTCAGAACAGGGCGGTTCGCAGTGGAACGCAACACCCAGTCCCAATCGCCATTGTCAGTGTTGGCGTTTCGCGGCGCAAATTGCACTGCATCAAACAATGTGGTGAGAGTGAGATTGAGCAGAATGCCGGCGCCGGCCTTTACGTTGATTTTTTCGCGAAGCGTAGGAAGGAAAGCCGGGGCTGAAACTTTGACGCTGTAATTGCCCGGCGGCAGCCCTGCCGCCGCAAAATATCCTTTATCGTCTGTGAACACGCGGAACGTATGCAACGCCGTCCCCAATATGTCCACCATGGCGCCCATCTGCGGAACGCCATCACCGCTTCGCACGTAGCCCGAAATCGATGCGCTGCGCTCCGCGCTCCACGCCGGCAGCAGCATCAATCCCATCACCGCCACGAAGTATCCGAGCTTACGCAAGATCAAATGACCTCTTCGTTCCGCCCCGCTACTCTACCTGAAAGGTTGCCGAAGGAACTACCGTCTGCTTCGAAATATTGTCGTTGACTTTAATCTGAATACGATACACCCCCGGGTCAAGGTTGGCCGAGGCAACCGCTTTTTGCAATGTGACCTGGTCTCCCAGATTGCCCATCTTGTCCGAAGAATCTACCGCATGCACGATCGCTTTATTCGTCGTGGCGTTCACGATATCGTACTCGAATGTTGCCGAAGGCTTGTGGGTCTTCTCATCCACGCCGAGATTATAGACCTGCATCCAGAAGTTTACCTTCTGGCCACGCTTGAACACCGCAGGTTTGTTGTCGGCCGCAGCCACTCGCGGACGCACCTTCGTAGTCCCGATCACAAACATGCCCGTTCCCACGCTGTTCGTAGGCACCGCTTCCACCTGATCTGCCAGAATTAAAGTCGAATTGGTCAACTTATCGTCCGAGAAATTGGGGACGATAATTCCACGGCTGTAGGTACCCATGCGGTCGCCGTTCACGTCCTTCACAACTACATCGAGCTTGTACCGTCCAGGATGCAGCGGCACCGCCTTCCAATAAATCTTATAATTCTCCGCCTCACGGGGCAGCAACTCCGCCGGAACATCTGCCGCGACGGTGTCTTCGAACGTCTGAGCCACCTTACCGCCGATATTCGTCACCCGCCCGAAGATGTTCACCACGCCGTGCTGCACGCCATCCTTGTTATTAAATGTGATGTCGCGATTCCGGATCTGCACCGTGACCGGCACCAACACCGTTTCGTTGGTAATCTTCACAAAATCTGTCCGAACATCAAACGGCATCGGATTATACGTAATCCGATGCCCAACCTCTTCCGCCAGATCCTTGAATTTGATTGGCGGCGCCGCATTCAATTTCGCAAACTGTTCCAGTCGGTCAAACTGCTTCGCCTGCAAACTAGACGAATTCGGCCCCTGCCCCAGTTGCTCCAAACCTCCGCGCGAGAACCGGTCCGCTTTGGTCGACATGCCCATCTGCTCGTACAGTGTCAACCCCGCACCCGGCACCTTGGCCAGCGCGTCCTTTTCCCCTCTGTCCATTGTCATGTGGTATTCGCCGCACATGCAGGTATCAACGAATTCAACGATGACCTGGTCGCCAATGCCGTCAATGTGCCGATACCGCCAGTCTTCAAACGGATAAGTAGAGGTCTCGCCGCCGCCTTCTTCCATGGGGCGCTCATACTGCCCGCCCGAGGGGTGCGACTCGACTTCGTCAGCAGGCCCGAACACAATGTAAATCCGCCCGCGGTCGGTGCGCCATCCCTGGACGCCCGCCGCAAAATGCTCATTCGCGTACTCGATGCGGCGGTAGTGCTCGTCTTTAAATTCGTTGTCTTCGCTGTCAGGATTCGGATTGCGCCGGTCCCAGAATGCTTCGATAAACTTGTCGCGTTCTTCTTCGTTCGAGAGCGTCATGAACGCCTTGCGCTCTTCATCCGAGATGATCCAGCGCACGTCTTCATTCAGCCAGCGCTTATCGTCTTCAGAGAGCTCGTGCTTGAATGATTTCGCGTTCTGCTTTTTGCGTTTTTCCGAAATGGGACGCTTCAGCGGATCGCCCGACTGGTCCTGGGCTTCATCGGTCTTGGCGGGCGCGGCTGCAGGTTTGGACTGCTCGCCAGCGTTGCTGCTGGGCGTCGCCGCAGGCTGAGTCTGATCCGATTTGGGACTGTCTTTGGCCGTGTCGGCGGGCTTGGCCGAATTATCTGCCGGCTGAGTTTGAGCAAATGCGGCAGCAGCACAAACCAGCAACACGAACAGGAAAAAGCGGCTTACAAAACCAACACGGGACATGACCACAGGCACTCCTTCGGACACAACTCTGGTGTCATCATTTTATGTCTTTGATCAGGGGAATACAAGACAAGGGAGTTGATCAGCATGGCCAAGACTGACCCTCTGCATACCCTGATTCAGGGAGCTACATGGATGGTTGTCCAGGGGCTTCGTAAAATCGCCAAGCGCAGATTGCTATTGATCCGGAGCGTGGGGATAAAGCACGTTTCGCTGGTACGCCTATGGAGAAGTCGGCCCCGTTCTGGTGAACGAGCAAGACCCGCGGAGTTAAAGCGGAGAGCGACGCAGAGCTTCTCGGGTTGAGCATTGTGATCCAACCCTTCCCGAAACCAGGGAAGGATGGGGCACCCTCAGGTGTGTGGTAGTTTCAACGAAAAGGGTGGGGCCTCTCCGCCCAGGTTAGTGCCGAACGCCACCACAAGCAAAACCCTTACTTTTTCTTCTCGTAGACGAGCGTACGCTTGTCAGTTGGCCGACCTGGGCTCCACCAAGAAGACGTAATGTCCTTTCCATCGTCGCTGAGTACTAGAGAACCTTGAGTGAGGGCTTTGCCGTTGAGCTTTGCCGTTGAGCTTCGTCGGAGTGTGAATCTCGCGTCGTCCGGCCATTCGCACTGAGTAGGTCATCTTCTCTGGAGCGGAAATCCCATGCACCGCCGCGTCGACTCCATCGAACGGCGCGTCAACATACTGCCCGGCACCCGGATAGCTGAGGTGCAGGGTCTGACTATCGAGCCTTAGCGTTAGGTCGGAGTGCCGCTGAATGTAGCTCGTGTCCCGCCACTGACCTGCAAAGCCGTTAGAACCAGAGATTCGCGAGGCGGCCATCTGACCAGCAGCAACAGGGCCACTCGGACGAAATGTAGTCGCCGTGGACATAAAAACCTCTCCGCTAGCCGAAGCTCCCACTGATTCGTACTCGTCTTTACCCCATTCTCTTTTTGGATTAGGTCCTTCATCGTGGAAGACCAACACTCGCGGCTTCTGTGCGTCCAGGTTAAGTCAACCGGTTCGCGCAAGCACCACGGATATGCCATTCAAATCCGCGGAAGCCAGGGAGCATACCCCGCATCCGCCTACGATTTCCTCGCCGCCTACGTCATCCCTGACGACATCTGGTTCATCATTCCTGAGGAACTCATCCGCGGCAGCACAACCATCATCGTCGCCATCAATGGCAGAAAGTACTCACCATATCTCGAGGCCTGGAAACTGCTGATGGGCGCAGCAGTCTCTGACGCATCAACCGTTATTGGAAGTTCCCTGAATCTCCGTAAGGCTGCCGAGTTGAGACGAACTGACGGCGACTGCCAGTCACCGTCACACGTTCCGACTTCCGGCCGGTTGCCCCACCCTTGAATCAAATTTTCTTGACTCGACGCCCACTCACAGGCTAGGATCTCTACAATACCGACCGGTCGGTTTTAATATCCAGGAGCGTGCACCGTGGCAGCCACCATCTTTTATGAGAGCGACGCGAATCCTTCAGCCCTGAAGGGCAAGACCATTGCTGTGTTCGGCTATGGGAGCCAAGGGC
>QHZW01000077.1 GCA_003224815.1 Acidobacteriota bacterium | reverse complement strand
CCCTACCTCTACCGGCGCAGCCAAGGCATTGAAACTGGTCATCCCGGAAATGGCAGGAAAGCTGGATGGCTTTTCGGTGCGTGTGCCAACGCCAAATGTTTCTGTGGTCGACCTGGTCGCCGTCGTAGAGAAAAAACCTTCCAAGGACGAAGTAAACGCCGCCCTAAAGAAAGCATCAGAGAGTGGTCCGCTGAAGGGCTACCTGGGATACGAGGAGAACGAACTCGTTTCCGCCGATTTCCGGGGCGACTCGCGCTCCTCGATCGTCGATGCCCCTTCGACCTTGACTGTAGGCAACCTGGTGAAGGTGATTTCTTGGTATGACAACGAGTGGGGATACTCGTCTCGGGTCCGTGATCTGATCAACTTTATCGGAAACAAAGGTTTGTAAGCTGTTCTCAGTTGCCAGTTCGCCAGTGGTTTCTAACCTCCACTGGCATTGGCGGCTGTGCCTGACAACTGACTACTTTCTATTGCAAGGAATCTCCGATGTCCAAGCTCTCCATTCGCGATCTGCCGCTCAATGATCATCGTGTTTTCATGCGAGTCGATTTCAATGTCCCGCTTGATGACGGGCGGGTCATGGATGAAACGCGTATCCGCGAGACGCTGCCGTCAATCGAGTATGCGCTACGTCATGGGGCGCGGCTGATTTTGGCTTCGCACTTAGGACGGCCGAAAGGGAAGACGAATCCGAAGATGTCGCTAAAGCCAGTGGCAGAGCGCTTGCGCATGATGCTGGACCGTGAACTGGCCGCAAGCGAAAACGTGGGCTTTTGTCCTGATTGCGTGGGAGTCGAAGCGGAAGAGATGGCCGGGAAACTGGAAAAAGGCCAGACGCTGCTGCTGGAGAATTTGCGTTTCCATGCTGAGGAAGAAGCGAATGATGAAAAGTTCGCCGAACAACTGGCCAATCTTGCCGACTATTACGTGAACGACGCGTTCGGAAGCGCCCATCGTGCTCACGCTTCGACGGCCGGCATCACGAAATTTGTGCAGAAGTCAGCGGCTGGCTTGTTGATGGAGAAAGAACTTGAATACCTCGGGCGGGCGTTAAAGCACCCGGAAAAGCCGTTTGTTGCAATCTTGGGTGGCGCCAAGGTTAGCGACAAGATCGCTGTGATTGAAAATCTTTTGACCAAAGTTGATACGTTGATCATCGGTGGCGCCATGGCCTACACGTTCCTCAAGGCCAAGGGACAGCATGTTGGCAAGTCTCGAGTCGAGGATGACAAGCTCGATCTGGCGCGCACGATTGAAGAGCAAGCAAAGACGAAAGGCGTCAAACTTCTCCTGCCCCTGGATCACGTCGTGGCAGATAAATTCGAGGCGAGCGCGAAGCCGCAAAATATCGGGGTGGGGCAGGCGATTCCTGACAGCATGATGGGCCTGGATATCGGACCTGAATCCATCGAACAATTCGCTGAAGAGATTTCGCGAGCGGCGACGATTGTGTGGAACGGGCCGATGGGCGTCTTCGAAATGCCTGCCTTCTCAAAAGGCACATTCAAGATCGCGCGCGCGGTGGCTGACAATCCCGGCGCAACTTCAATCGTAGGAGGTGGCGACTCGGTCTCAGCAGTGAAGGCTGCCGGAGTGGCCGACAAGATCTCTCACATTTCAACCGGCGGCGGAGCTTCGCTAGAGTTCCTCGAAGGCAAGAAGCTTCCAGGCGTGGAGGCGCTGACGGATAAGCGTTAGATGTTTAGTGCGCGCACTTTCCTCAGGATGATTTTCTTCGACATTGATGGCACGTTAATTGATCATGCGAGCGCCTCAGCATTGGCCAGTCTGAGCTTCTACGATCATTTTTTTGGCGGTGTAGCGTTTCCGCGCGAGGGCTTCCCTGAAGTGTGGGAAGGAATTGTCGATAAGCATTTCAATCGTTATTGTCGCGGCGAGATTTCAATATGGGAGCAACGCCGCTCGCGTATGCGCGAGGTGTTTGGGGATGAAAGCCTGCCGGATTGGGAATGCGATTCACGGTATGAGGTTTACATGCAGGAATACGAATCGCTGACTCGCGCCTACGTAGATGCTGCGCCATGTTTAAACGAATTTGAGGGGAACGCCGCTCGGAATCATTTCAAATGGTGCACGCGATCAGCAGATCGGGAAACTCGATCGCGCAGGATTGCTGAAGCAGTTTTCCGTGCTGGTGTTCTCTGAAGACGTTGGGATTGGCAAACCGGCGACGAGGATCTTCGAAAAGGCGTGCCGTCTGGCCGGAGCGGACCTGTCTGAATGCGTTCACGTCGGCGATGATCTTGCTGCTGACGTGACGGGCAGCGGTAACGCAGGTCTGCGGCCCATCTGGCTGGATCGGATGGACGGGGGTGCGTCGTTCACTTTTGCCACGCGAATAAATCACCTCACTGAGTTGGGTAAGGTGTTGAGAGATGAGCTGGCGCATACGCCAAGAACATTCACAACGAATTAAAAGGGAATTCATTCATGCGCAAAAAGCTGATCGCCGCCAATTGGAAGATGTACAAGAATCCCGCACAGACGAAAGAATTCTTTCGCGATTTCATCCCGCTCGTCGCGGGCCATGATCGCGATGAAATCGTAGTGTGCCCTCCGTATATTGATCTCCACTCTGCGCTGGAGTTGATTAATGGCACACAGATATCCGTGGGCGCGCAGGACGTTTACTGGAAGGACGAAGGAGCTTTTACGGGCGAGATTGCTCCCGCGATGTTGACAGCCATCGGTTGCACACATGTCATCATTGGACACTCCGAAAGGCGGCAATATTTCGGAGAAACAGACGACACGGTAAATCTGAAATTGAAAGCCGCGCTCGAACATGGGCTCACGCCTATTGCATGTGTTGGCGAGGTGCTGGAAGAGCGAGAGGCCGGCCTGACTGAAGACGTGCTGCGGCGGCAGTGTATGCGCGCATTCAGCTCCATTTCGGCGAGGAAAGCCTCGAAGCTGGTGGTGGCGTATGAGCCGGTGTGGGCCATCGGCACAGGAAAGACGGCAACTCCGGGGATGGCTGCGGACGCACATGTGCTGATCCGAGGGGAAGCGGCCAAGGCGTTTGGAGAGGCGTTTGCTGAGGCTCTGCGCATTCTCTATGGCGGTTCGGTAAAACCGGAAAATGCAACTGCACTGATGTCGGAAGAAGAAATCGACGGCGCGCTGGTGGGCGGAGCCAGCCTTGATCCGAAATCCTTTGCGGCGATTGTGAAGTACTAGGAATGCAGAAGGCAGAAGTAAGAAGGCACACGAAGCCTACGTTAATAGTTCTAATCTCGCCTTTGTAAGATTCTGCGTTTGCTATCTCGACTTCTTACTTCTGAATTCTTACTTCTGACTTCTACCTCGGTCACCGGAGCCAGTCCTCTAGTTCCACGCTGTGCTCGGTTTTCTCATCGCGGTATTTCACAATTACTGGTGCATAGAGCGAAATACCCCACTCGGAGGCCTGTCCTTTGTTGACGGCTCTTGAACCGGGCACGACCACGGCTCCTTCGGGAACCTCCAGCGGTTTTTCGGCGGTGCCGCGATGGACCGCTCCACCGACCAGATCGTATAGCGGGGTTGATCGAGTTAGAATTGTGCCGGCCCCGATTACGGCACGTGTGCGGACTACCGTCCCTTCGTACACACCGCAATTTCCGCCTACCAATACATCATCTTCGATTATTACTGGCAACGCATTCACCGGTTCCAGTACCCCGCCAATCTGCGCAGCTGCGCTTAAATGAACCCGTTTGCCGATTTGCGCGCAGGAGCCGACCAGCGCATGTGAATCGATCATCGTGCCTTCATCTACGTATGCGCCCACGTTGATGAACATTGGAGGCATGCAGATGACGGAAGGAGCTACATAGGCACCTGCACGGGCCGACGAGCCGCCAGGAACGACGCGGATTCGGTCTTCAACGGTGAACTTACGCGCGGGAAACGTGTCCTTGTCCACGAAGGAAAGGCATTGGTCACTGCCCATCGCGGCAAGCTGTCCCAGCCGAAAGCCAAGCAGGATGCCTTGTTTAACCCAGACATTCACAACCCATTTACCTGAAATTTTTTCAGCGGCGCGAATTTCTCCACGGGTCAAGGCATCGCGAAACTTAAGGAAAGCAGCGTGAGCTCCGCGGTCGCCTTCTATGTTGCCCGATGCCGCAAGGCTTTCAATTTCAAGTTGTAGAGCAGACATTGAAAACAGAGTATAGCCGAGCAAACCAGGTACTCGGAATTGTGAGATCCGGAGTACGAGACTCTGATATTGCCATTGCAAAAAACCTTCTTTAAACTTTGATCAACTTGGACATCCCTTCCTTGTACGCGCGCATCGTAGATTTACCCGGGGAGGGTTGCTCGATAAGGTCATGGCAAAAGAAGGTCTAGCGATTTCGCAAGTAGATCCGTCGGCAATTTCAGCAAGTGTCGAAGCTGTTTTGCCTCCATTGGCGGACCAGACTGGACAAGTGGGGCGCAGCGCAGCAGTAAAGTCGAACGTCAGTAGCAGAAATCTTGAATATCCAGTGGCTGACCTTGTGGGCCGCTGCTTCTTGCGGGTATGTTTCTGGATCGAAATCTGCACGTCGTGGACGAAAAAATATCACCCACCTGAGTTCACGGTTCAGCGCGCCAAGGCGCAACCGGTCGAGGTTACGGCTCAATCGGCGCCGACGGCCTCGCCAGCCATTCAAGTGCAATCAACTGTCGCGAGCACACCGCGAATCATCAACTAGTGGACTGTCGCAAAGTAACCATTACTAGTTGTTATGCTTCTAAGTTGGTATGGCGACAGGTAGCGAAGTCTCCCTCACCACGGACCAACGTGTAGAACTTAGCAGCATTGCTCAATCGCGTTCCTTGCCTGCGGGTTACGTTTTTCGCGCCAAGCTCATCTTGATGCTGGCCGAGGGAACTCCCTTCAACACCATCAAGCGCCGACTGCAGACGAGTGCCCCGACCATCATCCGCTGGAAGCAGCGCTTCCTTCAATCCGGACTCGATGGGCTCGATACCTATCATCCCGGCCAGAAGGCCACGCTGCTGACGCCGGCATTGCGGGCCCGGATTCTGTCGGCCACCCGCAAGAAACCTCGCGATGGTTCCAGGCATTGGAGTTGCCGCAAACTGGCGGCGACGCTGAGCGTGAGCAAAGACGCCGTGCATCGGGTCTGGAAAGAAGCCGGCCTGAAACCCCATCGCCTGGAGCGTTACTTGGCCAGCCACGATCCCGAGTTCGAAAGCAAAGCGGCCGATATTCTCGCTCTGTACCTGAATCCGCCGCAACACGCCGCGGTCTTCTGCATCGACGAGAAGACCGCGATCCAGGCTCTGGATCGGCTCGACCCCGTTCTGCCGCTGTCGCCGGGACGCGCCGAGCGTCATGGGTTCGAGTACTACCGCCATGGCACGCTTTCGCTCTATGCCGCGCTGGACACCAAAACCGGCCGGGTGCACGGAAAAACCTCGGCCCGGCACACCGGTCGTGATTTCCTTGCTTTCCTGGATGAAGTCGTAGCCTTGTGCCCGCCGCGGCAGCAGATTCATATCATTGTCGACAACCTCTCCGCTCATAAAACGCAAGCGGTTCGAGAGTTCCTCGCACAGCATCCGCGCGTGCAGTTTCACTTCACCCCGACCTATTCTTCCTGGCTGAACCAAGTCGAGATCTGGTTCGCTAAGATCGAACCTGAGGTCATTGCCCGTGGCATTTTCACTTCCGTCCCCGACTTGGCTCGCAAACTTCGCCGCTACATCAATGCCTACTCGGCCCATGCCCGCCCGATCCAGTGGAAATACTCCAACCCATCTCATCGACTACGTACTAACGAATTCATTGCGACAGTCCACTAGTGCTCCACCGAGCCAATCGCGCAACCAGCCGACCGACACCGCTCTGTGCGACCGGATTTACGCCGCGATTGAGAAGTAATTAAAGGAAATTTCTCTTTCGCGGGCAATCATCAGTCATTCAGCCGGTGTTACCGCCGTTTTTCCATCCTTACTCGCCGCCATTTTCGTTTTTGTCCACTGTCCCCTATTG
>QHZW01000076.1 GCA_003224815.1 Acidobacteriota bacterium | reverse complement strand
CCGCGGGGCAAGATTCCGGCTACGGCGCCCAAGTCAAGGGGCATGCTCATGTCTTCCACCAGGCCGCGCCATCCCTCGAGAAATCCGACGAACTTATCATCATGATGAAAAGTTCCCTTGCGGACCGCCGCGCGGATGACTGCGTTTAGTCCGGGGCAATCGCCGCCGCCCGTGAGTATGCCGATCTTCATTGCTTCTCCTTAATGTACGATGTGTCGCACAAATCGAGTGGCGCGCCGGAAGACACGGCCACAATCATCGCGATCACGGGAAAACCTTAGATTATCACCGGCAGGTTATGGGGCAAAATTTAGCCCAATCATAATTTCTGATAGCAACGATTCGCTTCGCGATTCGATCTCGAAACGTACCCGCAGTGCCATGTTTGGCGGGCCGGAGCATCGAGTAGAATTCTGGGCAGATGCGCGTCCTGGGAATCGACTGCGGTACCGAGTGCACTGGTTACGGCGTGGTTGAGATTGACCGCAATCACAAGTTGAGTTGCGTTCAGTTTGGCGGGATCAGACTTTCGCGGCAGGTGAATCTTCCGGATCGGCTCGCGACAATATTTGCAGGTTCGGGGCGTAGCGATGCTGGCGGCGTCTTCGCACAAGGTTTTGGTAGCGGAATACGCGCCGCTCGCCATCAAGTCGGCAGTCGTGGGATATGGCAAGGCGGAGAAACAACAGGTGCAACTGATGGTCGCGCGGCTGCTGCAACTGGATCAAATTCCGGAACCAGCCGATGCGGCGGATGCGCTTGCGGTCGCGATATGCGATCTGCATACGGCATCCAGTTTGAGGCGGCAAGCAGCCGGGTCGTAAGCATATACAGTCGATAACGCGGGCGCGCACTCTGGGATAATGAATGGCATGAAGGTTCTGCAGAAATCGTTTCTGATCCTGACTGGAATTTTCTTCTTTTTCGTACGGGCCGGAGCGCAAACATCGTTTCCGACGGTCAGCTACACACAGGATTTCGAGGAGTCGAATCCAAGCCATTACGAAATCATCGTCAGCAACGACGGGCAGGGCACGTATTCATCCAACGGGCAATTGAGCGAAAAGGCCGAGCCTGCAGACGTAGCGCCAGTACAGTTTTCGATCTCCACCAAAGTGCGCGATCAAATTTTCGACCTTGCTAAGCGGGCCAAATATTTTGATGGGAAGGTTGACTCCGGGCGCAGCAATATTGCGAACACCGGAACTAAGACCCTCACTTACAAGGATGCGAAGCGCAACACAAAAGCAACTTATAACTATTCGCCAATGCCTGCGATCGCGGACCTGACTTCTGTTTTCCAGAATCTCTCGACTACTCTTGAGTTTGGGCGGCGCCTGATCTTTTTCCACAAATATCAGAGGCTCGCGCTCGATGATGAACTGAAACGCATGGACGAAATGCGCCGCGACACCATGCTTGGTGACGTGACCGCAATTGCGCCCATCTTGCGCGACATTGCCAACGATCAAAAGGTTATGAACGTGAGCCGATCACGCGCGCTGAGACTGCTTGCGACTGTGGATCTGGCGGGCAAGTAAACTTCTTAAGTCACAATAATTCCCGCATATCCCACGACAGTTTCGCGATCTCCAGAGGCATCGGCTGAGGTTGTGTACTGCACTAATTCCGCGCGTTCGGCCCCGAGTCGCGTGGCCGCGGTGAGCATAGCAACGGCGGGGCCAAAGCCGCACATGCTGATGCTTTCCTTGATCACGGTTTCGTAGAGCCCAGCCGCATCGAGTTCGAGGATTTTTTCGATCGCTTTCTGATCCTTCACCCGCGTGGTCGCGTCATCTTCGTAATGATTCATATCGCTGGACGCGATGATCAGGGTGTCTTCAAGAGTCTGCTGAATAACCCTGGCGACGGCCTCGCCTAGCTCTTGAAGAAGGATCAGCCGGCTTGTGCCGATAGCAATTGGGACGAATACTACATCCGGCTTGATCACTCGCAGGAAGGGCAATTCGACTTCGATGGCGTGTTCGAACCGGTGCGCGTCAGAATCATCGGTCAGCGCGGGAAATTCTCGCAGCAGCACTTCGGCGAGAGGCTGATCGATCTTCAAATCACCCAGTGGGGTTCGCCATCCACCTTGCTTCATAAGCGAAAGCGGGTGACCGCGGCCAGTATGGTTCGGACACAGAATTATGCAGCGTGATGGAACAATAACCTTCGAGAAGACCGCACCAGCGACTGCGCCGGAATACATGTATCCCGCATGAGGCACCATGCAGGCGATCGCGGGCGTGCGCTCGCTGGAAGGTGAAAGATAAGAGCGGAGGTCATGCCGCAAAATCTCAGGGTCAGCGGGATAAAAGCGCCCTGCGACGGCTGGTTCTCGCAGCATAACTTCTCCTCAAGCGCGGGCGGCAGCTTCAGTAAGAGCGCGGAACAACCGCGCACTGTCTTCCAGCGACAAAGCCTCGGCGCGTATGGCCGGTTTCACTTTTGCGCGGAGCATGGCCCGCTTGAGATCTTCAGACGCGTATCGGACTTTAAGGTTGTTCCACAGCGTCTTACGTTTTTGCGCAAACGAGAGCTTGAGAAAGCGGATGAATTCGTCTTCGTTAACTCTGAGCTTTTCAAGATGCGGCGAAATCGTGAGCCGCACGACAGCCGAATGCACTTTTGGTGGTGGCGAGAACGCAACAGGAGGCACGATAAAGAGCTTCTCAACCCGCGAATAGAGCTGCGCGGTCGCCGAAAGCAGACCATATTCCTTGCTGCCAGGTGACGCGGCCAGCCTGTCGGCCACTTCTTTCTGGACCATGAGAACGATGGTCTCGAAATATTGCCGGTATTCGAACATGCGTAGCAGGATTTCCGAGGTAATGAAGTAAGGCAGATTTCCGACCACACGGACTCTCTCCGGAGCAACGTCGAGTCCTGGACGCGAGCTGCCCGGCTTGGGACCAAAGATCGAGTCGATATCCACCGAAAGAATGTCTCCTTCGATTATTTCGATGTTGGGCGCAAGGGAGAAATTCATGCGTAATTGCGCGGCCAGCACCCGATCGGTTTCGATCGCTATCAACCGCCGCGCGCGACGTACCAGCATGGTGGTCAACGCCCCGCGGCCGGGACCGATCTCAAGCACGGTGGTTTGAGATATATCGCCGAGCGCATCCAGGATGCGTACAGCCGTTGACGTGTCCGTCAAAAAGTGCTGTCCGAGTTTCGGTTTCTTTTTCGGAACTCTCGCGCTCGATACCTTCATTGACCCTCGATGATGCGCCAATTAGACTGTGACCCGTAGCCTGCCGTTTCTCGTCGCCAGCTATCATAGCGCGAGCACAGCAGTGTAGTGCTTGGAGACTCCCGGGACATGCACATCGCGTTCGTCGCTTCCGAATGCGTTCCCTTTTCTAAAACTGGCGGCTTGGCGGACGTGGTGGGCGCATTGCCACGCGCACTGGCCGCCGCCGGGCATGAAGTCAGCATTTACATTCCGCGCTATCGCCTGACGCGAATTCCAGAAGAGCGCATGGTTGTGCAAAGCATCACGGTTCCTTTCGATGATCAGTATCGGTTCTGCTCGATCGTCACCGGTGCGGGATATCCGGGCGTGCGCTTTTATTTTGTGGACTATCCGCCATTTTTTGATCGAGATGGCCTCTACGGCACCGCCTCCGGCGATTTTCCGGATAATGCCGAGCGGTTTGCCTTGTTCTGCCGGGCGGTACTTGAAGCTTCAAAAATACTGGGGGTGCCTGATGTTTTTCATTGCCACGACTGGCAGTCGGCGCTGGTTCCGCTGCTGCTCAAGACGCAGTACGCGGAAGATCCGGCATTTCGCAACGCGGGTACGGTGTTTACGATTCACAACATCGGATACCAAGGACTGTTTCCGCCGGAGATACTGCCTCTGCTGATGCTTCCCTGGGACCTGTTCACGATTACAAAAATGGAATTCTTTGGGAATGTGAACTTCCTGAAGGGCGCACTCGTGTACTCGGACTTCATCACCACTGTTAGCAGAAAATATAGCCAGGAAATTCAGACGACGGAATTCGGATTCGGCCTGGACGGCGTCCTGAAAGACAGAGCGCAGAATGTCACCGGAATTATCAACGGCGTGGATTACGAAGAATGGAATCCACAGAGCGATAAGTACATCGTCGCCCACTATGACGCGGAGGACCTCAATGGCAAACAGCATTGCAAAGAGGACCTGCTCGAGCACATGGGATTGAATGGCGCAAACCTGAACATCCCGGTGATCGGGATCGTTTCGCGATTCGCTGCACAAAAAGGCTTTGACCTTATCGGGCAGATTATTGACCGGCTGGCGCTCGAAGATATTTTGTTCACCGTTCTTGGCAGCGGAGACAGGTTGTATGAAGAAATGTTCATGCGGCTGGCGAAGCGGGTGCCGAACAAGATTGCAGTACGGATCGCCTACGATAACATGCTGGCGCACAAAATCGAAGCCGGTGCGGATATGTTTCTGATGCCCTCACATTACGAACCCTGCGGATTGAGCCAGATTTACAGTTTGAAATACGGCACAGTACCGATTGTCCGCTCGACCGGAGGACTGGACGACACCGTTGACCCTTGGGATCCGCGGACAAAGAAAGGGACGGGATTCAAATTTCAGGAATATACGGGAGATGCGTTGTTACGTACGATTCATCAGGCATTGCAGGTTTATCGCGACCAGACTTCTTGGCAGAGGCTGATGCGCAATGGCATGAGCAAGGATTTTTCCTGGAAGATTTCCGTGCGTGAATATGTTCGCGTGTATGAGCGGGTGCGCCAGCAGCACGCGCAGGCAATCCTCGTGTAGGTTCAAGTCATGGCTGCGTCCTCCAGAACCGTCTTTCATGTGGACATGGACGCGTTCTTCGTCTCTGTCGAAGAATTATTCGATCCCTCATTGAAGGGCAAGGCCGTGGTCGTGGGCGGACAGCGCGACGAACGCGGCGTAGTAGCTGCGGCTTCCTACGAGGCGCGTAAGTTCGGGGTACATTCTGCTATGCCACTGCGCACGGCGGCGAAGTTATGCTCGCACGCCATTTTTGTTAATGGACATCCTGACCGCTATCGATCATGCTCGGAGAAAGTTCACGCCGTTCTGGAATCGTTCACCCCACAAGTGGAAATGGCGTCGATTGACGAAGCCTATCTGGATATGACGGGCACCGAACGCCTGCATGGGCCGCCGCTACTCGCGGCGCACAAACTCCATCAGAAGATGAAAGCTGACACCCAGCTCAACTGCTCGATCGGCATCGGAACGTCGCGGCTAATCGCCAAGGTCTGCTCCGGAAAAGCCAAACCGCACGGCATGTTGTACGCCGTCCCGGGACAGGAAACTAAGTTTCTGGCTCCGCTCGATGTGCGCGACATACCCGGCGTGGGCAAGGTCACGGAGCAAAAGCTGCATTCGATTGGTGTACTTACGGTCGGCGATCTGGCGCGCTTTGCCGATTCCTTTCTCGATGAACATTTAGGCAAATGGGGGCTTGCGCTGGCAGGCAAAGCACGGGGAGAAGATGCAGGTGCCTGGTTCGATGGCGTTATCGGCGAGAGCGAAGCGGCAAAATCTATCAGTCATGAGCACACATACAACCACGACACCGCGGACGTCGAGCAGATCGAATCGACGCTCATGCGACTTTCGGAAATGGTCGGACGACGCTTGCGCGAATCGCAGTTTCACGCGCGGACCCTGCAATTAAAGCTGCGTTACAAAGACTTCACTACGATCACGCGCGCGCGAACGCTCGAAACACCCACGCAGCTGGATAACGAGATTTACCGCCAGATCCAAACGTTGTTTCATGCAAACTGGCGCAAAGGAGCGGAGATCAGGCTGCTTGGCGTGCACGCCTCCGGCTTCAACGAGCAGGCATTGCAGGGCGATCTGCTGGAAGATCAGGGACGCGGGAACCGGAATGAAGGGTGGCTTCCGCGAGCGCACGCATGAAAATCCAGCGGCATTGCCGGGCAAACCCAAGGCTCCTAAAGATCAAGCCTAGGGCGAAGTTGGCGGCGGATTCACAAAGCATGCCGATTGCGGCAGCACTATCTGCGCGGGCAATGTCGTAGGCGGCACCTGCCAATTTCGGTTTACGAAGTCAAAGAATCCATTCGTCGGATCGTCCATAGGCGGCTGCGCTGCGTCACGCGCAGTCAGATTGCTCAAGCCAAATCGTGTTTCGATCAACTTAAGGATCGCCGTATGGTCGCTCACCTGGTGCGACACAAAGTTTTTCTTCGCGAACGGCGATACCAGGATGAATGGCACACGGTATCCGGTAACGGTGAAGTCGCAAACCGGGCTTATGCTGGGCGTCCCGAAGCATGGATCGCGCGGGAACAAATCCACAGGCGGAATGCCGTCTGGACTCACAGCCGGTTGCGGCGCCACGTGATCGTAGAAACCTCCGGGCTCGTCCATGACAAAAATGAAAGCCGAGTCCGCCCAGCTCGGCCCCGGATTACAGGCGCTGGTCGGCGAACCATTCTGGCCGCACATAACTGCATTGATCAGGGTTGAAACGAAATTCGCGCCTGCCTGGATCGTGCAACACGCAGGTTGGCCCGGAGCGGGATCGTTGTCCTCCGGGTGCTCGTCAAGTCCGGCAGATGAGGCTGGCTCGATCTGCGCCACCTGCGGCAATGTACCGTTGATCGCGTCCGTGAAAAATTGCGACATGTTTACCACGTTCTGAGCGTACTGGCTGGCATTCGCTTTCATCTGTGCGCCGAAGGCAAAGTCATGAATGTAGCTTTGACTGATGAGGCATGCAGTGTCATTCGGAGTGCTCTCGCACGGGGTTCCTAGCGGATCTACGTAAATCCGCCACGAGATTCCGGCGCTTTGCAAATCCTGAAAAATCGTCTTCGCAGCAATCAGCGGACTATTAAATGGCGGATTTGAACCGCGTTGATAGACATATCCACCCGATGTGGCTGCGATCATAAACTCGCGGTTCGGAGGCGTCCGCGTCATAACCGGAGCAAACCAAGAATCTGAGGTTGCGAATGTCGATGCCAGCGCGTAGTAGTAGTTCAGATCGTTGCCATCGTAGTACCCCATCGCGCGTATTCCATCCAAATCGAAAAATGGGGCGGGATTGTTCAGACTATCTGTATGTTGTCGGCTGTCATTGGCGGCAGCATCAACGAAACCATCAAGCGTAGGAGTTGGGGAAGTGGGATCTTGCACGTTCCAGCCGCGATGCGCCTCTCCCCACGACGGACTTGGATTCTCCACGCACATGCTTTGAAAATGAAACGACTGAATGGCCGGACTAGCTGGATTGATCTGGCAGAACAAATTGTTCGGATAAGGAAACGCCGGGTCACAACCTGGATTGGTCGGCGGCGGACCGGCTTTGGGATCGCCTGCCGGATTGAATTGCGGCAGCCCATCAAACGCCTGGTCGGGAATTCCGTTCTGCGCCCAATATCCGCGTAATGCGCCGAAGTAGCTGTCAAACGAGCGGTTCTCCTGCGCGATGAAAATGATGTGATTAATGCTCTGGAGACTGGCGGTGAATTTGGCCGTAACGTTGCTGCCGTCGATATTGACGTTGCAAGTGCTGCCGCTCGGCGTGCACCCGGTCCACCCACCGAAGCCGAAGCTGCTGTTGGCGGGCGTTGCTGTCAGAACTACGTTGGGATGGCCGGTGAAACTCGCCGCACAGGTGCCGGGACAATTGATTCCCGGAGGCGAACTGGTAACCGTGCCACTACCCGCGCCATCAACTGTAACCGTAAGCTCTGAAACCCCGCGAACCAACCCCTGACACCCAGCAAAAACGACAACGAGAGCCATAGCCAACGCGGCCGCAAAGAGCCTGCAAAGGATCAATGAGTGATTTCTCAAGCAGAGCGTTGGATGAAGGTTCAGCAGAACTGGGTTGTTCTAAGCTGAACTGCAACGCTTCGAGACCGCGACGCTGCTAATCGGGTACCGGAAATGCTATTCTGGGCGCGCCACGAAGCGCAATTCAGCAACTTGCATCTAAGTTGCGGGTTGAAATATTTGCCTTTCTAAGGAACTGACCGGATGAAAGCTTGTGTATTTGCCATTCGCGCCTTGCTAGTCGTTTTGGTGATGTTCGTTTGCGGCGGTTCGGGTCTCGCCCAAGCCTGTTTCACCGCCGACGACATGGACGCCACCACGCGATCCGGGCTTATCGCGGCAGCCAACCGCTATTTCGACATGGTGGCGCGGGGCGATACAGCTTCGATCAAGCAGAACTCGATTCCAACGGTCGCGAACGATTTTGCCGGGATCGAAGGTACGATCAAAGAAAACCAGGCGAACTTATCGGGCGCGCATGCGACAGCCAAGCCGCCATTTCTGCTGAAGGCCGAGGGAACTGCTCCGCTGCCGAAGGCTGAGTTTCTGTGCGGGGTCTTTGATGCCCAGGGCCAGACTAAAAACAGTGCAGAGTTCGTCATTCCGAATATGCCGCCTGGGACTTACGGCGTCGTGACGCTCGACGTGCCCTCGCAAACTTCCGCGTACACGGTTTCATTTGTTCTGCAACAGCAGGGTGCGGATTGGAAGGTGGCTGGTTATTTCCCCAGAGCAGCGGCCATCAATGGACACGACAGCAACTGGTTCATCACACAGGCAAGGACTTATAAGTCCAAAGGGCAGACACACAACGCGTGGCTGTATTACGTGCAGGGGCGCGAGCTCGCCATGCCGGTGCCATTCATGTACACACAGGTGACGGACAAGCTCTACGAAGAGGCACAGGCTGTAAAACCGTCCGACTTCCCGCACGATGGCAATACAACCGACCTGACTGCTGTCGGTAGTAAAACTTACAAGTTGACGGCGATATTTCCTCTAACGGTCGGGCAGGATTTCGACCTGGTCGTGAGATATCAGACTGCGGATGTCTCGAATACGGGAGCGACATTTCAGGAGAACATGAACGTCATGCGAGCGCTGCTGACGAAATTCCCCGAACTCCGTGACGCCTTCGCTGGCGTGGTTGTCCGCGCCGTGGAACCCTCAGGCAAAGATTATGGCTCGATGATGCCGATGAAAGACATCAAGTGAACACCACAAAGTTTGTGCACCGCAGCGTGCTAAACTCTGACGATCCAGAGAAAAGAGCAGGTGCACGATGGTCACCACTTCTGCGCCTTCGACCTTGGCGTCAGCGGCGACAACTGTCTCGCGAGTTAACGCGCAAGTTCAGCGAGTAGTCTCAATCGATGTTCTGCGCGGCTTGGTCATGGTCATCATGGCGCTCGACCATACCCGCCACTTTCTGACCAACGTTCAGTTCCCCCCTGAGCTTCTCCCTAACACTTATGCGGCGCTGTTTTTTACACGCTTCATTACCCATTACTGCGCTCCGGTGTTTTCGTTTCTGGCGGGGACGGGCGCATTCCTTGCTACCTGTCGTGGAAAATCAGTGCAGCAGGTTTCCTGGTTCTTTCTCACTCGCGGCTTGTGGCTTGTCTTTTTAGAATTGACCATCGTGGATTTTTCATGGACGTTCGTCCCTTGGGCCGCGGCGGGAGTCCTTTGGATTTTGGGATGGAGCATGGTGGCCATGGCGCTGATCGTGCGCCTTCCGGTGCGGTGGATTGCAGTGTTCGGGGTGGGAATGATTGCGACCCACAATTTATTGGATCGCATCAATCCGGCATCGCTCGGGAAGCTGGCGTGGCTGTGGATGTTGCTGCATTCTCCTGGCGCGATGCCGATCACTCCGCACTTCACGTTCCGAGTTCTCTACGTGCTGATTCCGTGGGTAGGCGTGATGGCTGCTGGTTTTGCCTTTGGAGCATTGCTGCTCAGACCGGACCGCCGCAAATGGATTCTGATGCTGGGAATCTCGATGACAGCGTTGTTCCTGCTGCTTCGCGGGTTCAATCTTTACGGAAACTCCAGTTCGGGCGCCCCGTTTTCTGTTGGACCGTGGAGTCTGCAGCCGACGCCTTCGCTGACCGTGATCTCGTTCCTCAACACCGAGAAATATCCGCCTTCGCTCGATTATTTGTTGATGACGCTGGGGCCATCTCTCATCCTGCTTGCGCTGCTTGATGGCACAAAAGCGGAACGTGGTTTGGGTCGCTTTCTGCTTGTGTATGGCAGGGTGCCGATGTTTTATTACATCCTGCACCTTTATCTCATTCACATACTGGCTATCGTGGTCGCGTGGTTATCCCATCAGCCAGCGTCTTGGCTGTGGCATGGAGCTAGCTTTTTGCTGCCTACTCCAGCCGGATACGGTCACGGGTTGCTTTTCATTTATGCCATGTGGATTCTGGTTATCGCCAGTTTGTATTGGCCATGCCTTTGGTTTATGGAGTTCAAGCAGCGCCATCGCGATTGGGTGTGGCTGAGCTACCTGTAAATTGTTCAGCTTACCCGCACCAATCTCACCAACTCCCTGGTCCTGCAGTAAACTTGACCTTGAGAGAAGCTTCTGTTGCACTTACAAAAGGCCATTTTTCCGCATCTTAGGATAGCCATGAAAAACCTGTTTACCCGCTTTCTGCCGTTGATTCTGGGCGCGAGCCTGTTCGCCGCCACTCCTGCCCTGGCCGTGAACCGCGAAATGGTCGAGCTGCAGACCCAGGTGCAGCAACTACAAACCGACATTGGGAATATCAAGCAATCGCTTGACGAGCGCATGGGCGTGCTGAAGAGCCTGATGGACCAGAACACCGACAGCATCAACAAGGTGACGGCCGCGATCAGCAATATGCAGGTCACGCTGCAGAAACAGCAGAGCGACACCAGCAATCATGTGGACCAATTGTCGGGACAGTTGCAGTCATTGAATGACAGCCTGGACGAGCTCAAGGCCCGACTCGGGAAGGCTACGAAAACGCTGGAGGACCTCCAGACCGCGCAGCAAAATCTTGCCGCCCAAGCCAGCCAAAATGCCCAAGCACAGCAACAGCAACAGGCAGCCCTGGCAGTTCCGCCTCCAGATGTTCTCTATAACAACGGTTTGCGCGATTACACCGGCGGGAACACGGATTTGGCCAAGCAGGAGTTCGGCGATTACGTAAAGAATTATCCAAATACCGATCTTGCGGGAAACGCCTATTTTTATCTCGCGGAATTGGATTACCGCGCCGGCAACTATCCTCAAGCCATTAAAGGCTACGACGCGGTACTGCAGAGCTTCCCCGATGGGAACAAGGCAGCATCAGCCGAGTTGAAGAAGGGCTTTGCGCAGATTGAGTCAGGACAGAAAGACGCAGGCATTTCAACTCTGAAGCACGTAGTGCAGCGCTATCCGAGGTCAAATGAAGCGCTTCAAGCCAAGGACCGGCTCAGAAAGTTGGGTGCTACCAGCGCGAGCAGGTAGCAGCAACGACTTCGCCTTTGAAGCCCGTTCGTGACTCCGCTGGGCCAATTAGTACAGCCGAAATGTGACTTCGATGCTCAGGAACACCGGGACTGGTTCGCCATCTTTTGTTGCGGGTTCGAATTTCCAATTCCACACAGTCTCGATCGCTTTTTGCTCGAGACCCAGCCCAACCGCTTTGAACGTTTTTTGCTCACCGTTTGCGTAAACAAATTTTCGGATTACCCAAATATCGTCTGGAGAGCCGTCGCGTCCAAGTATGACTCCCAACAGCACTGTTCCCTGCCGCTTCACAACCCGCGCAGCCAGTGAGTATTCCGGATCTGGAGAGTAGACTGCTTTAGGTGGCTTCACGTGTTGCATGTCAATAGCAAATAGCTCACCTTTCGAATAAAGTTCGTGCATGTCCCGTTTCGGTCCGTTTGGAAGCGGGGAGTCAGGTTCCATAGAAGTCGTTATTTCCCCTGTTGTTAGCAAGTTAAAATATCCGGTTTTCTTAGCAGGTGACATGTCCGGTTTGAGTTAATGAACCAGCAGCAGTCGGGGCTGTGGGAAAGTGGGAATCCCGCGGTTTTTGCGGGATTTCCAAGCGCGGTGGG
>QHZW01000075.1 GCA_003224815.1 Acidobacteriota bacterium | reverse complement strand
GTCGGAAGTAGTTGGCATTCATCAGAAGGCAGGCAAGGAACATGTTGAACCGGTCATGGAAGCCGCACTGCGAGCATTCGAGAGCTGGAGCCGGACATCGTGGGATGAGCGCATCTCTCTTCTCTTTCGGGTTGGCGAGATTCTGCGCGAACGCAAATTCGAAATGATGGCGTGGCTGGTGTTTGAGGTAGGAAAGAACTGGGCAGAAGCAGATGCCGATATCGCGGAAACGATTGACTTCTGCGAGTTCTATGCACGCGAAGCCCAGAAGCTTTCGCATTCAAAAGCGCCGGTGCAATTGCCCGGTGAGCATGATCAGTTCTTCTACATCCCGCTGGGCGTGGGCGCCGTGATTCCGCCGTGGAATTTTCCCTGCGCGATCATGGCGGGAATGACGCTGGCTTCGATCGTGTGCGGGAATACCGTCATTTTGAAGCCATCGAGCGATTCGCCGACGATTGCCGCTAAGTTTTTTGAAATTCTGGAACAAGCCGGGATGCCGGAAGGCGTCGTGAATTTCTGTCCAGGAGCGGGCGGCAGTTTCGGGGATGCAGTGGTGGCGCATCCGAAGACGCGCTATATCGCATTTACGGGATCACGCGAAGTCGGGTTGAGAATTAATAAGGTCGCAGCCGATGTTGCCGCTGGCCAGATATGGATCAAGCGCACGATTCTGGAGATGGGCGGAAAAGACGCAACAATCGTAGACGCAGATGCCGACCTGGATGCGGCGGTCGAAGGTGTAGCAACGGCGGCGTTTGGATTCCAGGGGCAGAAGTGTTCGGCGTGCTCGCGGGCAATTATTGACGAGCGAATCTATGACAAGTTTCTCGAGCGACTGAAGGCTCGGGTTGAACGCATCCAGATGGGAGATCCAGTTGAGAATGCTTATATGGGCGCGGTAATCAATGAAGGCTCGATGAAATCGATCCTCAGCTATATCGAAGCGGGCAAGCGCGATGGCCGAGTGATCACTGGAGGCGAGAGAGCGACTGACGCCGGCGAGGGTTATTTCATCAAGCCTACGGTTATTGCCGATATACAGCCGGGATCAAAGCTGGAGCAGGAAGAAATTTTTGGGCCGGTGCTGGTCGTCATCAAGGCGCGGAGCTTTGAGCACGCGCTTGAGATTGCAAATGACACGCAATTCGGTCTGACCGGCGCGGTCTATACAGGATCGTCGGAGAAGATCGCGCTGGCCAAACGCGAGTTCCACGTGGGAAATCTGTATGCCAATCGCAAATGCACCGGCGCAATCGTGGGTGCGCACCCATTCGGCGGATTCAATATGTCAGGAACAGACTCAAAAGCAGGCGGGCCGGATTATCTACTCCTGTTCACGCAGGCGAAGTCGGTGGGGGAGAAGATCAGGTAACAGGATTATCAGAATTAATGAGGACGTTCTTATTTTCCCTGTTATTCGTCGGGATATTTATCGATTGGGTACTCGCATATCGACTGCGTTCTCAGGTCAATGCAAAGTGTCCCGAGAACCCTGCTCGCGTGTGGCCTTCCTGGAACTATTGGGAAATGTGGGTGCGGCATCGTGATTTGTATCCCCGCAGTCGAACTCGACTAGCTACTTACCTATGTTCTCTCATATTGCTTGGGATATTCCTCGCCCTCCTCTTTCAACATCGATAGATAAAGGAGAAGCCAACACGTCACTTTCCCATCACCAGCTTCGCAATCGTTGCCAACTGCATGTTCGAAGTGCCTTCGTAGATCTTGCCGATCTTTGAATCGCGCCAGTATTTTTCGACGGGAAAATCTTTTGTGAATCCGACCCCGCCGTAGATTTCAATGGCCAGTGACGTCACCCGCTCGGCCACTTGCGACGCGAAAAGCTTGGCCATTGCCGCTTCTTTTACGAACGGCATGGAAGCATCTTTCAGGCGAGCGGCGTTATAGACCATTAGGCGCGCAGCTTCGATCTCTGTCGCCATCTGCGCGATCTGAAACTGGACTCCCTGGAATTCGGTCAGTGCTTTGCCGAACTGCTTGCGCTCCTGTGCGTATTTAGCAGCGTATTCCCATGAGCCCTGCGCGACCCCGACCATCTGCGCGCCGATTCCGATGCGGCCTTCATTGAGGGTCTCGATCGCGATCTTGTATCCCTTGCCGACTTCGCCGAGAACATTTTCTTTGGGTACGTGGCAGTCTTCGAGAATTAACTCGCAAGTGGATGACGCGCGGATACCCAACTTGTCTTCTTTTTTGCCGACGGTGAACCCAGGAGTATTTTTTTCTACGATGAATGCGGTGATGCCTTTGTATCCCGCTGAGGCGTTCACAGTGGCGAACAAAACAAAAATGCCAGCTTCTTTCGCGTTGGTGATCCACAGCTTGCGGCCATTCAGGAAGTAGTCGCTTCCGTGCAGGTCGGCGCGGGTTTGCAAGGCAAATGCGTCCGATCCTGATGCCGCTTCGCTCAGAGCATACGATCCGACAGTTTCGGAGGCCATACGCGGTAGATATCGTTTTTTCTGCTCGGCGATTCCCCAGCGCAGCAGCGCGTTGTTGACGAGCGTGTTCTGTACATCTACAACCACTCCGGCAGACGCGTCGGCGCGCGAAAGCTCTTCGACTGCCAGTATTGCTTCGAAAAATTTTCCGCCGGCGCCACCGAATTGTTCGGGAATCTCGATGCCCATGAGTCCCAGCTGAAAGAAGTGATCGATGAGCGACTTATCGAAGACACCTTTTTCGTCCATTTCGCGCGCTAGAGGGCGGACCTTCTCCCCCGCGAATTGGCGCACATTCTGGCGGAAAAGGAGCTCGTCGTCCGATAGAACCGTGAGGGGAGCAGCAGGGGACTGAATCGCGGTGTCAGGCATGGCGAACTCCTGGCCGGTATGCCGCAGGGGGAAACCGGCAAGCCGAGATTTTAGCACCGCAATTCAGAGTCGATGCGACAGGTCAGGAGAACCAATGAACGATGCTGGCGAACAATGCAACGATTGTGAAAACCACGAGGCTCAAGATAAGGAGGTATTCGACCATTCCCTGAGCCGATTCATTCGTAAGCAACCAGAGAAAACACCTGACGAAGAGACCGCACATACTCACATCCTTTCGGACAGGGGACGATTGCTTTTCGAAAGCTACTGAATTTGCGCACTCGTATTCCCGCCGTGGACCAACCTCAGCGAGTCGGTTTTCAGGATGCGTTTGATCTGGGTGCGGGCATGGGTCGACCACGGACCGGTGGAGTCGAGCTTCACGTACGCCTGCCAGTGTTTGAGCGCCTTGCGCGGCTCTTTTATCTTTTCGTAGGCGAGGGCGAGATTGTAATGCGCGTCGGCATAGGTAGGCGCGAGTTGCAAGGCCGTCAGGTAAGTTTGAATTGCATCGGCAACGCGTCCGGTTTCATCGAGCACGTTACCCAGATCGAAATGGGCCAGCGCGTAACGTGGATCGATTTCGATCGCCCTACGATAGTGTTCCTCGGCAGCCTTGTAGTCCTGGCGGTTGTAGTAAAGGGTGCCAAGGTTGATGTGGGCCGCGGCATGTTGCGGATCAAGTTCAAGCACGCGTTCGTAGGTTGCAATTGCCTGCATCTGATTGCGAGGATCTTCTTCGAGCGCGACTCCTCGCGAGAACATCTCGGCCACGTTGGCTGCTTCTGGTTCGGTAGGCGCGGGCGCGGCTAGATTCCTGCTAACGGGCACGCTAGCCACGACCTTCTGGTCGGGCGAAAAATCAAACATGAATTGTCCGGCGATCGGCTCCAGCAATCGGCCGTCATGACGGAATGCCACCCGATGCCGGCTGCTGATTTCGGCAGCCGCCTCGAGCAACGGATTCTCCATTCCCGCAGCCTGTTTCTGCATGGCAACAATCGACTGGCGGATTTCAGCAGGACGCACGCGACGAGCGCAAAGATCGCGAACTTTTTTAACTTGCAGCAGGTCGAAGAAGGTGTAGCTGTCGGCAGAAGTCACCAAGCCGGACTTCTCCCAGGCCACCAACTGGTGGGCGCTGATGCGAAGAATGCGAATCAGATCTTGCCGAGTGTATCTATACACATTTGCCCTTATACTCTGCGCACATTATCGGAAGGCGCGACTCAGACCGCAAGAGCAAAGTACCGGATTTGTTACCCTTTCTGACGATCTTTGCCACGTAATAGGTGCATTTAGTTGTGGAAACTTGTGGAATTCCAGTACAAGCAGGATTGGATGCCTAAGCACGCACAAAGTCGATGTATCCGCGCTGAACATCCGTCCGAACCAGTTTGACGCGGAATCTGTCGCCAACGTCCGCACCTTCTTGCCCCTGAATCAGCAAGCCCTCAACATGGGGTTTGAGGATTCGGACGAAAGTGCCGTGCTCGGTGACACCGGTGACGATGCCGTGGAATGTCTCGCCAATACGTCTGCTCAGCGCTATGGCTGCCATGCGTTTGGCCATCTCGCGTTCAACCTTGTTAGCGGCATTTTCTTTTAGGGTGCAGTTACTGGCGATGGCCTGCAGTTCGCTATCGGAATACGGATTTCGCCATCCAGCAGTCACCCCCTTCAGTAATCGTTGGGTGACTACATCCGGAAAGCGCCGGTTAGGTGCGGTTGAATGGGTGTAATCCTGCACGGCGAGACCGAAGTGTCCCATCTCGGGATCGCCCGGTCGCTCGAGCACATACTCGCCGGCACCGATAAGCTTGATTACTGCGAGCGAGAGATCGGCAAAATGATCGGGATCAGCGGCTTTGCGCTTGAGCAGAAAATCGTTCAGCGCTTTAGAGTCAGGATCAGCAGGCAGCGTAACACCCCGGGTGGCAGCGAGCTGCACGATACGGTCCCAACGTTTTGGTGTCCGTACGATGCGGCGAAGAGATGAAACATTGAGCAGGAGGCGTGCTACGACGCCATTGGCCGCGATCATGAAATCTTCGATCAAATCGGTAGCGGGATTACGTTCCTTCTTTTCGACGTCCACAATCTGGTCGTCAACTATTACGGGCTGAATTTCGTTACTGTCGAGGTTGAGGGCACCGTGCTCTACACGCTGTTTTTTTAGAGCTTGCGCAACTTCGTTCTGGAGCTTGAGCTGCTGCTGCAATTCAGCATTGGCTGCAACTTTTGGCGGAGGAACCGCTTTTCCATCGAGCCACGCACCGACGGCGTTATATGTAAGCTGCGCTTTGTTGTGAACGAGGGCGGGATAAACTGTGTCACCGCTCAGAGTGCCATCAGCGGCTACCACGAACTCGATGACCATTGCCGGTCTGTCCTGGTTTTCGAGCAGCGATGAAGAGTCATTGGAGAGCTGCTCGGGCAGCATCGGGAAGGTCCGCACTCCGGTGTACACGCTGGTGGTCTCTTTCGCTGCGTGGTCATCGATGGGCGATCCCTTGGGCACGAAGGCATCCACGTCGGCGATGGCGACCATGACCTTAACGCCATTCGGAGTTTGCTCGGCGAACTCGATCTGGTCGAGATCGCACGAGGTGTCGTTGTCGATTGACGACCACAGCAGGCCACGCAGATCATTCTTCGCAATTGCGGCAACAGGATTGTGGGATTGAATCGTCTGCAACTGCTGCTGAACAGCGGCAGAAAAGTCAGGCTCGAAACCGTGTTCAATCATGACTTGCCGGGCCATGGCTTGCAGATCAACTTTCTGGGATTGAGAATTGCTCATCGGCGATGAACTCAAAGTGAAGAGCTTAACATCTTTCGACCGCGTGGCCGTGGTGCTGGTCTCGACGCGAAATCCGTTGAATATTGGCGCAGTTGCGCGGGCCATGAGCAATTTCGGATTCTCGCAGCTGCGCCTCGTCAATCCCTACAACCCTGCGTTCCGAGAGGCAAAATCGGCGGTTGGCGCTTCCGATCTGCTGGCGGAGGCGCGTGAATATTCCAGCGTTGCTGCTGCCGTCGCGGATTGCGCGCTGGTGGTCGGGACAACAGCCGGGCGAAACCGGCAACTCGACCTCAGTCATTGTGATTGGGTGATACAGATTCCGACTGCCGCGAAGAATCCATCCATGAATCTGGGGCAGGCGGTGGCATTGTGTCTGTATGAACTGGCCAGGAGTGTAAAGCCGAGCGGCAAGATCGTTTCACGGACCCGCGCAAGAAGCTCTGATCTGGATCGTCTGACCGCAACTCTGCTGGACGCTTTGGAGACGAGCGGATATCTGACAACGTCAAACACGCGATCTGAAGAACGGGTACGGCTTTTTGTGCGGGGGCTGGGATTATCAGCCAAAGACAGCCAGACGCTGACAGGAATGGTCCGGCACATGCTGTGGAAGATGCGGCAAAGCGGCTGAGCTAGCCCGACTCACAGCGCTCCCAAATGGGCCGGATACTTGGCTCGTGGGTGTTGGGAGATGCAATGCGAGAGCAACATCCATGCCTTCGAGCTTCTGTGCGGTTCCAACGCTGAACTTACAAGTCGTCGCGAATCACTGTAATTTTGCCTGCGCAAACGTGACCTGAACATCGCCGTGCTGGTATGACACGTTTCCGGCATTCTGCACTGAGGGATCAATCACAACCCTGTAACGGCCCGGAGAAATTTTCTCGAACCGGGCGCCCTCTGCGTGATCGATGGTCCACGGCGTATGAAGTTCGAACGTGTCAACCGCGGTGGGGAGGTAGTCGTAATCGATGGAGTATGTATGTCCCCGCAAATTCACTTTGGTGACCTTAATTCCACGGCTTCGGTCTCCGACGGCGACCGGTTGAGTGGCAGGCTCGATTTCGACGCCGCCAGAGGAGGCGATGGTGATCGATGAATCGCCATGAGGGAGTTCGAGGTCAACCCTCGCGTGCGTGTCTTGTGGATGGGTTTCGAGCACCGCAGGAATCGAGCGGCCTCGAAAACTTGCTTTCACGAGCTGTGCTCCGAGCGGAATTTTCGGGTCGAACGTGAGTTTCAGCGGAGCGCCTGAGTTCTGAATATTGAGCTTGATTTCGTTCAGCGAGGTTGAAAGTTCGAACTGAAGACCGGCCGATCCAATCCGCACGTGGCGCAAGCTTATTTCATGCCAACTAGGTGGCAGATGCGGCGCGAAGACAACGTGATTTGAAGCCGCGTCTAGGCGGAACCCAAGCAGTCCGTTCACTGTGGCGCTCAGGAACGTAGCCGAAGACCAGGTCTGCTCAGGAACGGATTCGAATTCTTCGTGATAGTAATCTCCGGCGAGAGTCTCGTGCATGTGGCCGAGTGAGTCGAGAGAACTCCACGGAACCAGCGAGTTCCAAATCGGAAATGCAGTGGCAGGCCGGTGGGCGGACCAGAAGGCAGCTGCAACCGCGGAAGTACTGACAGCCCAAACGCTGCCATTCGCATAAGAGTTCGGGTCGTAGGTGCTCGATGTGGAGGCCCGTCCGCGAGTTCCCCAGTCAGCCTGGAAATCAGAGGTCGCAAGCTGCTGAAGGATCGAATCGCGTTGCGCGTCAGAGAATATTCCTTGCGCGAGAAGATGAACGGGACCGATTTGTCGATCCAACAGCGGCGTGCCGGAACGAGTGTAGCCACTAATCCAGAAATTCTGTTCGGCGTCCCAGTATCTTCGAGGTATCAATTCTCGCGCTTTTCGGCTGGCCGCGGAGGCTTCTGCTGCTTCGGCAGTGTGGCCGGTTGAGTTGGCAAGCTCGGCGAACGTTTGCGAGGCACTAACCCAGTTTGCGGACAACGCTAGTTCTTCACTCAGCGCCTCTTGCTCACGGCTCCCCTCTTTGTCAGGCGGAATGTGTGGCAGACCATCGTTCCGATCAACGAGGGAGCGACAATAATTGTAAGCAGATTGAATTGCAGGCCAGTGCGCGACGAGAAAGTCGCGATCACCGGTTACAGAAAAATATTGCTCGACTGCAGAAAGGAAGTCGAACGTTAGCTCGACGTGCACGAACATATAAGGATACCTGTTCCAGTCGATCCATCCGGCGCTTTGCGAGAGTTCATGCCAGATCATCCCGGTCTTCTGGTCCTGATATTTAAGAATGAATTCGAGTTCCTCGCGACCGCGAGTGTACTGCCCGGCAGCAAGCATCACCGGAAGATCGACCATTCCGTCTCCCGCAAAGAACCAGTCATATTGAGGGCGTCGCGCAATACGCGATGGGCCGTAGCCAGCGGCAAGACCGCAACCGAGGTTGGGATTGCAGACCCACGCCTGATCGAGGGCGATTTCAGACCACGCCAGCGCGCGATTGACCGCCTCATCCGGCGTTTCAATCTGAAGCATGTTATTCAACAGCGCCGTGTAGTGATCTGCAGCTACCTTTTCCAGAGAAGTTTCGCTCTGTTGAAATTGTTTTGCGATTGCACTCGCAGTTTGCTGTGGGCCGCCGGTGATGAAGACTCGAGCAGGGTGATCGCCACCCGCGCGAATGGTGAAGGCAAGTCCGCCATCGCGAGTAAGTTGACGATTCTGATTGGGCGTTTCATCGTGGGCAACGATGTCGGGTGATCCGATGCTGCCGCTGAAGCGACGGGTCTCCTCAGCGAGCACATAAGCTGAGTCTGCTGCGCGCCAAAACGTTCCCTGCCCACCAATGCCGCCGGGCCACATTAAATTCAGAACTGGAACGAAGTGGATATCGATATCAATCGGCTGCCTGCTTTCGACTTCGTAGCGGATGATTGCGCCAGGCTCGTCGATGGGAACAAAAATGTGTTCGCGAACGATGAAATCCGGCCCGGCATAAATCCTGGTCACAGCTTCGGGACCGTAGATGATTCGGCGCAGTAAATTTTGACCGTCGATTGCAGTAGCGCTCCCCTGCGGATGAAAGCTCACCTTATAAGAGCTGACTATCTGAAAGGGATAGACCCAGAATTCAAGACCATCCTGGGAGTAGCCGAGGACTGCGGCGCGATGACCATGCGCAGAAATGAAACGGGCAGACCCGACGGAATCGGTGCTCCACGCGAATCTGCTTAAATTATCTTTCGATTGCGCGGGTGCTGAGGTTGAGAGTGCAACCATCGCAGCAATCAACAACAACAAGGAAGCGCGAGTTCGGCATCTTCCACTCGGTCGTAACATTAGTCAACCGGTTACCTGCATGTAGGTCGAGTATTGCTCGGCATTAATCGCAACGTATGGCAGAAACTTCTGAGAGCCGGTTTCCCAGAGTTGCGGTCCACTTTTCTTGGCAACAAGCAATTGGGCTCTAGTCAGCGACGGCAGGCTATTCTCGTGAATTGGGAACAGCACGAGAGGGCCGCAGAGCAATGCGACAGTATCCGCGTGCTTCGAATCGACAGGCTCGAGACGCACCTTGCGCGGTATTTCAAGATCGATTTGATCTCCGCTGCGCCATGGGCGGGAGATCGTAGAGAAAGTTCCGGGTTTTGACTCTTCCGGCCAACGCTTTGCGTTGATTTCGATGCGAGCGCCTTCGGCCCACTCGGGAATGCGAAGATTGATGGCGAACTCTTTTACCGCCGACGTAAGCAACTCGAAATGTATGGTGTCCTCGAAAGGATATTCGCCGGCCTGCCTGAGTACGGCTACCCATGCCCCACGGCTCCAGCGCAAGCTGGAAGGCACGTAGAGATTGACGAAGATACCGCGATCGTCGTGGAAGTAGGCGTTGATGCGATAATCGGCAGCCACTTGCGGCAGAGTTCCCGAGCAGCAAGGGAAGAGATGATTTGAATAAACTTTCTTGCCGGCGAAGTGGTAGTCCGCATAGTAGAAGGCACGTCCGTCAGGGTGCATCGGCCTGGCGCCGAGCACGGTGTTGTACATCATGCGCTCCATGCTGTCGCCGTAACGAGAGTCGCGCGTGACCCGCAGAAGATAACGCGTGATCTTGAAATGCGCGTACGATCCGCATGGTGTCTCGAAGCTATTGTGGGTCTTGGTCAAGCTTTGGAACACGTCGTTGCTGCCGGGAGCGCGGAGCATTTCATCGGGTCCCCAACCGCCGGTGGCGAAGCTCTGCGCCGTAAGCATCTCGAATGCGTTCTTTGCGGCGAGGAGATGTTTGTCGCTGCGCAAAGTAAGGTACGCCTGCATCGCCGAACTCAATGAGTTCACGTAACTGTAAGCGTGCTTCCCGGCGAGAACATTTTCATTCCGTGAGAGCGGATCGAACCAGGTCGCGTCATCCAAATACTGAACAGCCAAGTCGTGATATTGATTGCCCGCACCACGCTGATAAGCAAGAAACAGATTCTCCGGGTTGGTGTACGACTCATCCCAGCGATAGGACTGATCTTTGCCCGGCCTCCACGCCAGCTCACGATCAACAGCTTTACCCGGGAGATGAGGCAAAGCTGCTTTGGTGGTGCGCTCTAAAATCTCGAAAGCATCGGGGTCGTGAACATATTTTTGGGAGTCGATGAGGCCGAGAACGAGTTTGTCGAAGCAGTAGGCAGGGAAACGGTTTTTGTCGTAGAACTCCTCAGATATAGCTTTTGCGTACAGGCGGTTGAGGCGCAGAACCTTGTCGCGGGTTTCTAACGACCCGGTGACGGCGTAGTAACGCGCCAGAGCGGAAATCCATTGGCCAAACGTCGCGGCAGGAGCAAATCCAGCATCGTCTTTGTGCCAGTCGTAGTTCGGATCGTAGTTGTACCAGCCGCCGAGATCAGCGCCGGGAGCGGGTTG
>QHZW01000074.1 GCA_003224815.1 Acidobacteriota bacterium | reverse complement strand
CCAATGCGCGCGCAAGGGCAACTCGCTGCTGTTCTCCGCCGGAAAGTTCGATAGGCCGGTGCCGCAGTCTGGCCCCGAGCCCAACCTTCTCCAGCGCCCGCGTCGAAAGCTCGGCACGTTTACGCCGCTTAATTTCTGCGAAACGTAACGGGAGTTCGACATTCTCCAGAACGCTCATTCGTGGAACCAGATTGAAGGATTGAAATACCATTCCAACGATGTGACGGCGGTATTGCGCCAGTTCTTCCCGCGTGAGGCGGGCAAGCTCTTTGCCGCCGCTGTTCACATTGCCCGAAGTGGGTGAGTCGAGCCCAGCTATCAAGTTCAGCAACGATGATTTTCCTGATCCCGAGGCGCCGAGCAGCGCGACGAACTCACCTTCAGGAACATCAACCGTGATCCCATCGACGGCTCGAATAGTCGTATTGCCCATCTGGTAATGACGGCAGAGTTCCTGGGTGTGAATGGCTGGAGTCAAACAAAAAGTTTAGCAGGATGTCTGACTCTTACGATTCAGTATGGGCAACGACAGCCGTGATCGGCGAATCAAATTTTGTTTCGGAGGTCACCATGCGCGTTCCATTCCTTCTCGGACGTCTTGTCTTTGGCGGGTATTTCGTGATGAGCGGCATCAATCACTTTATGAAGACCGGACAGATGTCTCAATACGCTGCTACTAAGAATGTCCCCAAACCCGATTTGGCTGTGCGAACCACAGGCGCAATGTTGATAGCGGGGGGCACCAGCATTTTACTTGGAGTTAAGCCGAAGATCGGTACAGCTGCAGTGATTGGATTTCTCGCCGGAGTTTCCCCAGTTATGCATGATTTCTGGAAGCAAGGAGCTCCTGAGCAACGCATGACCGAGATGGTGAACTTCACCAAGAACATGGCGCTGGTTGGAGGCGCTATGGCATTGATGGGTGTTGAAGAACCATGGCCGGCCAGTGTACCCGTACTACAGCCGAGCCGACGTAGTCGTCTGAAGCACTTGTTGCATGAAGTGGCGGCAGCTTAGAGGCTAGTCGGTCGCATTTTTCGGCAGCGCCAAAACTGTTGGGGTTTCCCCTGCGCTCGCTTGGACAAGCTTCTGCACCGCTGGAACGATCATGAGAACGACTTGTGCTTTGGGCTGAAAAGCTTGCTGCATGAGCGCAAGTTGTTGGGTTTTCCAGTCTTGAGGAGCTTTCTCTCCGCGATCCAGATAGTCGAGAGCTCTTAATCCAGTGGCTGCAACTGTGGCCAGGTTTTGAGAAACCGGCGCAACCTCCTGGACGATCGAAGATCTCTTTGCGATTGTCTGGAAGGGCTCGTCATTATCTCTCCAGAGCATAAGCCTCTGTCGCATCTGTGCTTCCATTCCCGGCTTGATGGCGCCGGAAACGAATGCATCCACCATTTCCGAAAATTCCCGCGCGGTCTCGCTTTCAGGGCGTGCAGCGTCAATAACTCGATTCAGCGGAGTGAGTGAAGTTGCCTCCGAGGTTGCTAGCCCCTCCCGTGCATATGCCTTTACCGGCTCAACTACATCCACGAGAACTTGGAGCGCGGAGACATCATCGGTTCCCGCCATCCGCTGCAGCATGGGGGCGTATTCAGTGTTGTGGTTCAGACCGTAGGCATTCAGCCAATCGCTCACATGTGCCATGCGGTCGTACATAGAATGCAAATCTGTCATGTTCTGGGGTGACCACAGACGCTCGGCGATAGGCGCCATTCGCGGCCAGATGCGAGAATCAATGTTTTCTGGCGAGACATACTCGGCCCACATGCACGCTTCGCCACCCAAGATCTTTTCTTTTTCTGCATCGGAGAGGCTTGCTGCGTCGCCTGACATTGGATCGACGACGTAGTGGGAAGCTGTTGGGTAGTTCAGATCCAGGTAATAGCCGGACGAAAGCAGCCCGCGATAACCTTGCTTCGCGGCGTCGGCCAGCGACTTTTGCCCGCGCCATGACTGAATCACAATACTGCTTGGCATATTCGGACGAAGTATTTCGTCCCAGCCTTCCATGGTCTTGCCATGCTTGGCCACAATTTTTTGCACGCGCTCAACGAAATAGCCTTGCAGGTCGGGGTTGCTTTTCAAGCCGTGCGCACGCATGAAGTCTTGGATTTTAGGATTCGCGTCCCACTGTTTGCCATTTACCTCGTCTCCGCCAATATGAAAAAACTGATCGGGGAAGAGCGCTGCCATCTCTCCGATAAATGTGTCGAGGAATTTGTAGGTGCTGTCTTTCGTAGGATCCATCGCCGGGTCGAACACTCCCCATTTGCGTTCGATGGAATATGGCCCCGGCCCGCTTGCGAGTTCGGGATATCCAACGAACCATGCCGTGCTGTGTCCAGGCATATCGAACTCCGGTACCACGCGGATGCCGCGGTCGCGTGCGTATGCGATGACATCGCGAATCTCAGCTTGCGTGTAATACAAACCGTCGGAACCGAGTTGCTGCAACTTCGGAAATTTCTTGCTCTCGACTCTGAATCCCTGATTTTCTGAGAGGTGCCAATGAAATACGTTCAGCTTCACGGCGGCCATTGCGTCGAGGTTCCGCTTGATGACATCCAGCGGCATGAAATGGCGCCCTGAATCAATCATCAGGCCACGCCATGCAAAGCGCGGTTTGTCTTCGATCGTTAGGGCTGGAATGGCAAAGCCCTGGGGAGTGATTTCGACCAGCTGCAGAATAGTCTGCAAGCCTCGCATGGCACCGAGGGTTGTACGCGCATGCAACTCTGCACGCGCGGAATCAACTTTCAATGTGTAGGCCTCGTCTTCCCCAAGCTTTTGTACTTCTTCGCTCGGGTGGTCGACGTCTATCGCGAGTTGGGCCTGATCGGCGTTTCCTGCAATACTGAAATCGAGTGGAAGGGAACCGGTGTGCCGGCGCAGATCTTTCAGAAAAATCTCGGCCGCTTTGTGCAAGTGGGGATCGTTACCTTGTACCGCGACAGAGAACGAAGTGTGAATCACGAGTGGAGCGGCCGATGACACATTCACGCTCGCAGGCCATGGCATCAGGCGGACCTGCCTGGTCTCATCCGCCGCCGTCACCGACCCCAAAAGAAAAAAGCAAGCCATTATCCAGATCACGAGAAAATTGAGGCATCGTTGCGACATGCAGGCCAATATAACAGGCACTGCAACGTCGGCCAATCAATCTGATCGGAACCCGTGATAAAGTCGAATACCTGCTTTCATTCCGCTGTGATTTATCCATAAGGAGAATCCGTGAGCTATCGCAGACTCATGCTTTGCGCATTCTTTGTAAGCCAATTTGTCGCAGGTCAGTCCAAAGAAGAAAAGATGCCGCGAGAGATGCCTTCCTATCTGCTCGGCTATAGTTCGCAAAACTCGGAAAAAGAAAAGCAGTGGGAACAAAAATTTCGAGAGGGAATTGTCCCCGGCAATATCCGCGAGAACATGAAACGGTTGAGCGCCCGGCCGCACCACGTCGGCTCACCGTATGACAAGGACAATGCCGAGTGGATACTTTCGAAATTCAAAGAATGGGGGTTTGACGCACATATCGAGACGTTCAATGTTTTGTTTCCGACGCCTAAACAGCGGGTCCTCGAATTGCTGGAGCCCACAAGATTTGTTGCCAAGCTGCAAGAGCCAGTGTTGTCCGTCGATCCCACTTCCGGTCAGACAGCGGAGCAACTTCCCACCTATAACGCTTACTCGATTGACGGCGACGTAACCGCTTCGCTTGTGTACGTGAACTACGGTAATCGTGAAGACTACGAGCAACTCGATCGGCTGGGAATTTCCGTCAAAGGATCGATCGTCATTGTGAGATATGGGAGTGGGTGGCGCGGAATAAAACCGAAGGTGGCAGCCGAACACGGCGCCATCGGTTGCATCATTTATTCCGACCCCAAAGGGGATGGCTACTTCGAAGGCGACGACTATCCATCCGGCGGCTGGCGTCCACGTTTCGGCGTGCAGCGGGGAAGTGTTATGGATACCGATTATCCGGGCGATCCACTTACGCCCGGTGTGGGCGCAACCGCTGACGCAACGCGACTTGCCATTAAGGATGCGAAAACGATCACGAGGATCCCAGTGCTGCCAATCTCCTATGCGGACGCGGAACCGCTGCTCTCTGCGCTCAAGGGTCCGGTAGCACCGGAGGGTTGGCGGGGAGGATTGGCCGTCACGTATCACGTTGGTCCCGGCCCCGCGAAAGTACATCTGAAGGTGGCGTCCGATTGGGCGCTGAAGCCGGTTTACGACGTCATCGCAACCTTACGCGGGAGGGATGACGGCCAATGGGTACTGCGCGGAAACCATTTCGACGCATGGGTGAATGGCGCTGACGATCCTGTCTCCGGCCAATCCGCATTGCTGGAAGAAGCACGAATGTTAGGCGAATTGCACCGCCAGGGATGGATACCCGGACGGACCATTATCTATTGTGCATGGGACGGAGAAGAACCCGGACTGCTCGGATCGGTCGAATGGGTGGAAACGCACGTGGATGATTTGAAAAATCACGCAGTCGCTTACATAAATTCAGATAGCAATGAGCGCGGGTTCCTGGAGAGTGGCGGAACGCAGGACTTGCAAAGCTTCGTCAGCAGTGTAGCGCGGGATATTCTGGACCCTGAAACCAGCTTGACCGTTCTTCAGCGCTCGCGGTTAGACAGCATCGCAAAGGCAAAGGACGCGGAGGAGCGTAAGAATTTTCGTAGTCATGGTGATTTGCTGGTACATGCCCTTGGAGACGGATCTGATTACACGGCGTTCCAGGATTTCGCAGGAATTTCAACTCTTAGCATCGAGTTCGGTGGCGAAGATGACGGAACTCAATATCATTCGATATACGACGACTTCTATTGGTACACCAGTTTTGTGGATACAAATTTCGTGTACGGCCGAGCGCTGGCACAGACAATAGGGACTGCGGTCATGCGACTAGCCGATTCTGACCTGATCCCGGTTGATTATTCTCCGCAATTTGAAGCAATCACGAAGTACGAGGCCGAACTGGAGAAGATCCTGAAAGATAAACAAGACGAATTCACAGAACGTAATCTGGAATTGCAAGAAGGCGTATTCACCGCAACCACCGATCCGCGCAGGCCCATAGCTCCTCCTCCTGCCGAGGCGGTACCGCCCTATATGAATTTTGCGCCGATGAAGAATGCGCTCGAAGCGCTGAAGAAGAGCGCTGAGCACTATTCGAAAGCAGTCTCTGCCTGGCGTACAAACGGTTCCCCTGAGTTGCCCGAGCATGCAAAGCAGCAGGCAAATACTGATCTAATGAGGGTCTCAAGATTGTTTCTGAACGAAAGGGGATTGCCAGACCGTCCGTGGTTCAAGAACCAAATCTATGCGCCTGGTGCATATACAGGGTACGGCGCCAAGCCGATCGCAGCTGTCCGGGAGTACATGGACGAGAAAAAATGGAAGGAAGCAGACGAACAGATCCCGCAGGTCGCGAAGATTATCGAAAGTGTATCCGCAGGTATCGAAAAAGCTGCTCAGGATATTGAAGGCGTTCTGCCGCAAACGCCCTGAAGAAGGTGAGGAACTCTCCATCTGTAAATGGACCCAATATTTCGGAACATGTGTGTTCATGATTGGAAGCAGCGGCTTGCCATGGCTATCTGTAGGTTTGAAGCGTCTAGTGGGAGTGGGCGAAGTGAAAATATCGACCTTTGTTGTACTCACATTATTACTGTGCGGTTGTGGCAATGTTACAAAACGAGAAATAGCTCGGGACAACATCGTCCGAAAAACGCAAGAGCTCTTCGACGCGGTTGCGCCTGGGAA
>QHZW01000073.1 GCA_003224815.1 Acidobacteriota bacterium | reverse complement strand
CGTGGACAGCAAGAGCTACATCATCGAAGTAGTTGGGTGTGGCATCGAATTTCTCGATTATGACAATGATGGGTGGCTCGATATTTTTGTCTTGAACGGTACGCGGCTGGAGGGTAATCCTGCAGGAGCAACGAATCGTCTCTACAAGAACAATCGTGATGGAACGTTCACCGATGTGACTGCAAAAGCGGGACTGACGCGAAGTGGATGGGCCTCCGCTATAACTGTGGGCGACTACGATAACGATGGTTTCGAGGATATTTTCATCACATACTACGGGCATAATGTGCTTTATCACAATAATAGCAATGGAACTTTTTCGGACGTCACTGAACGCACCGGACTCGCGCAGAAGTCTGTTCAGTATGGCTCTGGCTGCAGTTGGGTTGATTACGATCGAGATGGACGACTGGATCTGTTCGTGGCCAACTACCTCAACACCACACTCGATAAGTTACCCAAGCCTGGCGAAAATCCTGATTGCACGTGGAAAGGCGTGGCGGTAAATTGCGGTCCACGCGGCCTCCCACCCGGCTTCGTTCAGTTGTTTCACAACAATGGCGATGGCACCTTCACAGAGGTGAGCAAAACATCAGGAGTTGCTGCGGCTGGAGGTTCCTATCCGATGACGGTAGTGGCTGCCGACTATGATAACGACGGTTGGCCTGACATCTACGTCGCCTGCGATTCCACCCCGAGCTGGCTCTTCCGCAACCAGCACGATGGCACATTTCACGAAGAAGCGCTTGAGCGCGGTGTTGCGCTCAGCGAAGACGGAATGGAGCAGGCAGGCATGGGCCTGGCTGTCGGGGACTGCGACTTGGACGGCAACCTGGATATCTTCAAGACAAATTTCGCCGACGACACGAACGTCCTTTATCGAAACGATGGGAAGGGAAATTTTGACGACATAACTATCCGTTCCGGAATCGGCGTTGAAACCCGCTATGTGGGATGGGGAACGGGGATGGTGGATCTGGACAATGATGGCTATCCCGATCTGTTTATCGCGACTGGAAGCGTTTATCCGGAAGTCGAGCGTAAGCTTCCTTCGTATCCATTCCACTCTCCGCGTCTGGTCTTCCGGAACCTGGGCGATGGTCGATTTGAAGAATTGGTCGAAGAAGCCGGGCCCGGGATTGCCGACACACACGCCAGTCGAGGATGCGCCTTTGGTGACTTCGACAATGATGGCGATATGGATGTTCTGGTCATGAACATGAATGAACCTCCATCGTTGTTGCGCAACGATGTGACCAGTGGCGGACATTGGCTGAAAGTTCTGCTGGTAGGCTCAAAATCAAATCGCAGCGCCATCGGTTCGCGGGTGACCGTCATCTACGGAAAGTTGCGTCAGGCGCAGGAAGTGTTGGCGCAGTCGAGTTTTTACTCGGTGAACGACCGTCGCCTGCACTTCGGAATTGGCGCTGAAGTCAGTGCAGATTTAAGTATCCGTTGGACAAACGGTGCCACTGAAAACATTTCCAAAGTCGCGGCCAACCAGCTGGTCATCATTCGCGAAGGCGCAGGGATAATCAGGACTGAGAAGTTTTGAGGCTTTTCGGGGTGATTTCTATAATGGCCTGGTCACCATCGAGAAGCCGACCCCACCTCGGGATCGCATACAACATCAAGCCCCAGCAATACCGTCTTGTCGAACAGAACGGAATCGCATCATGGTGCGGCAACAATCCTTAGCGGCATGCCTGAGATCTGCGGTCGTGTTGCTCGATGAATTGCCTTGCGGCCCTGAGCGGGTTCCGTCCCACACCCCAGGGCAGTGATCTCGTGTTGTCCACCACATCATCGGGCCTTGCCCGCCGACAATTGTGAGTTCTGTCGCGTCAACCTGTCACCGATACCTCCCGCACTGTTCGTCTGAATCGCTCGTAGCGATCGGGGGAAATTGCCGCGCGCGAGACGAGTGTTTGAGAACCTTCTTGCACCAGGAGGAAGCCGACTGACTGTCGGTCAGCCGGCGCGCGTTGGCGATGACTCCGGATGCGATCTCAATCTGAAGAGCGGCCAGAACTGGGAATTACTTCCGAATAGCCGAATGGTCGGTCCTAAACTCGATCTGCTTGAATTCAATGTCGCGAGTGAAAATTCTCGCGCACTACAGATACAAAATTGCTAACGGCGGGTTCCGAAACGGAACGATTGTGAAAGGCAATGCCTATCTTCCAAGCAGCCGTGGGAACACCTGTCTCTAAGTATTTAATACGAGGAACATTTATGACCTTGCATGAATTTGGGACCAAAGCGACGCCTGCGCCGGCGCGCACAAAATTGAGTACAGTAAAGAGTTCTTCAACTTCCTGCACAATCCGAGGCAAGAATCCCGCGGCATGACAGGTTCGGATAATGTGATCGTGAAGGCTCGCCGAAGCAGTGCGGGTCACCGAAACAAAGGACTCATTGGCGAATGATCGTAATCCCCCGCGTGAATTCTTAGGACCATGGGGACCAACAGCGATTACGAGACGATCTGAAAAGAGTGGGAACCTAGAAAGTTCATCGGCGAGGATCGGAAGTCGAACAAACCCAACGTCCAATGTGCGATCTTCAAGAGCTTTCAGCTGTGGGGGAGTTGACATCTCGCGCATCGAAATCTGTACACGGGGAAAACGCTGCCGAAATCGTTGAATCAGGTCAGGGAGACCGGTTGCCAGCGAGGGCAGACCGAAACCAATCCGCAACAGCCCAGCTTCTCCACGCATGGCACTTCGGGACACATCGACCGCAAGCTGCGCATCGCGAAGCAATGATCGAGCGTGCTCGACCAATACTTCGCCCGCCCGAGTAAGCGTCACCTCACGTGGTTTTCGTACAAACAAGCGGCCACCCAATGTCTCCTCGATCTTTCGGATTTGTTTTGTGAGCGCTGGCTGGGAAACATGCAGCACTTCGGCCGCGCGGCCAAAGTGTAAATGCTCTGCCAAAACGAGAACCGAACGCAGCTGATCCAAATTTAGATCCATAACCAGAAGTTATCACAACGTGGAATAGAAATCATTAGACGGAATCTCGATCCAACTTCACAATAAAAACCATAAGACCTGACTGAGGAGGACAGCGATGAATTCATCAATAAAGATTGGAACAGCCAAGGATAGACATATTCGTTTGATTGAACATGGTAGGTCTAGGGCTTGCGGTCCTTATTCTGTTCGCAATTGTTTACCGCTTACGTACTCGCCAATCGCCAATGCTTCCTGCCGTGCTTCTTGCGCTGGCGGGAATTGCGGCGTTGGGGCGTTTTCTCAGAGGACGTAAGTTATGCATAACGGGATAGCCGCAACGATTCTCGGGGCAGCGGCCGCCGTATTGAGCACCATCGCCTTCGTGCCACAGATAAAAAAGACATGGACAACGGGCGGCAAAGACCTGTCGTATTTCATGCTGTCACTGTACGTGGCTGGGGTCACGCTTTGGCTCTGCTACGGTTTGGCAATCGGAGCGACAGAATTGAGCTTGGCGAATGCAGCTTCTATCGTGTTTGCCGGAACCTGCCTGTTCTTGAAATTAATCAGAGAAAACCAACGAGCAGTCGGGACAGAAAACAAGCGATTGCGGATCGCAATTGATATGGACGAGACCATTGCAGACAGCCTCACGGAGCATATCCGCCGCTACAACGCCGCGTTCGCAGAAAAGATCTCTGCGAATGATTTATGTGGCAAGCACCTCGAAGAATTTGCGCCTGCAGATCAGTTTGACGCCGTGCGGCGCATGATTCGAGATGAAGTCTTTTTCGATTGTCTGGGTGTGATCGAGGAAGCGCAAGAGGTTGTCCGCGACCTCCTCCGCGAGCACGAGGTGTTCATCGTGTCGGCAGCTATGGAGATCCCGGAATCATTCGCCGCAAAACACCGTTGGCTGCGGAGGCATTTTCCTTTTATCTCCGCAAGCAACATCGTGTTCTGTGGTAATAAAAGAATCATAGACGTCGATTACTTGATTGATGACGAAGCGAGGCACTTCAGCAACTTTCGTGGGATTGGAGTCCTCTTTTCCGCGCCTCACAATTTAAACGAAACAGCTTATGAACGCGTCGCACACTGGCAGGACGTTCGCAGAACGTTTTTAGGCTTTGAAAACAAACGTGACCTCGACGAAGCGGGGTCAATTCCCCAAACTGCTGTATCGCGAGCGAAGGACAGATACGCGATTGCCAAGGAGAGGTCTTGCTGAACGAGCCCAAACTTATAGGCGAGATCGAGAATCATCAAGTTAAGGAGACGAGTTATGAAAACGAACACTTACGTGAATTTCCACGGCAATTGCACCCAAGCGTTTCAATATTATGAGAAGCATCTCGGAGCAAAGATTGGGATGATGATGACGCACGCGCAGTCTCCAGGCCAAAGCCAAGTTCCTTCCAACTGGAAGGATGCGGTAGTGCATGGGCGTATTTCGCTTGCCGACGCTGAGGTTTGGGCCGCAGACATTCCAAATGCTGAGCCGATGCGCAGTGCGTACCTGACCCTGAGAATGGATACTGACATTGAGGCAGAGCGCGCATTCTCAGCGCTTTCTGATGGGGGCCAGGTGTTTGTGCCAATGCGAGAGGAGTTGTTTGCCTCGCGCTTCGGCCAGGTGCGGGATCGGTTTGGCATCAACTGGATGATTCTTCACGAGCGCCCAATGCCGCAGCAGCAATGAACGGTTCGGTGTGAAATAATCCGGGACCGGCGGTGTGTTCTGAACGTTTTACTGCCGGTCCCTAACGAATCACGGGCAAGCCGGAAGTTATGACAGAGAGGGTTGTGTGCCGCCGGTGTGCGAGAAATTCCTGAACGCGAGCGACATTCACTCGGCTGACTGTCGGTACTCACGAAAGGGATTTCTTCCTCACTACTTTCTTCATAACTGTGTTCCGGTTGTGTGCTCAATTCATACAGGAGAACACGATTTCAGCGATCAGCGGAAGGCTCCGCCATCTTATTCCCACTCCGGCCTTCTCTGGGTGGACGCCGCTTGGCCGCGGCTCAGGCGGTCGCTCGGACTGATGCGCCGGTGTCGTGCCAAACGATAAAGCGTGTTTGTCACGCACCGCGCCGCCACTCGCGCCCTGCCACCCTCCTCCGGCCTGCGTTTTGCCCTTTGCTCCGCTCCGTCTTGTTTTTTCCCGCTGCGCTCAAGTGAAGAAAAAAACAAGCCGGAAACGGCGCGAAAGGGAAAACAATGAAATTAGAGGACATCAAGACCAAAACGAAAGATGCAGTGGATTATCTCGTGCAGTCGCTCGAATCCGGACATAGCGAAGTGCTTACGCAGTATCTCGGCACAATGGCCCGATTCCGTACCTACTCGTTCGGCAATGTCATGCTGATCGCCAGACAAAAACCGGACGCCTCCAATGTTGCCGGTATCCGAACTTGGAACTCGCTTGGCCGCTTCGTCAAACGCGGGGAGAAAGGCATTCTCATCCTTGCGCCAATGGTCGGCTACCGCAGGTCGCGCCAGAACGAAATCGCGACCAATATAGACACGGATAACGCAGCGGACGAGCGCAAGACAGAACACCAACTGATCGGGTTCCGCGCTGTGTACGTCTTCGACATCAGCCAGACCGAAGGCAAAGAACTACCCACGCTCACCGAAGTGGAAGGCGACGTGAGCGGATGCCGCGAACGCCTGTTCGAGTTTGTGCAATCGCAAGGAGTGGAATTGAGCTACTCCGAGCGGATTTCACCAGCGAAAGGTCTATCCCACGGCGGCAAGATCACGCTGCTTTCCGGGATGAAGCTAGCCGAGGAATTCTCGGTGTTGGTACATGAGATCGGCCACGAGATGCTGCATCGCGGTGACCGTCGAACGCTCACCACCAAGAGAGTACGCGAGACCGAAGCCGAAGCAGTTGCCTTTGTGGTTTGCAAGGCAGTCGGGCTTCAAAACGGAACGTCATCGCAAGACTACATCCAGCTGTGGCATGGAGACGCCAACCTCTTGCGCGAGCACTTACTGGCGACGTTTATACGAGATGGGATACGCCGCTGAACGCACGTTGATCATTGGGTCCTCAGGTTCGATACCCTCAGGTAGCGCATTCGGAAGGAAGAGCAATTGCTTCTGTGCGGCATCGTTCTGTGCTACTACTTTCGTGATGGAAATCGTGGCAAGCTCTACTATTCGACCGTCCTTCAGTTAGGCAATCGAAGGATCGTACATTCAGGGACTCAAATAATTGCTGGTCCCAGATGGGTCGGTCCTAAAATGGCCAATACGGGAAAGAACCGTCAAATGGCGCCACCCCAATACCAATCAGCTTTATAGATGCGGCTCTGTGGCTGAAGTTCAGTTATTGTTGATCGAACCGTCCTTCCGCTATGGACTCACCAGCACTGCCTGTGTCTCATCGCTCGGGACTGCTGTCGGTTTCACTCCAAACCAGATTGAATAGATCGCAGGCAGGAAAAGAAGGGTCAGCACCGTACCCACGGCAGTCCCCCCAATCAGTGTGAATGCCATCGATCCCCAGAAAACCGAGAAGGTCAGAGGGATGAAAGCCAATACGGCTGCAAGCGCGGTGAGAACCACCGGACGTGATCGCTGAATGGTCGCCTCGACGACAGCGTGGTAACTATCAAGGCCTTCCTCCTGATTTGTTTTGATTTGACCGATGAGGATCAGCGTATTGCGCATCAGGATGCCAGCTAACGCGATCAGTCCGAGAATCGCATTGAACCCAAATGGCTGGTGAAAGAGAAGCAATGTTGGAACGACACCAGCGAGACCTAAAGGCGCTGTAAGAACCACCATGAACATCGCGGAGAATGATCGGACCTGGAAGATGATAACCGTGAGCATCAGCACAATCATGGCGGGAAATACCACTGAAAGTGCCTTGTTCGCCTTCTCAGACTCTTCTATATTGCCGCCCGTCTCGATCTTGTAGCTCTCGTGCAGGCTGGCGATGATCGGCTGAATCGCCTTTTCAATCTCCGCAGAGACCTGCGGAGGCTGAAGTGATTCGTCGATGTCACTCTCTACCGTAATTGTCGGCACGCGATCACGGCGTTTAAGGATCGGTTCTTCAGTACGAATCTCGATGTGGCCGATTTGGCTGAGTGGAACAGCCTTCCCCCAGTGATTCATCAAAGTCATGTCGTTCAGTTTGCTGGGATCAAGGCGGTCTGTTCCTGCACTTCGAGCGATCACCTCCGCCGTTCGAATATCTTCACGGACCTGCGTCACCGGCGCACCGGTGAGAAGAAATTGGATCTGTTCGGCGGCCTCGTGTGAGGAAAGGCCAATCAGTTGTAGCCGGGCTTGGTCGAGGACAAAGTGCGCAGTTGGCGCGCGTTCCCCCCAGTCCTGGTTTACCTGTCGAGTATGGGGATTTGCCAGCATTGTAGCCTGGACCTGTGTCGCAATCGCGCGGTCCTTTTCCAGACTGGGGCCCATGACGCGGAATGCTACCGGCCAGGGTGAATATGGTCCAAAAACGAGC
>QHZW01000072.1 GCA_003224815.1 Acidobacteriota bacterium | reverse complement strand
CTCTTCTCATAAAACACGAATCCAAGGGCGTCCGCGCCGGCTTCGACCGCGAGCAACGCGTCTTCGAGATTCGTGATTCCGCAGATTTTCACCCAAGTCATGAAAGCGCCTCATATTCGCTTGGTCGTGGCATCACGCCCCGCTTGCTGCCGTCGAAACCGCGTCATCGAGCAAGCTTCGCAATGCGTCTCCGGGACGCGGCGCGCGCATCAGCGTCTCTCCAATCAAGAATCCGTTGTAACCGGCAGCGCGTAGCTGCGAAATATCAGCGCCGGTTTCAATTCCGCTCTCTGCGACGGTAACAACTCCGGGCGGCAACAATTGCGCGAGCCGGTACGCAGTATCGAGATTCACTTTGAAGGTCTGCAGATCGCGGTTATTGATACCGATCAGCTCGAATCCTGCATCGAGCGCGCGGCCGAGTTCTTCTTCGTCATGCACCTCGCACAACACGTCAAGCCCGAGTTGGCCGGCACGTTTTAAGAGTGCAAGCAACTCGTCCTGGGAGAGCGCCGCGACGATCAGCAGAATCGCGTCCGCCAAATTCGCCCGGGCCTCAAGGACCTGAAGTTCATCAACGATGAAATCCTTTTGCAGACACGGTAGTCGAGTCGCCGCCGAGGCCACTTGCAGGTTGGTCAGCGATCCCTGAAAAAATTCCCCATTAGTCAGGACCGAAAGCGCGGTGGCCCCCGCGATTTCCAGCTCTTGCGCCAGCAGACGCGGATCAAAATCGCGTCGAATGAGCCCGCGAGAAGGTGACGCTTTCTTCAACTCTGCGACGATCGCCGGGCCGGATTGGCTGGCTTGCTCGATCGCATTCCGAAAGCCGCGCGGCATGTGCAGGGCGGCCTTTCGCTCCAGTTCGCGAAGGTCAGCATGCAAGCGAGCTTCTTCTACTTTGCGCCGAGTAGCGGCGACGATGTCTGCCAAAACAGTCATGAATTCTCTCGATTATACGGGAGCGAACGGCGGGTAATCAGCGCTCAAGCAGTCAGATCAACATGCAAATGTTCAGATTGCTGCGATCCGTGGAATCGGCGAACTGGCTCATGGCCACACCTCAAGACGTAGTGGAATGTACGTCGCGATCAACTCGAAATCAGACCGATTTGACGTCACCAGGCGTGCGCCGCACGACCGCACGGTCAATGAGATCAATACGTCGAAGTGGAGATCGCGCAATTTATGTGGAACGAAGCCTGTTTCATTGTGCAATTTACTGAGGATTTGCCCAGATTCCACCCAGTTCGTGGCTGTCGGAACCACCACCGGATGATTCTTTTGCAACACCTTGAGAAACTTTCCTTCAGCAGTTGACGTCACTCCCCGCCAGAGTTCGGAGAGGACCACCGCGGACGTTCTAACCAGTCCGCTCACCGCTTGAATTCTTGCTTGATGCCGTCCAGTACGGAGTTGATCGATGAAGATAGAAGTATCGAAGATGACTAAGCTACTCATCTGCGGCAGCAAACCGAAGCTTGCCTGCGTTTTTGGTCATCAACTCCTTAAATCGTTTGAGAGCGACAACTTCTTTTAAGGCCACGTGGATCGCCTCAGTTCGAGATTTCACTCCCAACACCCTGACAGCTTCATCGGCCAAATCTGTGTCCAGACGGATAGATGTCATCGACGGCATATATACAATGTAACAAAGATGTGTATACACGTCAAGGAGCGCTAGTAGCTAGCTGCCCTGCTTGAGTTCGACCAGCACTTGGCGGGCAATTTCCTTCAGCGTTTCAAACACGCCCTGGCCTTGAAAAGCGATGGCTTCGAGCACAGGCTCGTTTTTGCGTTGGAGTTCCTTCTTGAGGGCATCGACGGGGAGCACATTCGGCAGGTCACGCTTGTTTAACTGCAGGACGTAGGGGATCTTGTGGAAGTCGTAATTGTGTTCTTTGAGGTTTGACATCAGATTGTCGAGCGCTTCAGCGTTCGCGTCCATGCGCTCTTCCTGCGAGTCGGCGACGAACACAATTCCATCCACGCCGCGCAGAATCAGTTTTCTGCTGGCGTCGTAAAAGACCTGTCCGGGGACCGTGTATAGGTGAATGCGAGTCTTGAAACCGCGAACTGACCCCAGATCGAGCGGCAAAAAATCGAAGAACAGGGTCCGATCCGTCTCAGTGGCAAGCGAGATCATCTTGCCCTTCTGCTGTTCGGCAGTCTTCTGATAAATGTGCTGCAGATTGGTGGTCTTGCCGCCGAGGCCCGCGCCGTAATAAACGATCTTGCAGTTGATCTCACGGGCTGCGAAGTTGATGAAACTCAAGACTTTCCTCAGAGCGCGGACACTTGCGCCATAAAGCTGCGGCCCCCAACGCAAGCAGAGGCCAAGCCCGGGCCGGGGCTGTCCGCCAAATTTTTGGACTTGTACATTGGTTTATACCACAGGCACGGATTACCGGCAGATTACGCTGGTTACTACTTCGGACTCGGTGCCCCGGAGCTTTAATCCGCTCCAGACATTGCTCTAGCGCGGCGCTGGATTAGGATAATACCCCGCCCGAGCGGAAACATTGACACAGGGGCGAATGGAGGACTTGCAACTCGGACGGTCCACCAAAACTTCTATGTCCCGGTATGCGCCTGAAGGAGTTCCTCCCAGGCGGTATCCGAGCGTGTACTGATTGCGGGCGTAGCCCAGCGCCTGCGCGTAAGCGTCTTCGATGCCATTGCGTGTCAGTTCCTCAAAGACCTGACCGCCGCCGGTGGCGCTTACATATTTGGGCAGAATGTCGGTATAGCCGAGCCGAGGAATGTGCAGCTTCGCGAGCTTGTTGTAACCGGGAATGGACGAGCCGCCCAGACCGATTGCATACACGATGATGTTGTTCTTGAGCAGGACCTGAAGCACGTCGCGATAACTGGCATTGCTGCGGTATTCGCGTCCGTCGCTGATGACGAAAATGATTTTCCGCCGCGTCTTGTCGCGCTGCGCAAGATCCATGGCAGCTTTCAGAATGGCATCGTTCATCACATGTGCTTCCTGCACAGGCGTGTAAACGGTCGGAGCGCCGGGATTCGCAGGCATGCCGTTGATCGAAGGACCGTTTGGCCCAAATGGACCGCTGGTGACAGGCGGCCCGTTGTTCTGTCCGCGAGCGCTTTGCAGCTCTTCGAGTCGCGCATCGAGCTGCTGCCCGACGGCTCCCCAGTCGGAGAGCCTGCTGACCGTGTTGCTATAGGCGTACAGCGAAAGCTCGTCGAACTGGCTGAAAGCGCCCTCAAAGGCGGGGAAGGTATGAACCACCTTCTGCACGTCAACATCTTTCATTCCGAGATCGAAAACCACCGCGGCCGAGAGGGCGAACGGATCGCTGGTGAAGAAGTTCAGCGTCTGTTTTTTGCCGTTCTCGAGGACGTTGAAGTCTTTTGCAGAGAGGCCGTTTACCAGGCGTCCAGATTCGTCTTTCACGGTTACGGGAACCATAACCTGGTTAGTGGTGACAGAAATCTTATAAAACTCCTCCTGCCCAGTGCTGGCCGGCTGCGTGGCTCCGCCTTGCGGTACGGTACGAATGTTGATCGGAGGCGGTGTGCCCGGATTCGGGTTTGTTCCAGGCACAGGTGCAGGAGTCGCCTCGTCGCTACGAGGTGCCGGTTGCGCCTCTGACGCTGGCGGCGGAGGCGCTTGTTGCTGCTCTTCAGCCGCCGGCGGATTTTCTGGCGCAGGCTTCGCAGGCTGCACCGCAGATGGTGCATCCGGAATGCCCTGATCTCTCTGATCTTGCGTACTGGGCTGTGCCTGAGGAGTGCTTTGGTCGGATGATTGCGCCGCCAGATGAATGCCGATCGTAAGAAGCACGCCCAACAAACTCAAGCAGCACATTCGCGAAAATTGTTTGTACGGCTTACGCAAGACCTTCCCTCGCATTGTCTTTGTTGTGGGATGCCTGAGCAGGCAGATTTGGTGCATCTAACCCGTAGAGAGATAGACTAACAGAAACAAACGGGGCCAAGAATTCATGCATTTCACTCTCCCAAAAAGCATAGCAGTGTGGATATCCGCGCTTGTAATGGTTTGTTCGTCGGCAGTTTTCGCGCAAGACGTTCAGATGGTTCCTGACCAGCAGGACCGGGAATCATCGAACAAATCGCAGCAGGACCAAGAAGAAGACCAGACGCCCGCGGCTACTTTCAAGGCCAATGTGGATGTTGTGCAGCTCTTTTTCAATGTGAAAGATAAAAAGGGCGGACTCATCCCTAATCTGCCAAAAGACAATTTTGAGCTGCTGGAAGACGGGAAGCCGCAGACGGTCAAATATTTTTCCGCCGATTGCGTGAAAAAGACATGGCATTTGTACTCGATTTCAACATCGGCGTGAGCCTGTTGCAGGATTTCACCGGCAACGTCCGAAGACTGAAAAACGCGCTGAACAGCGTGAAGATCGACAACGGCGGTCAAGTCGGGAGCATGCCGGGTATGGGAGGCGGACCGGTACCAACCATGGGGACCCCGAAAGGTACGCTGCTCTACGATGCCGTGTATCTCGCATCCCACGACCAGATGGGCCAGCAGGTGGACCGGAAGGCGATGATCCTGCTCACGGATGGCGTGGACCAGGGCAGCCAGTACAAGATCAACGATGCAATCGAGGCTGCGCAGAAGGCTGACACGATTGTTTATGTATTGCTATGCGCTGACCGCGGGTTCTATGGCTTTGGAGGTTACGGTGGCGCGGGCGAGATGAAGAAGATGACCGCTGAAACCGGAGGCCGAGTGATCGAAGTTGGCAATAAGCCGGAGAAGCTCAAGGCAGCTTTTGATCAAATTTCGCAGGAACTGCGTAGCCAGTACTACATCGGTTACGTGCCCACGAATCCGGCCAAAGACGGCGGCTATCGCAAGGTTGACATCCGCTCCAAGGAACAATACAAGATCCAGGCGCGTAGCGGATATTATGCGATCCCTGAAAAATAGTTTTACCTGTTCACGATAGCCACCCGGAACGTAGGTTTGCTCTTCTCTGCGATATCGATTTCATAGTTCTGCGAGGTTTTGCCCGGGTCGTAATCGCGCCATAGCCAGATCATCTCTTCCGGAAACTCCGAGGCTCCGTGCGCGGTGTTGTGCGTGCCTTCGCCGAAGCTCAGATGAAAGTCGTACTCCCTGAACTTGAGTGCGGTCGCTAGTCGCAAGTTGGCGAGAGGCCAGTTTCCGTAGCGAACATCGAGATCGTTCGAGCCATCTTGCAACCATACGCGGACGTTGCGCTTCGCCTCGTGCAAGACCTTCTCAGGATAATCTTGCCCGCCGTCTGCAACTGCCGGGTCTTCCTTCCATTGAATGCTTTCAAAGCTACCGATCCAGGAAATAACACGGCTGAACTGGTCGGGCATCTGCCAGGCAGCATTGAACGAGCAGATGCCGCCTGACGAAAGTCCGGTAATGGCTCGGCTGTACGCATCTTTGCGAATGTTGTACTTGGCAGCGACTTCGGCCAATATTTCATCGCGCAAGTAGCGCCCGTAGCGGTCGCTGACTGTGTCGTAGAGTGTGCTGCGCATGGAATCTTTCAAGCTGCGCAGCCATTTTCCCGAATAATTTTTTACGAAGTTGTAGGTCGGAGTGCCCGGCGAGTCGGTGATGTCACCGGGGTCTATGAAAACGCAGATGAGAACGGGAATCTTTTTCTCAGCGATCAGATTGTCGATCACATTCAGGACGGGATTATTGCCGTCACGATGGATGTACCCGCCTCCGTCCTGGAAGACCATCAGCGCCGCAGGAGTCTCCGCCTTGTATTGTGCAGGAACATAAATCCAGTATTCGGATTTCATGCCGTCGTAGATTTTGCTAGTGTGGGCGATTTTTTCCGAAAGTCTGCCGGACGGAACTCCCGGCTGCTGATACGATTCTGGGCCGAAGGCCGGCACATCGAGGCTGCCGCCGAATTTCGCATTATTCACCATGTAGAAGAATGAATGTGGATGACCGAGCGCCTCAATGCGCGCTGCTGCATACCACAAGTCCGGGCCAGCAAGGTGCATGTCCGGACCGCGCCGCCCATCTATGAAAAGCTGTGGTGTACCGGAGGCTTCCGTCGCGAAGAAGAAGTCGTGTCCATGTCCCGTCCATGCAGTCCCTCCCGCAAGTTGCTTCGCTTCAAAGCTGGCGTTAATTGCATTTCGCAGGTCAGCACTGTTCGCCCCTGCTAAGGCAATCAGTTCGAGCGCGGATTTCTTCTCACCCATTGAGGCGGGCGATGTTTGCTGCGCGGAAGATAGTGGAATGAGAACAGCAACCGTCACGGTAAACAGCCAACTCGATTTTGGACTGATCATAGTCATCCTGGTTTTGAGTAATCAGCGGTTGGTCGAACATATTAACGTGTCGCCGCCAGATGTGCCGGTAACGCTCAACTACAATGTGAATTCCCGATGACCGTGCCTCCCTGGCTTTCCGAACTGAATGGGACCGTTATCGCCTGCACTAAGTGCCCAAGGCTGGTTCTCTATCGTGAGCAGGTTGCCCGAGAGAAACGACTGGCGTACCGCGATTGCGAATATTGGGGCAAGCCTGTGCCCGGGTTCGGCGATCCTGAGGCGCGGGTCCTGGTACTAGGCCTCGCCCCGGGGGCGCACGGTTCCAACCGAACCGGGCGACCATTCACCGGCGATGCTTCCGGAAAGTTCATGTATCCAGTGCTGCATGAAACCGGCTTCGCTAATCAGCCCTTCGCCACAGATCGCAATGATGGGCTCATGCTCAAGGACCTGTACATCACCGCTGCCGTGCGCTGTGCGCCACCCGACAACAAGCCGCTCCCACAAGAGTTAACAAACTGCGCTCCATATCTGGAGCGCGAGCTTGACTGCCTGAAGGGTCTCAAAGTCATCATCGCTCTTGGGAAGATTGGCTTTGACACATATCTGAATTATTTGAAGAGGCGGGGCCAATTGCCTGCGCGAAAGCCGTATATATTTCAGCACGGCGCCAAATACGAGATGCCCGATGGACGCGTGCTGCTGGCGTCGTATCATCCCTCGAACCAGAACACTCAAACGGGGAAGCTGACACGGCCAATGTTCGTGCAAATATTTAAAGAAGCCGCGCGAATTGCCGATGAATAACGTGGCGGCTCCGGCGGGCTGATAACAGATGCAATGTGTGCCGGCAAAAGCTCTATGCACGCTCTCCCGTTGTGCGCCACACGATTTGCGAAGCGTGCATGCAGGCTTGGCGGCTGCAATTTAGCGGGCCAGGCATGAGCGCTGGACAATGCATCGGCAATCAGCGCTGGCAGCCGCTCGCGTTTGCTCTATCGTAAATTCGTTGCCGTGACCTCGAGTTGGAATTCACGATTCGAATTCGGGTCGTCCATGCTGCCGATGATGATCGGTTTCCCGGTCACCAGCAGCGTCACGCCGCTGATCTTGATTTACCGGACGATCGGCGGCAACCACCCAGAATCCCCGTCATGGCTAGCGCTCATGTCGAGATTGCTCATATCGCTCCTCACTTCCAACTGCAGGTCGTCGCCGCGCTCTCGCAAGGACGCCCAGATGTTTGTGCCGACATCCATGTATTGATACTGAGTCGGATTGTCGCCTGGGCCACTCCGGGGAGGGCCGGTATGGACGGGCACTCGGGTACCAATCTTTAGTTCGTCGGCACTACCGTCCGCTAGGTTCATTGAGTAATGGCGTGTATTGATCCTTTTCCCGCTCTCCAATTCATTCACCGAAAAATCCAGCCGGTACGGCTTTACTGGCACCTCATGCTGATCACCCTGCGATTTACTTCCTTGACTGGCAACCTTCTCCGGAGTGGATCGACCGGAAGCCGCATTTTCGCCTTGAGCCTGCGCGCTTCCCAATCCATACCAGAACCCTATCAACACAATGCAGACTGTAACCGTCTTTCGCACGGTGTACCTCGCCTTTCTGCTATTCGTTTGAAATCGAAAAACTTGTTTCAACCTGTTGCTGGGCTTGCCGCACCTCGTCATCAAATTTCTCTTGCTCTTTTGCGACGAGCTCGGCCTCTTGTGGATAGCGCCCGGCATATCTCAGTGCTGCCAGTTCCTGCGGGCTTAGCGGACGCGGCGATGGAAACCGCTCCAGTTTGGGGTTACTGCGAGTTTCGGTTATGACCGGGCGAAGCCGTTTGCTTACCCTTGTTCTTGGCCTTTGTGGAATCGGTGGCAGAACCTGCGCCTGGTGCCCCATAGCTGAATCTTGCGACACACGAGCAGCGGGCTCGTCGTGGTGCTCACCGGGATAGGGACGCTCATGCCAAAGAAGCAGTAGCGAAAAAACTACCACCGCGACGCCGCCAAGGGCCCACGCCCATATCCGGTACATATGGGCACGCCGGTGTGCGTATACATTCGCCAGGACACGGTTCTCGATTCCTGGGCGAGGATTTGCCTCTCCGTATTGCTGCAGCGCTTTATTAAGCCATTCGTCCCAATGACATCTATCGTGCGGTTCCATGTTTACCATCCAATGCTGCCAACTTGTCTTTCAGAATCTGACGTGCCCGGAACACTCGCGAGCGTACCGAGGCTTCACTGACCTCAAGAACCTCGGCGACTTCGCTGGGCCCAAGTTCTTCAATGGTCGAGAGCCTGAGTGGCTCCCTCAGGTTCTCGGGCAGAGCCGCGATCAACGACTCCAACAGCCCCGACATTTCTCGTTCAAGCGTGAACTCCTCGGCGGAGGTCAGTTGCGAGCGCATTTGCAATACTGCGTCTTCATCGACTGACGATTCCTTGCGCCGCGTGCCACGTTGCACGGCCACTCTCCATGCAATTCTCGCCAGCCAAGTCTTTGGATCTCGAACCCCTTCGAGCTTTCGCCGATAACGCAGTGCTCGCATGAATGTTTCCTGGGTTGCGTCTTCCGCATCGTGGTGATTTCGCAAAACCGAATACGCGATGCGAAATACCAGCCGGGCGTGCTCGCGAACGGCAGCTTCCAGCACGTCTTCATGGCTACATGCAATCAATGCGGCTTGATTCGTGAGGGCCTGTTCCGTCACTGTTCGCCTTCCCTCAAATATGAAGACCGAAGGTCGAGGGTTTTTGTTTGCGATTATTTCAGAACGCTGCGCGTGCGTGCTTCTTGCGAGTTAGCGGGCTGCGAAAAAAGAATGATGATGCGATCTAGGTTTCTTACCCACCCGGAGCGGGTGATCGTGCGGCACGTGTTTCTTCGGGCGAAATGTAGCTCCACCTTGTGGCTTGCTGCAGGTCGTTTCCTCGCATAACTAAGTGGCTTTCACGGTTCAGCCGTGGAAATGAGGTTCTTCTTGGATCATACTGCTGGAGTCGCTTGGTTCAACCATCGGAACTTGCACGCCGCCGCTTATGAAGCGGGGAGGTCTAAGTGACACGACGCCCCTGGATCATTGCTGCCGTCACCTTTGCGGTGCTGATAGTCGCCTCTTACGCGCACGAAATCATTTCTCGTGTCCCCGCATATGGCTGGTTGCACAGTCATCGGCCCTTTTATGTCGCCGAAAGCATCGACAAGATCGGCGGCGCAGCGGTGTGCCTACTTGCGGTTTGGTTGATGTATCGCACTGGCCTTCGAGGTATCGGCCGCGAGCTTGGGCTTTCTGCACCCGTTTTACCCGCGATCGCATTGAAGGAATTGCTGGGAGAGAAAGGCTAGTTCCGCACGGTGGCGAAGAGCTTTCAAGCGCAGAGAACGCAAAGTCCGCAAAGTAATTTAAGTATTTGCGCCGATAAAACCTATTCCGCGGTCCGTGCACGCTTCTGCTTGACCCATCCTTCTTTCACGATCTGCTTGGATCGGCCAATAGCAAGAGATTCAGGGGGGACATCATTGGTGATACACGAGCCTGCCCCCACGTAGGATCCCCTAGCCAGTTTGACGGGTGCGACAAGGGTGGTGTCGCTGCCGACGAAGACGCCGTTTTCGATGGTGGTGGTGTGTTTGTGCACGCCATCATAGTTGCAGGTGATAGTGCCGGCGCCGATGTTGACGCCGTCCCCGATTTCCGCATCTCCGAGATAAGACAGATGATTGGCCTTCGATCCTTTGCCAATGCGTGCCTTCTTGGTCTCGACAAAATTGCCGACGTGCGCGCCTTCACCGATATCGCTTCCGGGGCGCAGGTGTGAGTAAGGGCCGAGCTGGGCATTGCTGGCTACGCGGGCGTCATCCAGAATGCAGCCGGGACGAATTTGCACGCAGTCTCCGATGTGGGAATCTTTGATTACCGAGTACGATCGAATGCGGCAGTCAGCGCCGATGCGCGTGTTTCCGAGAAGTTGCACGAACGGCTCGATGGTGGTGTCAGGGCCGGCATCCACGCCGGAATCGATGACGCAAGTTTCAGGATAGAAAATCGTCACGCCTTCCGACATCAGCTTGGCGCATTTTACGCGGCGCATT
>QHZW01000071.1 GCA_003224815.1 Acidobacteriota bacterium | reverse complement strand
AACCCGAATTTCTTGAACAACACCTCCGCTAACCCATTTGGAAACATTGTTAATACCCGTGGAACTGGACGCGAAACTCAGCTTGCATTGAAGTTCTATTGGTAAACGAGAACGCGCGGAGATGGCACGCCTTCTCCGCGCATTAACCTGCAATATTGAAAGATCATACTCGGAGATGCAGACCCCTTTGAGCTCCGTCCGGATCACAATAAGAGAGGTTGCAAAACTGGCGGGAGTTTCGATTGCGACCGTTTCCCACGTCATGAACAGCAAAGGCAAGGCCAGCTCGGAGACGGAACAGAGAGTCCGATTCGCGATTCAAGCCCTCGAGTACACCCCTAATAGCCATGCTCGCGAGCTAGCGTCTTGGAGAATCAGATCCACGGATGGCACGACTGTGGAGGTACTTGAATCAGAGCAGCAGCTCGGCTAGCTCAGATTGACCGGTAATGCCCGGCTTGTCAGAATCAATGCATCCATACATATGTTTACTGTGGATGTCGAGATGAACAGGGTATTCGCAAGGCTCCTAACCTCAACTCTGACGGCGGTTGCCATCAGTCTTGGATCCGTCGCCATATTCGTCCTGCCGCAAGGCGTCGTGGCCGCCCAAGAGGAACACTCGCGGGGTCAGGATCGAGTTCCAACTGATAGTCCATCAAAATCCCGATTTCTTTCCGCTCTCAAAGCGTATAAAGCTCAACGATACACGGCAGCCAAGGGCGAACTTGAGCCGCTGGTGAAATCCGCTCCTGATAACTTTGAGGTCAACGAACTTTTGGGTCTCGTTTACGTGGCTCAAGATAAGCAAGCCGAGGCAAATCGCTTTCTTGCGAAGGCTGTTCAATTGAAGCCGAATGTCGTGGAAGCACGAACGGCGTTGGCAACAAACCTTCTCGCCCTTCGTCGCGAAAATGAAGCTGAGCTCCAATTCAAAAAGATTGTTGCGCTCGAACCGCACAGTTACGACGCAAACCACAATCTGGGCGAGTTCTATATCCAAACAGGGAAGGTCGCCAATGCCATCCCATTCCTCAAGCGTGCCCAGGAAATAGATCCCGCAGCTTACAACAACGGTTACGATTTAGCCCTGGCTCTCGAACAGAGCGGGGAGCTTGCTGAAGCGCGCGAACGGATTCAAGGACTTATCTCGTTGCGCGATTCCGCGGAACTTCACAGCCTCCTGGGAGAAGTCGAGGAAAAGTCGCGCGCGTATCTCACCTCTGCCAAACAGTACGAGCAAGCGGCGCGTATGGAGCCCAGCGAACAGAACGTCCTCAATTGGGGTGCGGAGCTCCTCCTGCATCAGACGTTTGCGCCCGCAATCGAAGTGTTTCAGGCCGGAACGCAACGCTTTCCACAATCTGCACCACTGCACAATGGGCTGGGTATTGCATTTTATGGCGCAGGTCAACTGGATGATGCTGCCCGATCCTTTTTTCAGGCCTCTGACCTGAACCCTAAGGATCCATTACCGCTGACGTTTTTGGGAAAAGCTTGTGACGGCGTTTCGGCCGCCTTGGCAGCTCAAATCCGTTCTCGTTTACAGAGCTTCGTTACCGGCAACACGCAAAATGCCGAGGTCACTTACTACGACGCGATATGCCTCTGGAGAATGAATCAAACAGAACCAGAACCCGAGCTGACTGTGCAGATTGAATCACTCCTGAAGCATGCTATCTCACTCGACCCCAATTACGCCGATGCGTACTTTCAACTTGGGACTTTGTATGCTGATCAGCACAGATACTCAGAGGCGGTTGCACAGTATGAGCGCACACTCAAGCTAAATCCGAATTCCGCCAATCCCCACTATCGATTGGGCCAGGTTCTGGCGCGACTGGGCAACGAAAATCGTGCACACGAAGAGTTTGCTGTTTTTGAGCGGCTACGGAAAAGCGAGTCAGATGAGACCACTACAAAGCAGAACCAAATTCAACAATTCGTGTACACGATGCGGAAGTCTGACCCAAACCCACAGTAAAGGCACACGCCGGAAGTGCCAAAAGAAAAGTTGGTGGCTCGCCGTACTCGTCATCGCTGCAGTAATCGCAGCTTCGGGACCAGCGGCCCGAGCGCAGCAAAAGGAAAGCGCAGCTTCCCCCGTAGAAGTCACAGTGGATTCGGCGCAGGATTTCGGGACCTGGGAAGGATGGGGAAGTTCACTCGCTTGGTGGGCTCGTGCAATCGGGGGCACTGCCAATGCCGATTATTACGCCGATCTCATATATACAACGAACATGACGGACGGCCTGCCCGGCCTGGGACTCAATATTGTCCGCTACAACATCGGTGGAGGCGGGATCAACCAGCCGCAGGAGAACAAAGGCGCCAAACTGCAGTGGCAAATGGATATTCACGGTTACTGGACAAACCCTAATGATACCGACCCGGCTAAATGGAATTGGTCGGCAGACCAGAACCAGCGCGCCCTGCTGAAGAAAGCGCAGGCGCGAGGCGCCAATATCTTTCAGATGTTTTCCGATTCACCCATGTGGTGGATGAACTCGAATCACAGCACTGCCGGAAGTGACACAGGCGGCGACTGCCTTGATCCAACGGAATATGACAGGTTCGCGCGTTATCTAGCAGCAGTCGCGCGGTACTCGGCGGACAACTGGGGTATTTGGTTTGATTCGATAGAAGCTTTCAATGAGCCCTCAGCAGACTGGTGGAAACAACCGGGACGCCAGGAGGGATGCCACTTTGAGATTCTCACGCAGCAAAAAGTGGCGCAGAGCTTGCGGCGCGCTCTCGATGAAGTTCACCTCAACAATACGTCTGTAGCCGCTGCGGATGAGAACAACATCGACGCCGCATTGAGCACGTGGAGAGCGTACGATTCGGCGACCCGTGCCGTAGTTGGCCAAGTCAATGTACATGGTTATTCCAACGGTACAGAGCCATATCGTGGCCCGAACCGGGTCGAACTGCGTCGCGCGATCGAAGCCAAGCGTGTGTGGCAATCCGAGTACGGCGATGGAGATGCCTCCGGGTACATGATGGCGCAATCAATTATTCGCGACATAAAAGACCTGCGGCCCAGCGCATGGATTTATTGGCAGCCCGTCGAACCGGATGTGTCTCAGTACGGGTGGGGCTTGATCAACGCAAATTACATTGACACACACGACCAGTTGAGCGACGAGAAGACCCCCATGGTTCGAGTGAATCGAAAGTTCTTCGTCTACGGACAATTTACGCGATACGTTCGTCAGGGATATCACTTTATCGCCATCGATGATCCGAGCTCGGTCGCCGCTTACGACAGTTCTTCGCACCAACTCGTCATTATTAAGGTGACGGGCGATGCTGAAGAAGCCGTTCAATTTGACTTATCGCGATTTACTCAGACTTGGGGCTCTGTCCAAGTGATCGCAACCACTACTACTCCGGCAGGGAAAGTGCCTGATTGGAGGCAACACAAGAAGGATCTAACCGTCGAAATGCGAGGGGGACGAAAGCTGGTCGAGGCAAATCTCTATCCCAAATCTGTGTACACGTTCCTGATACGGGAGGTCTTGCCCTGAATTTAGGGCGAGTATACTGATTTCCGTAAACGTACCCGCAAACTGCCGCTCCAACTGAGTTTATGGCGAGAAAGCCGAAAAAAGTTCGCGAACAGCAACCACAAGCCACTGATGAGACTCGCATTGACCAGCGAGATCCTGGGGCGGGCAGAGCGGTTGGAATTAAAGACATAGCTAAGGCACTAGGAATTTCGATCGGTACGGTTGATCGAGCCATCCACTCCCGCGGTGGGATAAACGCGATAACAAAAGAGCGGGTGCTGAAAATGGCCAAGACTTTGGATTACAAGCCCAATCTGGCTGCCCGTTATTGATGCTGCCAGTCCCTTCCACGCAGGTGTTGATTTGCAGTTCCGTACCCATCCTGCATTGGGTGAAGGCGACGAGGAATTATTTCGCGAAGCGCTCGATGATGGCAGCAAGGGAATCATCATCGCACCAGGGCATCCGGCGCAGTTAAAGGTATGGATACGTAGAGCAGCTCAAAGACGCATTCCGGTGGTCTGCGTCGCCACTGATGCACCCGGCACGGAGCGTTTGACCGCGGTTTCGGCGGAGCCCTTCATCAGCGGTGCCATAGTTGGCGAGCTATTGGATCGCATCGTACGCGAATCTGGAACAGTAGGCGTCTTCACGGGTGACCTGTCGACCATTGATCACTCAGAGAAAGTCCGTGGACTCAAACACAGTTTAGGCTCACTCAACGGCTCACTTACGGTTTCGGGCGTAATTGAAACTCACGATGATGAAACCACCGCGTATCAACAGACCCGAAAGCTCGTATCGCACGACCGTGCACTTCGAGCCATATACGTGAGCACAGCGAATTCTGTAGCTGTCATCCGGGCTCTCGAGGAGCTTGATCCTGAGCGACGGATTGCGGTCGTTACCACCGATTTGTTTCCGCAGCTCGTGCCCTTCCTCAAATCTGGCAGGATTCTGGCAACGATTTATCAACGACCTGAGTCACAGGGACGCATGGCTTTTGAGGCACTCTATAAATTTCTTGTCGAAGGAAAGTGCCCGCCCCATCGCATTAAACTAAACCCACACATTGTCATGCGTTCCAATCTGGAGCTGTTTCTGGATCGGGTATCCGTTGCTTCGCAGGTGCGCAATCACACGCTCGTCTCATAAGCTGTGTCCACGATGTTGCCTGATCCAAAGGCGATATCGAGCATGAGTTTTTGTTTGACACATTGGCGTGAATCAGTCTAAGCTATCGTGTACGTTAACGTACCTGTGAATACTCGCCGCGATTTCCTGAAAACCGGATCTTCTTTGACCTTGGGCGTAGCCCTGCCCACAGCGGCCGCGAATGCTGCGACCAGAACGACTATCAGGCCAGGTAATTCCTCTTCGGCGCACACAAAACGTGTGTCTCTGGATGGTGTTTGGTCGTTTCGCCAGGATCCGGATAAGGCAGGGATGGCCAATAGCTGGTACAAACCGACAGAACATTCGGACGGTTGGCAAGAGGTAATTGTTCCTCACACCTGGCAAACCATGCAGGACTCGGCTGACTACTTTGGCATCGTTTGGTACCGCCGCACGGTCGAGATTCCAGAGGCCTGGGAAGACAAGACAATCAGAATCGAGTTTGAGGCAGTTTTCCATTCGGCGTCCGTTTGGGTAAACGGCAGGGAGGTGGGCAAGCATCTGCGCAAGGGGTACACAGCATTTGATTTCGATATCACGAGTTTTCTGCATCCCGGCGCAGACAACGCCCTTGTGGTCATGGCGAACTCGGATTTCGATTCCAAGATGCTGCCTCGTGGACATTCCAGTGACTGGACGCACGATGGCGGCATTTATCGACCTGTCAATTTGTTGATAAGCCCGAAAGTGTACATCGAGCGAGTGCATGTGGATGCGATTACCGGCTTGACGGTGCTGCCGAGGAGCAATGCAGGCCGACTCAACATTGCTCCAGACGCGACAATCACCTACTCTTTGCCGGCCTTCAAAATTGAAAACCCGAAGATGTGGCACTTCGACGCTCCCAATTTGTACTCACTGTCTGTCGCTATGAACGGAGCGGGAACAAGCCACGAATGCGAGACCACGTTCGGCATACGAAGTATCGAAGTGAAGGATGGTTCGTTCTGGTTGAACGGTGAGCGCGTGCGTCTCATGGGAGTTGAGCGCATGGCAGGGAGTAATCCCAACTATGGGATGGCAGAGCCAAGTTCGTGGATCGATCATGACCACGATGATCTTAAGAACTTGAATTGCATGTTTACCCGCGTCCACTGGCCTCAAGATCAGCGCGTGCTCGACTACTGCGACCGGCATGGCATCTTTATTCAGACCGAAGTGCCCACATGGGGCCCCGACACGTTCAAGGATATGACGGACGAACCCGATCCAGACATCATGCAGAATGGCCTTGAACAATTGCGGGAAATGATTGCGCGCGACCGTAACCATCCCAGCATTTTTTCCTGGGGTCTGTGCAACGAGATCAATGGCCAGAACCCTCCGGCGTACAAATTCGCAAAGAATATGTACGAGGAAGCCAAGCGGGTCGACCCCCGTCGATTGAGGTCGTACGCGTCCAATTCCTTGCAAAAAGATCCTGGTAATGATGTCGCTAAGTTAATGGACTTCATTGAGTGGAATGAATATTACGAGAGCTGGTACAAGGGAACGCCAGATGATTTGCGACGCAATTTGGAACAGATTCATCAGGCCTTTCCTGACAAGCCTATCGTGATTTCTGAATATGGTTATTGCGCGTGCATGCCAGATCGTCCTGAAGGAGACAATCGCCGAATCCAGGTGCTCCGGGAACACATCGGCGACAAAGGCGCAGGTGTGATGAAGCAGCGCATCCATGGGGTTGTGGACCTACTCGGCGCGCAGAAACCGTCTTACCAAGCGCTACGGGAAGAATCCAGCGCCGTTGAATCGCTCGACTGCGCCGGCAACCCGAGTTCGTTTACGTTGACCCTGCGAACGCGCGATTCCGTTCCGGCGTACACGCTCACCAAATACAAGCTGCGCGGGACCTTGTATGGTTTCGGGAATATTCCCCTCGAGCGCCGTGAGGCCGCCCTTCCAGTGTTGAAGCCAGGACAAACCGTGTCCATTCCACTGCAGTTCAAAGAAAAGGATGGAGCGACGCGAGTGGAATTTGACGTCATGCAGCCTACAGGATTCTCGGCGATTACGAGCACATGGACGCCATAAGGAAAGAGTAGCCCGCTCATTGCCGCATAGGAGAAGTAAACGTGACGAAGTCGGAGAATGAGAGCGTCAGAGCATGGGAAGAGGGGGTTACGATCCCCACCTATCCCAAGCAGGCGCCCGACAAGAATCCGATGTTCTTTGAGAAACGCGTTTACCAGGGCAGCAGCGGCAAGGTTTATCCAAATCCTGTGACCGATCGGGTTTCCAACGAAAAATCAAACCGAGTCTACAATGCCGTTTTCCTGGAGAACAAGTACATCCGGCTAATGATCCTTCCCGAGATTGGAGGGCGCGTTCATATCGGCCAGGACAAGACAAACGGATATGACTTTTTCTATCGGCAGAGCGTCAGTAAACCCGCGCTTGTGGGCCTGCTAGGTCCATGGATCTCCGGCGGCGTCGAATTTAATTGGCCTCAACACCATCGGCCTTCGACATATATGCCGGTGCAACACGCTATCGAACGCGGCGAGGATGGCAGCACCACGATTTGGCTGAGCGAGCACGATCCCATGCAGCGAATGAAGGGGATGGTGGGCATCTGCTTACACCCGGACAAGTCTTATATAGAAGCAAAAGTCCGGTTATACAACCGAACTCCCTTCATGCAGACGTTTCTTTGGTGGGCTAACGTTGGCATACGAGTGCATGATCACTATCAGGCATTTTTCCCTCCCGATGTAACTTATGTCGCAGACCACGCCAAACGGGCAATCCGTACATGGTGGCCGAATCGAAGTACGATTTTTTTGGCGGTTACGATCACCAGCAAAAAGCGGGGGTAGTGCACTTTGCGAATCATCACATAGCGCCGGGGAAGAAGCTCTGGACGTGGGGCAACTCTGAATTCGGATACGCATGGGACCGAAACCTGACCGACTCCGATGGGCCCTATATCGAGCTCATGGCTGGAGTGTTCACTGACAATCAGCCTGACTTCTCATGGCTGCACCCCTATGAAACCCGCACCTGGAGCCAGTTCTGGTACCCAATTCAGGAGATCGGGCCGGCCAAAAACGCTAATCGATTGGCCGCGGTCAATCTGGAACAAACGGATGGGAGGCAGAGAGTCGGAGTTTGCGTTACTGAGCCTTTTGATCGTGCAAAACTGCTCGTCACGACCGGCGGAGAAAAGGTTCTCGAAGACATTCGCAACCTTGAACCGGGAAAACCATACCTCAGAAATGTTCTCGCTGAGGGAAACCCCGTTCTCCAATTGTTCACGAAGGACGGAAAAGAAATCATCCAGTACAGGGCAGAAGCACAGTCGGGCCGGACATCCCTCCCAGAACCTGCCACAGAACCTCCGGCGCCCAAGGAGATTCACTCAAATGATGAGTTGTATATCACTGGGCTCCATCTGGAGCAATATCGGCACGCTACTCGCTACCCTGAACCTTACTGGGAAGAAGCGTTAAGACGAGATCGCTTTGACAGCCGTAGCAATACCGCGCTCGGGCTACTGAAGCTACGACGTGGGCAATTGACAGAAGCCGAGATGCACTTCCGACTTGCCATTCAGCGGCAGACTAAGCGCAATCCCAACCCGGCTGAAGGCGATGCGTATTACTACCTCGGACTGACGCTCCAGTATCAGGAGCGATTGGAAGAAGCATATTCGGCGTACTACAAGGCGGTTTGGAATTACGCATGGCAGTCAGCTGCCTATTATCAGCTTGCGGAAATTGCATGCCGCCACCTCGATTTCGATCGCGCCCTTGAACATTTAGAACAATCACTTAAGACCAATACTGAACATTTGAAGGCCCATAATCTCCGCACGGCCATACTGCGCAAACTCGGTGCCCATGCGGAAGCGACCAAATATGCGCAAGGGACCCATGCACTTGATCCAGTTGACAGTTGGTCCAGACATGAACTGGCTGCGCTCTCTGCCAAAAAATCGCGGCTGATCGAACAATCGGCAACGGGCAGCGGCACTCGAACGGCTACGCAACTTCATCTGGATCTCGCACTCGATTACGCGGCAGCAGGGTACTGGGCTGACGCAAGGGACGTACTTTCCACGTATGCAGCCAAATCCGGGCAGCGCGTTTATCCCATGGTGCTCTACTTGCTGGGTTATTGCGCGGATAAGCAAGGAGATCATGCCGAAGCTGCCGCATATTGGGCCAATGCCGCCAAGGCCTCTCCAGATTATTGCTTCCCTGCACGAATTGAAGAGATGATTGTCCTTCAAACTGTGTTAAGGGCCAGTCCCGATGACTCGCGCGCGCATTACTATTTAGGCGATTTGTTTTATGACAAGAAGCGCTATGAGGAAGCAATTCACGAATGGGAATCGAGTGCAAAGCTCGATTCCGCTTTTGCCTTGCCTTGGCGAAACCTGGGAATTGCATACTTCAACGTTCACAACAATTCGGATAAAGCGCTTTTAGCATATGAAAGCGCATTCAAGGCAAATCCGGGGGATTCCCGCCTGCTGTATGAATGGGACCAACTGCGTAAGCGCAGCGGAATTTGCGCTTCCCAGCGGATCGCGCACTTGGAGTCTCACCCCGATCTCGTTTCGCAACGGGATGATCTTACTGTGGAACTGATCGCGCTATTAAACCAGTCCGGCCAGCCCGAGCAGGCGATGAAAATGCTGTTGTCCCGGCGATTCAATCCGTGGGAAGGCGGCGAGGGTCTGGTTTCGGCTCAGTATGTTTGGTCTCATGTGCTGATTGGGCGCTCTCTGCTCGAACGGGGCGATTGGGATCAAGCGCTGGCGCATTTTTCCGCCGCTCGCGAATATCCCCAGAACCTTGGAGAAGGCAAGCACCTGCTGACCCGCGAAACCCATCTCGACTATTTCAGCGGGTTGACTCTCTCGGAGATGGGACGCAAGGTAGAGGCCAATCGCTGTTGGAACCGAGCAGTGGCGGATTCCCATCCAATCACGTGGCTGACATTCTACGCAGCGATGAGCCTTGAGGCACTTGGCAGAAAAACAGAGGCTGACAAACTCTTCGAAGAGATTAGAACCTTTGCTGAGCACCAGATTCAGGCAGATGTAAAGATCGATTATTTCGCGACTTCACTTCCGAATCTGCTTCTCTTCGAGGATAACCTCCAGAAAAGAAATCATGTCGATTGTCTGTTTCTGCTCGCGCTCTCCGAACTAGGCATGCGAAATACAGAGCGTGCAGTGGAGTTGCTCAATGAAGTGCTGACACTTGATTGCAACCACATAGCTGCCCAGCTTGAGTTGCAACATCTTAAGCGAATGCCAGCAGTAGCTGGAACTCGGCAATGACTCTGAAGATCTAAGCGAGGCAATTTAATTTGATCGGCGCAGCGGGAGAAGAAACTACAGTCGGCGGGTCCGTGCACCGGTTTGATATCGCATATATTTATGCCATTTCCGCGGTCGCTGCTCTTGGTGGATTACTCTTCGGATATGACTGGGTAGTGATTGGCGGTGCCAAACCTTTCTACGAGAAATTCTTCGGTTTGACAGATCCTTCCCAGCAAGGCTGGGCAATGAGTTGTGCGCTCGTCGGGTGCCTGATGGGAGCAATGGTTTCTGGCGCCCTGAGTGATCGATTCGGCCGCAAGCGCTTGCTAATCACGGCAGCAATGCTATTTGCGGTTTCATCGATTGGAACCGCGCGAGCATCTTCATTTGCGGTGTTTGTGCCGTGGCGAATAATGGGTGGCTTTGCGATTGGAATGGCATCCAGCCTCTCGCCCATGTACATCGCCGAAGTCGCGCCTGCGCAGTTTCGCGGCAAACTCGTTTCACTTAATCAACTGACAATCGTAATCGGTATCCTTCTGGCCCAGTTAGTCAATTGGATGATCGCCAAACCAGTTCCCGCCGATGCCACCGCTTTGCAGATTCTTCAATCCTGGAATGGGCAAATCGGATGGCGCTGGATGTTTGGCGTGACCGCGATCCCCTCCGTGCTGTTCTTCATTGCTATGTCTGTGGTGCCGGAGAGCCCTCGATGGCTCGCCAAAAATGGCGCGCCGCAGAGGGCACAACGCGTGCTATCACGGATTGGCGGCGATGAATATGGCGCCCAGGCATTGAGTGAGATCGAGACTACTATCGCTCAAGACGCAGGACGAATGGATATGCGGGCACTACTCGATCGTCGGATGCTGAAAGTGCTGTCGCTTGGAGTCGTTTTGGCGGTCTTGCAGCAATGGTGCGGTATCAACGTAATTTTCAACTACGCAGAGGAAGTATTCTCTGCAGCGGGATATAAGGTTTCTGACATCTTGTTCAACATCGTGGTTACCGGAGCCGTCAACCTCATTTTTACTTTTGTTGCCATCGGACTCGTGGACCGCTACGGCCGCCGCCTCTTGATGCTCATTGGTTCCGCCGGGCTGGCCGTGATCTATACCTGCTTGGGAGCTCTGTACCACGCACACAGCCGCGGTGTTCATATGCTGGTACTCGTGGTAGCGGCAATCGGCTGCTATGCCATGTCCCTCGCCCCGGTGACGTGGGTCGTGATCTCAGAAATTTTCCCGAATCGCATACGCGGTGCGGCGATCTCGGTGGCGGTGACGGCTCTCTGGATTGCAAGTTTCATTCTTACTTATACGTTTCCCCTGTTTAATCACTCCTTGGGTGCTGCGAAAACCTTCTGGATCTATGCCGGGATTTGCGTGGCAGGTTTCATCTTTATTAAGGCTGGCTTGCCAGAAACCAAAGGCAAGACCCTCGAACAGATCGAAAGCCTCTTGGGTCTGAGTAGGTGATGACTGAGCAAGAGCCGAACGCGATAACCGAAACTGATTCTGTTCTAGTGCAGTTCGCCGTTGCTTAATATTACCGGACGGATCCGTACCGAGAAGTCTTAGATCTCGGCATCAATCTGACAGTGTTCCATGCGGGGAAACTGGGGCAAGATTTCTATCTTCTTTCGACAGATCCTGCATCAGATCAACGATGATCGCAAACAGATGATTTCGGGTCTCAACTCTCACTCCGGCACGGGTGATATAGCGAATGACGATGTCGACTCCGGCTCCCGCTGGCCTAAGATTAACCGACGGCATGGCGCTGAACTGTGGCGACCCTTCTTCGTGCGTCACCCTCTTCCATTCCGCTTCCGCCGTTTTTGCATCTGCTTCCGTTATCTTCACCGTCGCTTCATAGATCTCCTTGATAAGGGAGTGAATACCCGTGCCGGGAGGAACGCTCACCTTAATCTCGTCCCACATCCACTGTCCTACGGTGGAGAAGTTGAAATACTTGCCGCGTATGGCATAGCCGTTTAAGAACGAAACTCTTCTTCCCGTAGGATGGCCGTGGGCAGTCCAGTTTCCCGTCTCCAGCAGCCAAGTGCGGAACAGCCCGAGCTGTACCACCTCGCCACCGACACCATCAATCTCTACCCAGTCCCTAACCCTCACTCCGTTTGGCCCCATCAAAACAAACCAGCCGCAGAATGCCAGGATGAAATCCTGGAACACCACCGTCAGTCCTGCGGTCACCAGACCCAGGATCGTTGGCATCTGCTGTGGTACACCGAAAATGATCAGCAGAATTAGAAGCAGGCCGACCAGTTGCGTTCCCAAGTTAAGAACTGTTTTCAACGTCTGCTTCTGGCGAGGATCGTGAACGATCTTCTCCAATGCCTGCTGAAGACCCCAGGCCGCCAGAATCACCACAATGCAGATCGCCGCAATGAAAGCCAGTGACTGCAAGATCAGGTGAATCGCGATCTTTTGCTGTAACTCGACCTGCTGTCCCCATCGCCCATAGAGAGCCACAAGCTGCTGTTGCGCTCCGACTCGATCATTGAGGATGCTCAGGATATTCTGCTGAGCGCTTATCCTTTGCAGCCGCTCGATTCGCTCGGAACCTGATTCTCCAACGGGCTTGGCAGCAAGACTAGCGGCTTCTGTCTTCAGTCCTTCCCGATCTGCTGTTAGCGCTGCCACGTCGTCCTTCGCCAACTGCTCAGCCTGCACGATCAATCGTTTCCTGTTGCGCAAAGAGCGCCATGTTGATAGCTGCTCGGCTAACGTCCGATACTGTTCCGCCGAGACGACAGCAGTCTGCCCGTCGTCATCAGAGGCGCGATCCTTATACTGCTTCATGGCGGCTTGGCGTGCCGCCAGTTCCTGCTGAAGCTTGAGTCGCTGATCTCCGCTTTCGCGGGCGAGATCCTCGACCGAATCGGCCAGCTCGGCTTGGTCGAGGTCAAGTTGCGCCTTCGCAATCTCCAGGTCGTTGCCATTGGCAATTGTGCCCGCCGATTTCGCGCCCGTAGCTGCGCTGAGTGCAGTGATCCGAGCCTCATCGTTTTTGACAATCTGCTGAAGCTCGTTGACCCTTTTCTGCAATGCCAGCGCCTGGTCGCTTAGCTTTGGTTGTGCAAGGCTTGCCTGCCTTAGTGATTGTGAAAACGCCTGGTCAACTTCATGATCCGCAAGACGCTCAGCATCGCTTGCAAACTTCTTTTCCTCTGCCGACTGTGCGTGGGCGGCCAGAGTCGCCGCGGTCTGCCAGGGCCGTTGATCCACAATTCCAAGAGGCACATAGGCGCCCGTCCAGCTGCCCTTCCTGGCTTGCAGGAATGG
>QHZW01000070.1 GCA_003224815.1 Acidobacteriota bacterium | reverse complement strand
ACAGGTGGTTGATCTGGAATGGCAGGATGAAGTGCGGCCCCTGCTGTTGCAGCGGTTCCCTAATGCAACGCCCGACGAACTTCGCCATGCTCATGCCTTTGCCTACGGCGGCAGTCTGGTGCAGGACATGGGCTACTATCCCTTCGGCAAAAAGTATTTCAGCGATCTTCTTCATTACGTGCGGAGCGGCGATTTCGTAAGCACGCTCATTGAGGAGTCACATGACATCAATGAATATGCTTTCGCGCTCGGAGCATTGGCGCACTACTCGTCCGACAACATGGGCCACCCAATCATCAATCGGGTCGTTGCAATCGAGTTCCCCAAACTGCGCGCCAAGTTTGGCGATGAAGTTACCTACGCTAACGCCCACAAAGCCCACATTCGCACCGAATTTGGATTTGATATGGTGCAGGTCGCGAAGAACCGGTACACTTCCGATCGCTATCACGATTTCATCGGATTCGAAATTGCCACGCCTTTGCTGGAGCGAGCATTCCTAAAGACTTATGGCATGAAACTCAGCGATGTTCTCGGCGATGAGGAGCGCGCAATCGGCACCTTTCGTCGAGCTGTTAGCAATTTCATTCCTGAGATGACGCGGGCAGCGCTCATCAATCGGCGCGCTGATCTGGTAAGAGACACGCCCAACTTTGACAAACGCAAATTTCTTTACCATCTCTCGCGGGCTAAATACGAAAAAGAATGGGGCAAAGGTTATCGGCGCCCCGGATTTGGGACGCGAGTTCTTGCGTTTTTCCTACGCATCATCCCAAAAATCGGACCTGCTGTCGCGCTCGACTTCAAGGTGCCAACCACGCAGACTGAAGACATGTACATCAGGAGCGTTGATCAGACGATCGATGACTATCGGCGCCTGCTCCGGCAGGTGAGCGAAAACAATTTGAAGTTTCCCGATACTGATTGTGACACCGGGCGTGAGACCGCCCCGGCGGAATACTCGCTGGCTGACGAAACCTATGCGCGGCTTCTGGACGAACTCAGTGAGGGGAAGTTCGCGCAGATCAACCCGGAGTTGCAGCAGAACATTTTAATTTTTTACAGCAATGCCCGGCCGCCAATTCAGACTAAAAAGAAGAAACAGTCCTGGACAAAAACTGAAGAAGAAGTCAAAGCTTTGAAGGCGTGGGCGCCCGCAGCAACCGTGCCGTCAGGTGGAAGTTAAAACCGAAGTTCAGCTAATCCATCGGTAATCCAACGTAGTTCTCTGCCAAGCTTTTTGCAGCGGCCTGCGAACTCGTCACATAATCGAGTTCTGCCAACTGCCGTCGATAGTCGAATGGATTCTCATCCGGAAAACGGTGCAGCATGGACGTCATCCACCAAGAAAAACGCTGCACCTTCCACACGCGACGCAGGCACGTTTCCGAATAGCGGTCGAGTTCTGCTTTGTGTCGGTTTTTGTAAAACTCAACCAGTCCACGCGCGAGCACTTGAACATCAGCGACCGCAAGATTCAGTCCCTTGGCTCCTGTCGGCGGAACAATGTGCGCCGAGTCTCCCGCCAGAAACAGTCGCCCATGTTGCATCGATTCAACTACAAAGCTGCGCATTCCAGTCACGCCTTTTTGCAGAATCCGACCTTCCGGCAACCCCCAATTCTCAGCCGCTGTACGCACTCGCAGTTCGCTCCAGATTTGTTCGTCACTCCACTGGCCGATGTCTTCATCCGGCTTGCACTGCAAATACAACCGGCTGATGGTCGGACTTCTCATACTTAATAGCGCGAATCCCCGCTCGTGCAACGTGTAGATCAACTCGTGCGATGCCGGTGGAGCTTCCGCCAAAACCCCAAGCCATCCAAACGGATAATCCCGCTCATACACGGTCAATGCCCCAGATGGAATGCTGGGCCGGCAAATGCCGTGAAAGCCGTCGCATCCGGCGATGAAATCGCAGCCGAGTTCGTGATCAATTCCATCTTTTCTGAATCGGATCAGTGGCGTGCTGGTGGTGAGATCGTGCACAGAAACATCTTGTACTTCAAAGAGCACCTCTGCGCCTGCTGCAATCCTCGCCTCATTAAGATCGTTTAGCACCTTGTGTTGCGGATAGATGACGATCCCGTTTCCGGTGAGTTCCTTGAAGTCAATCCGGTGGCCGCGGCCGTTGAAGCGCAATTCGATTCCGTAGTGAACCAGCCCTTCCTGCTGCATGCGTTCGCCGACGCCCATTTGGGTGAGCAGATCAGCCGTGTTTTGTTCGAGCACTCCCGCGCGCACCCGTTCTTCTACATGCTTTCGACTGCAGTTCTCGACCACAACCGACTCAATTCCTTGCAGATGCAACAAATGTGAGAGCACCAGTCCGGCAGGACCGGCTCCAACAATTCCGACCTGAGTGCGTGTTCGCTTATTCACTGGCGTTTAATCATTCTAAGCATCTGCAATGCCGGCTGCCTGCCCGCAAAAAGCAGTCGGCCCGGTACAGAATCCGAATCTAGCTCCGCTCCCCCGACATCTAAACGGTTTTAATAGTTAGCTTTGCGTGTAAATTTTTGTCAAAGATTACCCTGGTCACTCGCATTAACGTACCGTAATTCTTTATGTGGATTGTCGCACTCGCACTTCGCCGGCCTTACACATTCATTGTGATGTCGCTGGTGCTGCTGATTCTCGCGCCCATTGTCATCTTCAGCACTCCGACTGACATCTTCCCTGAAATTAATATCCCCGTCATCAGTATTGTCTGGAATTATCAGGGTCTCGCTCCGCAAGACATGGCGAACCGGATCACCACGATCACCGAGCGCGCTCTCACCACGCTGGTCAATGACATTGATCACATCGAGTCGCAATCGATGAATGGGATCGCGGTCGTCAAAGTGTTCTTCCGTCCTCGGGCCAATATCCCTACTGCCCTGGCGCAGGTTACCGCAATCTCTCAGACACAGTTGCGGCAGTTGCCGCCGGGCACGACTCCGCCTCTAGTCATTCAGTACTCCGCTTCCAGCGTTCCCATTCTTCAACTCGGGTTGAGCAGCAGCACGCTTCCCGAGCAGCAGCTTTTTGATCAGGGTGTGAACTTCATTCGCCCGCAGTTGATCACCATTCCGGGCACTGCCATTCCGTATCCCTATGGTGGCAAGCAGCGACAGGTTCAGGTTGATATCGATACGCGCGCGCTGCAGGCGAAGGGCTTGACCGCCGTGGACGTCGTGAATGCTTTCGGCGCACAGAACCTTATATTGCCTTCCGGTACTGCCAAGATCGGTTCGCTGGAATACAAGGTTGAGTTGAATGCAAGTCCAAAGAGCATTGCCGAACTGAATGATCTCCCGATCAAGACCGTCAATGGCACCACGATTTACGTGCACGACGTGGCCCACGTGCGGGATGGCTTTGCACCGCAGACCAATATCGTTCGTCAAGATGGCGTGCGCGGCTCGCTCCTAACCGTATTAAAGAACGGCGGCGCTTCTACTCTCGATATTGTGGACAACATCCGCGGCATGCTGCCGCGAATTCTGGCGACTGTGCCGCCGGAACTCAACGTGAAGCTGCTGTTCGATCAATCACTATTTGTTCGGTCCGCTATCGAAGGTGTCGTTCATGAAGCCTTGACGGCGGCGTGTCTCACCGCAGCGATGATCCTTTTGTTTCTCGGAAACTGGCGGAGCACGCTCATTATTGCGGTTTCCATACCCCTTTCAATTTTGACCTCAGTGGTCCTGCTGAGCGCACTGGGCGAAACGTTCAACATTATGACGCTCGGTGGTTTAGCTCTTGCCGTCGGAATTCTTGTGGACGATGCGACCGTCGAAATTGAAAACATCGAGCGCAACCTGGGGATGCACAAGGAATTGAAGCAAGCGATTCTTGACGGCGCTCAACAGATCGCCGTACCCGCACTGGTTTCTACTCTCTGCATATGCATCGTGTTCGTGCCGATGTTTTTCCTGACCGGAGTCGCGCGTTATCTCTTCGTGCCCCTTGCCGAAGCCGTTGTATTCGCCATGTTGGCTTCGTACCTGTTCTCGCGGACCCTCATCCCAACTCTTGTGATGTATTTACTGCGTGGCCATGAGGACGATTCGCACAAGCCTCCCAGCAACGTTTTCAGCCGTTTCCAGCGGGGCTTTGAACATCAGTTCGAGCGCTTCCGCCGCGCATATTGCAATACTCTCGAAGGCGTGATGCAACATCGGGCGGTTTTCGTCAGCATATTCCTGGCATTCTGCATTATTTCCGGAGGTCTGGTCTTTTTTCTTGGTCGCGACTTCTTTCCGAGCGTTGATTCCGGGCAGATGCGCCTTCACGTACGTGCGCGCGCAGGTTTGAGAATCGAAGAAACGGCGCGCCTGGTCGATCAGATCGAGCAGGAAATCCGGCGTCAGGTCCCCAGGAAAGAAGTCACCACGATCGTGGACAACATTGGGCTGCCTTACAGCGGTATTAACACCTCGTATAGCAACTCCGGCACGATTGGAACCTCGGACGCCGAAATTCTTGTGAACCTCTCAAAGGGGCACAAGCCGACCGACGAATATACCCAACTCCTGCGCCGCACCCTGCCTCGACAATTTCCCGGCGTGGAATTTTTCTTCCAGCCGGCCGACATAGTCAGCCAGATTCTCAATTTCGGTTTGCCCTCGCCGATTGATGTTCAACTGAATGGACCGAACTACGATCAGAATTATCTCGTCGCGCAGCAGATCGCAAATAAGCTGCGCCATGTTCCCGGTGCCGTTGACGTTCACGTGCAGCAGTTGATGAACGACCCAACGCTTCAACTCGATGTGGACCGCGTGCGCGCCCAACAAGTGGGTCTCAGTGAAAGGGATGTCGCCACCAATGTTCTGGTAACGCTCAGTTCAAGTTTCCAGACGAGTCCCACTTTTTTCCTTGATCCAAAAAACGGTGTGAGCTATCCGCTCGCCGTCATGACCCCGCAGTACAAGATGGACTCCATGCAGGCGTTGATGAATACGCAGATCAGTGGGAGTACGAACGCCGCGCCCCAGTTGCTCTCGAATCTGGCCTCTGTCAAGCCGACCACGACTCCTGCCGTCATTAGTCACTACAACATTCTGCCGACTGTTGATGTTTACGCCAGTGTTGATGGCCGCGATCTCGGAGGAGTCTCCGATGATGCCAACAAAATACTTGATGGCTTCCGGAATCATTTGCCGCGCGGCACACAACTCAATGTCGTTGGGCAGGTTGAAACCATGACCTCCTCGTTCGAGGGCCTCGCGCTCGGCCTGATAATGTCTATCGTTCTCGTTTACCTGCTGATCGTGGTCAATTTTCAATCGTGGCTTGATCCGTTCATCATCATCACTGCTTTGCCCGGCGCATTAGCAGGAATATGCTGGATGCTGTTTATTACGCACACCACGCTCAGCGTTCCCGCGCTGACCGGCGCGGTTATGTGCATGGGCGTGGCAACTTCGAACAGCATTTTGCTGATCTCATTTGCGCGCGATTGGCCATGATCATCGGCATGCTGCCTATGGCAATGGGACTCGGTGAAGGAGGCGAACAGAATGCCCCACTCGGACGCGCTGTTATCGGCGGCCTGCTATTTGCAACCGTCGCTACGCTATTGTTCGTGCCGGTCGTATTCAGTATTTTCCACGGATGGCTTGCCGAGCGGGCCGCGCATCGCGCACTGGTCCGCGAACCTAGAGACCACAGAGACCTTCAGCGGTTGGAAGGATGAGTTTTGTTTAGAGAAAACGGAGTTAATACTCTTTTATGAATGGTCGCGTGATCGATACCGAAGATGTTGAAGTGCAATCAGGCCCGAACCGGCAGGCGTCGCAGTCTCCACGCCCACGCAAGCATCGCGGGTACTTGATTGCCATCGCTTTGGGTATTGTGTTTCTCTTCACAGCCGTCATTGGCCTGATGACGCGCTTCAGTGAGCGCAAGGCTCTCGCCAACGAGACTGAGGCGCTGGCGGTCGCGACCGTTTCGGTCGTCCATCCCAAGGCCGAGCCTCCGCAGGAAGAACTGGTGTTGCCTTCGACACTTCAGGCGTTCACAGAGTCCCCAATTTACGCACGCACCAACGGTTACTTGAAGAAGTGGTACAAGGATATCGGCAGCTCCGTTCATCAGGGCGAATTGCTGGCCGATATCGAGACCCCGGAAATCGATCAGGAACTCCTGCAGGCGCGCGCCGCACGCGATCAGTCCACGGCGCAGCTGCAGATTGCTCAGTCATCCGCCAAGCGTTGGGAAAGTCTGCAAAAAATGGACGCTGTCGCGCAGCAGGAAACTGATGAGCGATCCAGCAGCTTTACCCAAGCCAAGGCCAACCTGGCAGCCGCCGAAGCGAACGTTCACAGGCTTGAGCAGCTCGAATCCTTTAAACATATTTACGCCCCATTCTCGGGCGTGCTCACCAGGCGCAACATTGATATCGGCGCGCTCATCAATGCCGGCAACAACGGCCCGAATCAGCAGCTCTTCAACGTTGCTCGCATCGATCCCATTCGCGTGTACGTGAATGTCCCGGAGATTTACGCACCGTCCGTGCGTCCGGGTGTGAAATCAAAAATCGAACTCGCTTCGGTTTCAGGAAAAGAATTTTCCGGAAACGTCGTCCGCACGGCCGAATCCATCGATCCCGCGACTCGCACCCTGCTGACGGAGATTGACGTTCCAAATCCCAAGGGCGAATTGCTCCCCGGAGCCTATGCTCAGGTGCATTTTGCATTAAACGTCCAGGTCCCCCTACTTTCAGTTCCAGTTAACGCACTGTTATTCCGTGCGGAGGGAATTCGCGCCGCAGTCGTGGACGCAAACGGACAAGTGCAGCTCAAACCTGTGTCCATCGGTCGCGATTATGGCCGAGAGGTTGAGGTGCTCAGTGGGGTTGAAGCTTCAGATTTGCTGGTGCTCAATCCTGCCGACTCGCTTGAAAGCGGTGAAAAGGTTTCCGTCAAGCAGGCTGGTGCAAAGTGAAGTTCGGCTGCTCCATCCTATTGCTGGTTTCGACGGCGGCATTTGCTGGCGACCCAAAGTATCAGAAGCCTGAAATCACGGTCCCGCAGAATTGGCAGGCGCCCGCGCCCTGGCAGCTCGCCAATCCGGGCGACTCCATCCCAAAAGGCGCGTGGTGGACTCTCTTCAATGACGCGGAACTGAATCAATACGAAGAGCGTGCCATCACCAGTAACCAGACGCTCAAGGCGGCCGTGGCGCGGCTCGCAGAAGCGCGCTCTTTCGCGCAGATCACCTCTGCCGATTTGTATCCTCAGATCAACGGCGGAGTTTCCGCTGCTCGCCAGCGTGTTTCCGGAAATCGGCCGACACTAGGCTCGATTGTTTCGCCTCGCCCTGATACAGAGAACACCTTTCAGGTCCCATTCAATCTCAACTACGAGATCGACCTCTTCGGACGTGTTCGCAACAACGTGCTCGCCGCAAACGCTGCATACCAGGCTTCCGCTGCAGATCTAGAAAACGTTCGAATGATCGTCAGCGCTGAAGTCGCGGGAGATTTCTTTCAGCTGCGCGAGCTCGATGCCGAAATGGCCGTTGTGCGGAAGGCGATCGATTTCGAACAAGCGGGACTGAAACTAGTCGAGAACCGCCACACCGGAGGGGCCGCATCAGGCCTCGACGTCGCCCAGCAGCAAACGTTTCTCGACGCCA
>QHZW01000069.1:6117-6858 GCA_003224815.1 Acidobacteriota bacterium | reverse complement strand
ACAGGAACGCGAAATCTGACAATGGTGCCAGGTGCGGCCAGCGAAACTATTGAGGTGAGCGGCCTTGCTGCTACGCTAGATACCACCACTCCTCAGATCCAGACCATCTACAATAGCCTCCAAATTGCGGACTCGCCCTTGACTTCTGCCGGCGGGAACCGCGGTAGTGGTGTCATTAATCTTTCGCTCCTTGATGCCGGGGTGACCCCAAGCGGTGGAATTGGCCTCGGCACCGGCCCCTCCATCTCTGGCCAGCGTCCCCGCAACAACAACTTTACGGTTGAGGGTGTTGACAACAACAACAAGGGTGTAACCGGGCCTCTCTTGCAATTGCCTAACGACGCGGTAGACCAGTTTACGGTGCTGCAAAACCAGTTCGCTCCGGAGTTCGGGCACTCTTCAGGAGGGCAGTTCAATCAGACAATTAAAAGCGGTGGAAACTCATTTCACGGTCGTGTTTACGAGTATTTCCAGAACCGCAATCTGAACGCGCAGGATTCAACGACCGCAGCCGCGCAGCTTGCTCAAGGCATCAGGCCTTTCAACACTCGTTACGACAATAATAGATACGGTGGCCAAGTTGGTGGTCCCATCGTCAAGAATAAGCTATTCTTTTTCACGAACTTAGACTACAACGCAATCGGTAATACCTCCTCGATGGCCGCGTGTGCGCCGACTGCTGCCGGTTATGCCACTCTTGGTACGATCCCGAGCGTCAATGCTACGAACGTTCAGGAATTT
>QHZW01000069.1:0-6101 GCA_003224815.1 Acidobacteriota bacterium | reverse complement strand
TGGGTGGGACACCAGTAGCGATAGGCGCAGTAGGTTTTTCCGGGGCGAATTACAACAATTGGCTCACGGCAGTGGAGTCTGTTGACTGGAACATTTCGTCGAGCGATCAGTTGAGGGTTCGCTACGCGTACTCAAAAAATAATCAGACCGACAACCTGGGCGACAACGGACAGGGCTATTCTCTCCCTGCGTTCTGGACGATACTTCCCCAACGCTTTCACCTTTTCACCTTGGGCGAGTATCACACCTTCACTCCAAATCTGACGAACGAATTTCGCCTTGGGTTCAATCGTTTTACGCAGTACTACGATGCTGGGAAATTTTCATTCACCGGTTTGGATCAATATCCGAATTTACTCGTTGGCATTGGTGAAAGTGTCGGTATTCAGTTGGGAGCTGACCCGAATGCTCCTCAGTTTGCAGTTCAAAATACGTATCAGGTTGTCGACAACTTAAGCTGGGTAAAGGGTAAGCACACTTTTAAATTTGGCGGAGAGTATCGCGAATACATCACTCCGCAGGGTTTCACTCAACGGCAGCGTGGTGATTACGACTACACGACGTTTGACGGTTATTTCACAGACCAGGTGCCGGACTTCCTGGCTGAGCGTTCTCTGGGGTCTGCCACGTATTACGGGAATCAAAACGCCATTTACGCCTATGCGAACGATGAATGGCATATTCGGCACAACCTAACGATTAACGGTGGGTTGCGATACGAGTTCACACAAGTGCCTTTATCGGAGAGACAGTGGCAGCCGCTCAATGCAATTTCAAACGTCCCCGGACTGATCACGTTTGGAGTTCCGAAGCCACAGAAGAAGAACTTCGCGCCTAGAGTCGGCTTTGCATGGTCACCGACTCAGAACACATCAGTTCGCGGGGGATACGCGCTCGCATACGATGTATTGTTTGACAACCTCGGGTTGCTGTCAGCACCTCCGCAAGTGCAGCAAACCTGCGATGCACCTGGAACTCAGACCAGTAGTTGCCACTGGAGCAATACAGGATTCTTGGCCGGCGGAGGCTTGCCGTTTAACGCCGTGATACCTCCCATAACCGATCCGGTTTTAGCTCGCCAAAGCACCGGCGGCTTCGTTCCCGATCAGATTTTGCCTTATAGCGAAACCTGGAATCTCAGCTTACAGCACATATTCGCCAGTAAATATGTTGTTGAAGTTCGGTACGTTGGGACGCGGGGGATTCACCTTCCTGTGCAGGATCGCATTAACCGCCAGCCGGTGGTCACGCCAAGCTTCTCCTTGCCGACCTACATCAATGCACCATCGCAAGCGACGCTCGATGCTTTGCCAGTCTCTGTGGATGACCTAGAGAATGCGAAAACGGCCGGGGCGAACTACATTCCCGCATACCTCAACAACGATTTCCTGAGCAACGTTACTGCTTGGACCAGCGGCGGCGGCTCGAGGTATAACGGACTACAGACGCAAGTAACACGAAATCTTACGAATGACTTTCAGTTCCAAGCAGCATGGACTTGGAGTCACAACATCGACAACTCAACCGCCGAAGTTTTTTCGACCTACATCACGCCTCGGAGACCTCAAGACTCTCGCTGCATGAAGTGTGATTACAGCGACTCGGCGCTCGATAGACGCCACCGACTAACCTTGGCGGGGATTTACAACCTGCCTTTCTTCAAGAATGGCAGTAACTGGTTTGCCAAGAATATTATCGGCAATTGGGAATTCGCCCCGAGCTACACCTTCCAGTCGCCAGAGTATGCGACCGTGCTGAGCGGAAGTGATGCCAATTTGAATGGCGACACTGCGGGCGACCGTGCAATCTTCAACGCAGCAGGGCGGCCGGGTACTGGGTCCGACGTGATCGCGCTGACTGCACAGAGCGGTCCGAAGAACGGCCAGATTGTCGCGTACCAGGCTGTAGATCCCACTGCGCGGTTTATCGTTGCTGGCGAGGGTGCCCTTGCCAACACGCGCCGTAATAACCTAGCGTTGCCGCACACCAACAACTTTGATTTTGCAATTTTGAAGCGGGTCAACTTCACCGAACACACGTCAGTGGAATTCTCGGCGCAGGCTTCGAACCTCTTCAATCACGCCCAGTACCTGCCCGGTTACATCAGCGACGTCGCCCCACTGAGCTTTACGGGAACAAATGTCCTGACGATGGAAATTCGCAGCAGTTCGACACTTAACCATCCTGAAACGGTTTTCACCAATCATCCACGCCAGATGGTTTTGGTCGCCAAATTTAACTTTTAAACCAGCCCTAAACAGTTCGCGGGAGCCTTCGGGCTCCCGCTTTTTGTTTCCAAGTTGCTGTTGTCCTGCTTCGCAATTTCCCGAATGTCACAGGGCTCGAAAGGCGTTCAAACACAGAGCTCGAAAGCGTTCAAACCGTGCAGCTCTTGATCATTCCGCAATTCACATTTTCATATACGTTCAACCCCCGGATCCCATTTGTGGAATCTTGATCACAAATAGTTAATCCATATCACCTGTAAGTTGCTGATTTGTAAGTCTCACGTCGTTTACAAACCTTTACACGGTGTTGGAATGAGAGTTGCACAATTGCTGTCAAGAAGTAGTTTGGGTTGAAGATCGCCCAACTCTCAGGAAATCATAACGAGCACTTTCAGGTTAGGAGAAAACCGCAATGCGGGAGGATTCCATGAATAAGTTTCGGGGATGGTTGGTAGCGCTGATTCAAATCGGCGCTCTTTTGCTATTTGCCGTCGCGGTGTTCGCGCAAGAAACTACCGCTGGTCTGCAAGGCACAGTGAAAGACCCCTCGGGCGCCGTCGTTGCCAATGCCACAGTGACGGTTAGCAGCGGTGCGCTGGTAGGCGAGAAGAGCGCCAAAACAGATGGCAACGGATACTATCGCTTTGCGAATCTGCCCCCGGGTAGCTATTCCGTCACGGTGAAGGCCGAAGGCTTTGCCACTTACAAGCGAGAAGGCTTGGCTCTCGAGCTCGGACGTCTCCCGAGTGTTGATATTGCGCTACAGGTCGGCAAGACCGAAACCGTAGTTGAAGTTAGCGGCGCAGCTCCCTTGGTAGATGTGACGTCGAGCACTAACCAGACGAATGTAACCGAGGACATGATCAGTAACGCCCCTCACGGCTACTCGTTCCAATCGATGATCCAGTTCGCACCTATGGCCCGCAACGAACCCCTTGCTGGCAGTCAGCTCATCGGCGGGGGGACGGGAGGGGGCGCATTGCCAGGTAGCAGCGGCAATGGCAACTCTATTGGCTACTCGATCGGTGGCGCCGCTGATTCCGAGAGCGCCTACTTGGTAGAAGGCCAAGACACGGAAAACATCTCCGCAGGATACTCAAACGCTAACGTCCCGTTTGAGTTCATTCAGGAAGTGCAAATAAAGACTTCTGGCATTGAAGCCGAGCACGGCGGCGCCCTGGGTGGCGTGATCAATGTAATCATGAAGAAGGGTAGTAACGGGTATCACGGCAGCGGATTCCTGACCTATGGAGGCGATGCGCTGAATGGCTCTCCCAACAATACTCTGCGATACGACCCTCTTGGTAATTTAGGTCCGGACGGTGAAGACGCCTCCCAGGAATACACTCGCAGGAAGGACGGTCTCCGGACACTTCAACCCGGATTTACTTTTGGTGGCCCCATCAAAAAAGACCGGCTTTGGTTTTTCATGGGATTCGCGCCTTTTCTTGACTCAATCTCACGAAGTATTAATTTCAATCCATCTATTTGTTCCGATCCGGCGGTCGCCCCACAATGCATAAACACAGCTTTGGGAAAGCACACTTTTAAGCAAGAGGACAAGCTTTATTACACCACTGCCCGCCTCGACGCCAGTCTGACGCAGAAGATACGCGTTTTCGGCTCGTGGCTGTATCAGTACGAACGTCTGAATGGAAATTCCCTGCCCATAAGAGATCCACAACCTGGGCAGAATCTCCTAAACACGTCGATAACCGTTCTTGATCCATTGGCCCAGTATTCTCACGCCTATGGCTATTCTCAGCCGAACTCGACTTACAATGTCGGCGCGGATATCACGATCAATCCGAAGGTCGTATCTACGACGCGTTTCGGATACTTCTTCACCAACTATCATGACTTTGGATGGCCCACGACAGCTGCTGATCTCTCATGGGATGCAAGTGGCATTGGAGGATCCGACAATGGCGGTAGTCCGCTTCCCAGCGGGTTGCAGCAGAGCGTCGGCTTTGCTACTGCGCCTTATGATCAAAGCTACACTCTGGTTAATGCGAGCAAGCACTACCAGTTTAATCAGGACGTCGCGTTTTTTAAGAGCGGCTGGGGCGGAACCCACAATTTTAAATTCGGCTATCAGCTAAACCGCCTCTCTAATGTAGTAAACCAAAACGGCAACGTACCATTTGTCGATGTCTTCCCTGGGTCACAACAGAGCTATTCTGCTTCCACTACTAACGGGGGTACGAATTGTGGGTTGCTTATAGCGGAATGGGGGAATTGTGCCGGCCAGTACGGGTACGTCACAATAACAGATTTTGCGACCATCTTACCCAAGCCAGCCATCGATTGGAACCACGCTTTCTTTGCGCAAGATTCATGGACCGTGGGTCGTGGGCTGACTCTTAATCTCGGTATTCGGGTCGAAAAAGAGAACTTACCTGTACCGAGCGGCTTGCAACAGCCGGGCGTAGTTCCTCCGGCGTCAATCAACTTCCCTTGGAGCGACAAAATTGAACCTCGCTTAGGCTTCGCCTGGGGCCCTGCCAGCGGGAAGATGAAGGTGTTCGGCAGCTACGGCGTAGTCAACGACGTCATGAAGTTGCTGCTCGCACAAACCTCATGGGGAGCGCAAGCATTCGAGCAGTGTACGTATCCTCTGGGGCCTAACTCGAGTTCAGGTTTTACGAACTCAGATATCAGCGTGGCCTTTGCTAACAACCGGGCTTGCCCCAATGGGCCTCCCACACAGGGAGCCAATTTCGTTGGCGGAACGACGCCGCCGCCATCCATGACGGACGCGGGAACGGGTATTTCCTTGATTGAAAACGTGAACCTGCGCCCATGGGAGCCAGTCGCTCATGGTGTTAAGCCCTACCGCCAACACGAAGCCGTGTTCGGCATCGATTACCAGATCGCAAAGGACTGGGCGTTCGAAGCTCGCTGGGATCGGCGCCGTCTCGACCACGTAATTGAGGATGCATCGCTTGCGGATCCGACGAACTTCGAGATGTACACCATTGTCAACCCCGGCGAGGGCGTAAACAGAACTATCGATGGATATGCCAATTATCTAGGATCACTAGGCTCGGCATACGGCATCCCGAACTTCGCGTTCGATCCCAGTGGGTTCGGAACCTGTCCTTCCTGCCCACCGATCCAAAAGGCAATTCGAAATTATGACGGGGTAGAGTTGCGACTCACAAAGGGTACGAGCCACGGCTGGGCAGGCTCTTTTAGTTATACCTATAGCAGCCTCCGGGGCAACTATACTGGCCTGACCACCACTGACCAGTCCGACGGTGGCATTGTGGGACGCGCCTCACCGGATACGACCCGCTCATTCGACGAGCCGTTCACCTTCTTCAATACCCAAGGTGATTCCTCAAACGGACCCTTACCCACAGACCGACCGAGCGCATTTAAAGGCAATGTATATTATGAGTTGCATTGGATGGGCGGAACGACAACCTTCGGTTTGTTCCAGGCCGCCTATCAGGGCACACCGGTAACTGCGTACTCAGATCTGGGATTAGCATGTTGTAATGAACCCATTGAGGCGGCCTACATCTTCGGGCGCGGAAAGTGGGCTAATTTCAACACTGACTCAGCTGGAAATGTAACCATCGGCGCACCCTATACCCGTCGCACGCCGTGGTTCACCCAGACGGACTTCAACCTCAGCCATTCGATCAAGGTGAATAAGAACAATGAGCATCAAGTGCTCACGTTCCAGGCAACCGCGATCAACTTGCTCAACCAGCACTCGGTTGTCGCGTACTGGCAGGGTGCGAACTCGATCTATAACTCAAGCTCGTTGTTCCCGTTCGAGGTCTTTACTGGGGCCGCTTTCTACCAAACGGTGGAAAAAGGATACGACCCACAGAATGAGATCAATGCGCAAGCGAACGGAAC